>WHSS01000012.1 GCA_009379975.1 Actinophytocola sp.
CGGCGGCTGCGGAGCGTAACCGCGCGCTGAAAGACGCTTTCAGTCCGTTCAACGGACTGAAAGGCCCACTCACTCCACCCAGTGGACTGAGTGCGTCTTTCAGCGCGCGTGGTCAGTTGCGCAGCAGGTCCCCCGGGTGGGTGGCCAGCAAGGCCATCGGGACGCCCTGCCTGCGCAGCACCTGGCCCCAGAGGTCGGTGCCCGGCGCGGCGAGCACATCACTCGGCAGCGCGGGGACCACCAGCCAGTCTTCGCGCTCGAGTTCGTCTTCCAACTGGCCGGCTTCCCATCCCGCATACCCAACGTAGACCCGCATGCCGCGCAGTTTCGGCACCAGCTCGTCGGGGTCGGAATCGAGCACGACCAGCGCCATCGGCCCGCATACCGAAATGGTTCCCGGCACTCCCGCCTGCTCGCCCGCACGCAACGCCGCGAGGCACAACGGGGTCTCCTGCTCGACGGGGCCGCCGAAGTAGACCGAGCCCGGTTCGTCGACGTACTCCGCCCAGTCGGGCAGCACCTGGTCGACCGGCACCTCGCTCGGCCGGTTCAAGACCACCCCGAGCGAGCCTTCGCCGCTGTGATGGAGGATGTACACCACCGTCCGCTGGAAGTTCGGGTCGGACATGTTCGGATCTGCGACAAGCAGGGCTCCCTGCTCAATGGCGTCCACTCGCACGCGCAACATGATCGCACCCACACCGGCGGCCACGCCGCGGGACTCCTCCTGCGTCACCGTCACCCACCCGGGTGAGGGCGGCGCGCGGTCGACGCTCGGGTAAAACTACCGAACCGCGTGCGCACGAACTCGCGAAACGATAAGTTGACTGCTGAAACACTGGAGGGGATCTCGTGCGTCATCAGGTTGCACCCGCCGTCCACCCTGACGCCCTTTACGCAAGCTGGCACGGACAACCATTCCGCGCGAAGACGTCGACATCCGACGGCACCGTGCTGCTCATCGCGTCGGCAGGCGCCGCGCCGCCCGAGGGATTCGACCAGCAGCACGACGGCGCGCCCGCCAAGGTCGTGGCCGACGCCGATGCGCCGGACAAGTTCACCATCCGCACGCACTGCCGCTACGCCGATGAGCTGTTCGTCCTCGCCGATCAGCTGGATTCGGGCGCACTCCCCCTGCGGTGGCTCGGCACCGACGAAGCCGTCGCCGCCCAGCTGGGGTTGCTCGCCGAGGACGGCGGGTTCGGCACCACGGCGGCGCCGGAGCACGTCGAGGCCCTCTGGCAGGAACGGCATGACTTCACCGAGCGGACGGGTGCGGCGGAGCCGTCCGCGGACGATCCGAAACCGCTGCTGCGCGCGATCGGGCGTGCGCTGAAGGACCTGCGCCCCGAGGACGGCAGCGACATCGCCGCGCGGTTCCGGCAGGTCGGCGACTACGCGGAGATGGAGGTACGCGGCCTCGCCGCCGACGTTGACGACACCGCCTACTCGCTGAGCTCCCCGCCGATCCTCAGTCAGCTCTTCGGGCAGCTCCGTGCGGCGATGTATAAGCCGGGCGAGGGCACCTGGTTTGAGGGCACGTTCCGGTTGACCCCGGAGAACACCTTCGACTTCGACTACGACACTTCCTCGCAGCCACGCTGGCGGCGAGCCCCCGACGAGGGCGGCAGGCCGACCGCCGGTGCGTTCGCCGTCGACCTGACGCGCTTCCCGCGGAAGCCAGACCAGATCCCGCCGTGGCTCGCCGCGCGCGCCGGGCTGCCGCTCGATATCACCTTCCGGCACGCGGTAGTCCTCGATAACCACACCCCCGGCGAGCAGCCCGCTGTCCGCCGGCCGCCGGTGCCCGCCCATGAGGTGCGTGGCGTGTTGTCGTATCTCTATCGCTCGCCGGTGGTGCACGTCGGCGGCGGGCCGCAGCGGGACCTGTTCGCACCCCAGACGGCGCCGAGCGTGCCGCACGCGTTTCACACCGACGGCACCTGGATCTGGCCCGCCGCCGTGCCGCATTACCTGCGCATGCACGGCGTCGCGCCGGAAGCGGAGCTGCTCGACCACATCCGGGCGAACTCGTACCGCCCGCCGTTCGTCAAGCAGCGGGTCCGCGATACCGCGCGGGCCGACGTCCTTGGCGAGCCGTATCCGCCGCAGTCGCCGGAGGACCTGGACGAACACGACGCGGTGACCGAGGTCGAGCGCGAAGACAGCATGTCACCGCAGCTACGTGCGTCCGAGCTGCTGACCCTGCTGCACAAGCGCGTCGCCGAGCTCGGCATCTCGCGGCAGGCGTACCGGATCGGCGAGACCGCCAACGGGGCCTGGTGCCTGCTGCGGGAACCCGCGGGCTGGCAGGTCGCCTTCTACGCCGGTGACGTGCCCCAACGCGTCGAGCACTTCACCAGCATGCAAGCGGCGGCGGCGCATCTGCTCGGCGCGCTCGCCTTCCACCCGACCAGGGGCCTGTCCGAGGCCGACGAAGCGGAAGACCCCAGCGACTGGCCGATTATGCCGCTGCGGGGCGAGCCGCCCTTGTCGCTGTTCCGGGGTAAGCGCCTCGTCGTGCTGCCCGCGGGCACCGAGCTGGTGCGCTTCGGCGACGACAGCGGGAACCTGACCCACGCCGCGGGCGCGAAGTTCCGTGAGACGTCCTTGCTGCCGGACCGCGAGGCGCACCGCGTCGACTACCGGGTCACGCGGCCGCTGCGGGTGTTGACCGGGGTGTGCCTGCCCTGGGGCGGCATGCCCGGCGGCGCGCTGGCCTACCTGTTGCCACGAGCGGTCGCGCACCACGTGGTGAGCGGCGCGCTGGAACAGCGCTGATCAGGGCTGCTGATCAGGCGCTTCGATGCCCCGCTCGGCGGCCCAGCGGCGTAGCTCGGCCACCGCTTCCTCGTGCTCGAGCGGCCCGCGGTCGAGCCGGATCTCTTTGAGGTGCTTCCAGGCCTGCCCCACCAGCGGGCCCGGCGGCAGCCCGAGCAGCCGCATGATCTCGTTGCCGTCGAGGTCGGGCCGGACACGTGCCAGGTCCTCTTCGGCCGCGATCCGGGCGATGCGCTGTTCGAGCTCGTCGTAGGTGCGCTGCAGGCCCGCCGCCTTGCGCCGGTTACGCGTGGTGCAGTCCGCGCGCACCAGCTTGTGCAGCCGGGCCAGCAGCGGACCCGCGTCGGTGACGTAGCGCCGGACCGCCGAGTCGGTCCATTCGCCCCTGCCGTAGCCGTGGAAGCGCAGGTGCAGGAACACCAGCTGCGAGACGTCGGAGACGATCTCCTTCGAGTAGCGCAGCGCACGCAGCCGCTTGCGCGCCATCTTCGCGCCGACCACCTCGTGGTGATGGAAGGTCACGCCGCCGCCTTCGGTGAACCGCCGGGTGGCAGGCTTGCCGATGTCGTGCAGCAACGCGGCCAGCCGCAGCACCAGGTCCGGCTCGCTGCTGGGCTCGTGCTTGGTCTCCAGGTCGATGGCCTGATCGAGCACGGTCAGCGAATGCTGATAGACGTCCTTGTGCTGGTGATGCTCGTCGATGGCCAGCCGCATCCCCGGCACCTCTGGCATCACGTGCTCGGCCAGCCCGGTGTGCACCATCAGCTCGATGCCGAGCCGTGGCTTTGCCCCGAGCAGCAGCTTCGACAGCTCCGCCTGGACCCGCTCGGCCGTGATGCGATTGATCTGCTCGGCCATGTCCGTCATAGCCGCGACTACCCGGGGTGCCGGTACGAGGCCGAGTTGGGACACGAACCGGGCCGCCCGCAGCATGCGCAGGGGGTCATCGGCGAAAGACTCGGCGGGGGTCGCCGGGGTGTCGAGCTCGCGCTTGCCGAGCGCGTCGATTCCGCCGAACGGGTCGACGAACTCCCGCGAGGTGAGGTCGACGGCCATCGCGTTGACCGTGAAGTCTCGCCGCAGCAGGTCGCCGTCGATGGACGTCCCGAAAACGACTTCGGGGTTGCGGGTGATCCGGTCGTAGGTGTCGGCGCGGAAAGTGGTGATCTCGAGCTGGCTGCCCCGCTTGCGCAGGCCGACGGTGCCGAACTCGATCCCGGTCTCCCATACCGCGTCCGCCCAGTCCCTCACCAGCGCCAGCACCTGCTCCGGGCGGGCGTCGGTGGTGAAGTCGAGATCGGGCGAGAGCCGCCCCAGTAAGGCGTCCCGCACGCTGCCACCCACCAGGAACAGCTGGTGACCGGCATCGGCGAACCGCTGGGCGAGCTCGTCGGCAACGGGGGAGACGCGGAGCAGCTCAGCGACCGCGGTGCGCTTGGCGCGGGATTCAGACACGGCGTCCAACTCTAGTGCCTCACGCGCCGGCAGGCTGGTCAGGCGCTCAGTACGCCCCAACCACCGCCCGGTGCCGGTCGCGCCTCCTAGTGCCTCACGCGCCGGCAGGCTGGTCAGGCGCTCAGTACGCCCCAACCACCGCCCGGTGCCGGTCGCACCTCCTAGTAATCAGCATGATTGCGAGGCCGATCGCCTCCGGGGCCTATTCCTAAGAGCCGTCCAAGTTCAGCCTACTGGCGCGCCGAGGGAAGCTAGCATCGCTGGTATGCCTGGATCCGGTGACTCGAGCGGCGAGCGGCCCGGCCATGACTGAAGACAGCACTCGCCGGTCCCGGCGCCGCCGCTCGAGACGGCTGACTACGGTTGACGAGACGTCAGCCGGCGGAGTCGTCGTGGACCGGGCGCAGGGCTGCGTCGCGCTCATCGGCAGACTGGATCGCAACGGTGCGCTGCTTTGGTCACTACCCAAGGGGCACATCGAGGACGGCGAGACCCATCAGCAGACCGCGGTGCGCGAGGTGAAGGAGGAGACCGGCATTTCCGCGCAGGTGATCATGCCGCTCGGCACCATCGACTATTGGTTCGTCGCCGAGCGCAGGCGGGTGCACAAGACCGTGCACCATTTCTTGCTGGAAGCGACCGGCGGCGAGCTCAGTGACGACGACGTCGAGGTCACCGAGGTCGCGTGGGTTCCGTTCGCAGAACTGGACGCCACCCTGGCGTATGCGGATGAGCGCAAGCTGGCGCGCCGGGCACAGGAGTTGCTGGGGTTGCCCGGCAACACCCAAGAGTCGCTGGCGGGCTCGCGCGTAAATGAGGTGCATGAGTGACCCGGGTTTCGACTGCTCTCGGCCTCACCGCACTCGTCATTCTGGTGAACGCCCTCTTCGGCTCACCCTTCACCGCGCCGGCAGCCGCTCACCAGCCCGGCACCCAGTCCAGCAAGCTGCGGCTCGAGGTGGAGTCGATGCAACCGCGGGTGGTGACCGAAGACGCAAGCGAGCTCGCGGTCGACGTCAAGCTCACCAATACCTCCCAGCAGGCGATCACCGACATCCGGGCGCGGCTACAACTGGGGCAGGCCCAGCACACCGCGGACGAGTTCCGGCAGGCACTGACCGCGACGGCGCCCATGGACTACCAGCTCACCCGGTTCCGGCGGCTCACCGAGCGACTCGAACCGGGGCAGAGCTTCCGGTTCAGCGTCCGCGCCGACTTGCGAAACGGCGACGACGGGTTCCGGCTCACCGATCCGGGCGTGTACCCGATGCTGATCAACGTCAACGGCAGTCCGGAGTTCGGGGCGGTGGCCCGGCTTGCCGCCATGCACCTGGCGTTGCCCGTGCTGTCCGCGCCGGGCTCGGACGAGGGCAGCGGCGGTGGCGATCGCACGCCGGTGTCCATCCTGTGGCCGATCGCGAGTCAGCCCAGGGTGGTCTCGGCCCCGTTCGACGGCACGCTCGTGCTGGCCGATGACGGACTCGCCGAGGAGATGCGGCCCGGCGGCAGGCTCGATGCGCTTGTCGCGGCGGCGGAGTCGGCACGCGGGAACAGCGCGCTGCTGTCGTCGATGTGCTTCGCGATCGACCCGGAACTGGTTTCGACCGCGGTGGGGATGGCCCGTGGCTACCGGGTCGCTTCCGGCGGCAAAACCGTCGCGGGCTCGGGTAAGGCGGATGCCCAGGCTTGGCTCAAGGCACTCCGGACCTTGGTAGCCGACCAGTGCGTGCTGCCGCTGCCGTTCGCCCGCGCCGACCTCTCCGCGCTGTCGAGCGTTTCACCGTCACTGGCGAAATACGCCCTCTCGCATGATGACGCCCTCTCCGACGCCCTCGACGTCACCGTCGAACGAGATACGTTGTGGCCCCAGAACAAGCTAAGCGCGGGCGCGCTCGACGCGATATCCGGCGCGGACAAGTCCGTGCTGATCGGCAGCGTGCCGGGGCGCCCGGGCGGTGCTCCGGTCACGGTGACCAGTAACGAGCACTCGCATCGCGTCGTGCCGTACGACCCGCTCGTCGCGCTGGGCCTCAGCCCGGCGTCGGCGAGCCCTGAGGTCGCGCACAACTCCACCCTGGCGGCCGACGATCGAGCGGTCCTCGCCCAGAACGGGGTGGCAGCCCTGGTGTTCCGGGCTCGCTTCGAACAGACGAATGTCCCGGGCCCGCTGCTCGTCGCCCCGCCCCGCGGCTGGAGCGCCCCCGTCGCCGAACTCAAGTGGATGCTGGCACAGATCGGCGATCTCGCGGACGCCGACATCGTCTCGCCGCTCCCGGCGCGTCAGTTGCTGCGCACCCCGGCCGAGGCCGAGACCCGCCCGGCGTCCGATGGTCCGATCACGCCATCCCTGTCGCGCAAGCTCACCAGCACGATTTCAGCGACCAACCGCACGCTCGGCGACCTGAACAAGGCGATGACGGAGGCCGCGACCCAGCAGGTCACCCCGGCCGACGTGCTTACGCCGCTGCGTAACGGGCTGCTTCGGGCGGCCTCGACGGCCCTGCCGGGCGACCAGGACGCGGGAGCCAGTGCGGCGGCCGACGTGGAACGTCAGCTGTCCCGATTGGTCGGTGACGTCACGATCAGGCGACCGGGCCGGACGATTTCGCTGGCATCCGGGTCCTCGCCGATCCCGGTGTCGATCCAGAACGACCTTCCGGTCGACGTGACCGTGCACGTCACGCTGTCGAACACCACCGGCCTGCGGCCCGGCGCGGTCGGCGATCAGAAGATCGCCGCGAATTCGTCGCTCAACCTGCGCGTTCCCGCCGAGGCGTTGCGCGCGGGCCGGTTCACGGTCGACGTCTCGCTCAGCACGCCGGGCGGCACCGTGCTGGGCACACCGACCCGATTCCGGCTCGCGTCCACCGAGTACGGCGTCATCACCGTTATCGTGACAGCCACCGCAGGTGGCGCGTTGCTGTTGTTGTCCGGACGGCGCATTTATCGCAGACTTCGGTCGAACGGCGCCGGCCGGGAGTAAGGCCGCACGTCACCGCCCAGCAGGCCGCGAGGATTTGAGACGCGTTGAACACAGAGCCGCCACGGCGCCCGCGGCCGCCTCACCGACCGCCGCCGCCCCCGATGCGGCGTGCCGGTCAGCTGCCCCCGGATCCGCAGCGGGTGCCGCAACCACCGCAACCACCGCAGGCACCCCAGCGACCCCAGGCACCCCGGCCACCCCAGCGAGCGCCCCGCAGGCCACCGGCGCCACCTCGCGGATGGCCGACGGCCGACCCCGACGCGCTCCGTCCCTACGACGAACTCACCCGGGTACTGCCCGCCATCACGCAGGCGGGAGCGCCCGCGGAACCGGCCGATCAGCAGCCGTCGCTTGCCCGCTCGACCGGCAAGATCGCGATCGCGTCGCTGATCAGCCGCATCACCGGGTTCCTGTGGAAGGTGATGCTGGCCTGGGCGCTCGGCATCGCGGTCCGCAACGACTCGTTCAACGTGGCCAACACGCTGCCGAACATCATCTACGAACTGCTGCTCGGCGGCGTGCTCGCCAGCATCGTCGTGCCGCTGCTGGTCCGCTCGCAGGACGACCCCGACGGCGGCGAGGCCTACACGCAGCGGCTGATCACCGTCGCGCTGACGCTGCTCGCCGGTGCCACGGTGGTGGCGGTCGCCGCGGCGCCGCTGTTCACCTCGCTCTACGTCGACTCCTCGACCGGCCGCGCCAGCCACGAGCTGACCACCGCGTTCGCCTACCTGCTGCTGCCGCAGATCTTCTTCTACGGCATGTTCGCGCTGCTGATGGCGATCCTCAACGCGAAGCACAACTTCGGACCGCCCGCCTGGGCGCCGGTGGTCAACAACCTGGTGGTGATGGCGACGATCGGCGTGTTCGCCCTCATGCCGGGCGAGATCTCGATCGACCCGGTGCGGCTGGGCGACGCGAAGCTGCTCACCCTCGGTATCGGCGTCACGCTGGGCATCGTCGCGCAGGCAGCGATGCTGGTGCCGCCGCTGCTGCGCTCCGGGTTCCGGTTCAAGTGGAACTGGGGCATCGACGCCCGGATGAAGGAGTTCGGCGGGCTCGCGGCCTGGATCCTGGGCTACGTCGCGGTCAGCCAGGTCGGCTACATCGTCAACACCCGGGTGCTCACCGCGGGCGACGAAGGCGGCATGACCAGCTACTACTACGCGTGGCTGCTGCTGCAACTGCCCTACGGCGTCATCGGGGTCTCGCTGCTGACCGCGATCATGCCGCGGATGAGCCGGGCGGCCGCCGACGGCGATAACCACAAGCTGGTCGCCGACCTCTCCTACGCCTCGCGGATCTCCACGGTCACGCTGCTGCCGATCGCCGCGGTGATGACCGTGGTGGGCTCCGCGGTCGGTGTCGCGCTGTTCTCCCTGGGTAAGAGTGACGTCGCCGCCGCCGAGCGACTCGGCCAGTCGCTGGCCATCGCCGCTTTCGGACTACTGCCGTATGCGCTGGTCATGCTGCAGTTGCGGGTGTTCTACGCACTCAAGGACGCCCGCACGCCGACGCTCATCATGCTGGTGATGACGGTGGTCAAGGTGCCGCTGCTCTACCTGTGCCCGATCATCCTGGAACCACGCCAGATCGTGCTCGGCGCGATGATGGTCAACTCGCTGACCTTCGTGGTCGGCGCGGTGCTGGGCCAGGTGTGGCTGTGGGTACGGCTGGGCAACCTGCGCAGTCGCCGGGTGCTCGGCGTCATCCTGTTCACGCTGGTCGCGTGTGCGCTCGGCGTCACCGCCGCGGTCCTCGCCGGGTATCTGGTGCCCGACTCCCTGGGCGCCGTGACGCGTGCCTGGCTCACCCTCGTGGTTCAGAGTGTCGTGGGTCTCGGGGTCTCTTTCGGGGTACTTGCCGCGCTCAAGGTTGACGAAATCAGCCCATTGACTTCCCGGTTCGCCCGTTTGGTCAAGCGTGCCTGATTCACCGGGCGCGCTGCGTCACACCGCGGCATGCCGCGAGGAGTGACGTTGCCCAAAGACACCGGCATTACCGCAGAACAAGCGGCACTCAGTCACGTACTCTCAGTGGGAAGAGGAAGGACCCTGGGAGGGCTATTCACAAGTCATTCAGCGGGGGCCGCCCGGAGGGTGGCTCGCGCTGAATGACTGCAGGTAAGAAGCAGGATCGAGGCGACCCCGATGTGAATAGCCCGACTTATGAATAAGACACTGGAGGTTGTCGCAGTCGGTGGACGGACGGACCGGACGGCCAGGTGAAGCGCCGAGGACGAGCATCAGGGCCAGTGGTGGCTACTTGGCGCCTGGCGGCGTGGTTGGTGACGGCCGATACAGGCTACTGGCGCAGCTCGGCGTGGACGACCGGGCGGGCGCCCATTTGTGGCGCGCGCGGGACGGCCAGTTGCGCCGCGATGTCGCCCTCACCCTCATCGTCGGTGACCCGGCCGACCACGCCAGTGCCCGCAGCGCCCGGCGCACCTTGGAACGTGCCGCCCATGCGGCGCAGTTCCATCACCCGGTTGTCGCACGCGTCCTCGACGTGCTGTCCCTCGGGAACGGCATCGCCGCGGGCGAAGGCCTGCTCGGCGTCGTCGTCTCGGAGTGGAGCAAGGGTACCGACTTGATCGACGTCGTCGGCGACGGGCCGATCTCCCCCGGGATGGCGTGCCGCATGGTGGAACCGCTGGTCGACGCCGTCGAGCAGGCGCACCACTCCGGACTTGTGCTCGGGCTCGACCATCCGCAGCGGATACGCCGCGGCGCCGACGGCCGCCTCCGGCTCGCCTTCCCCGGCGCGCTGCCGGACGCGTCCTTGCGCGATGACATCAAGGCCCTCGGCGCCCTGCTGTATGTGCTGCTGACCGGTCGCTGGCCGCTCGAGGGCGGCCCGGCGGCGATTCCCCCCGCGCCCCACGCACCGACCGGCCGGGTCGTCCCGCCGCGGTCGCTCGCGCCGCACGTGCCTGCCGAGCTGTCCTCGCTCGCCGCGCGCACGCTCTCCGACGGTGGCGAGGGCGGCATCCGCACCAGTTCCGCGTTCCTTCGCGTGCTACGCCAGGTGGCCGAGGCCGAGGAACGCCGGGCCCTGGGACAGCCAGGGGCCGCCGACGAAGAGGCCGGGCGTACCGACCCCGACGGCGCGGTGTGGACCACGAAACGCCCGGTGAGCGACCCACAGCAACGCAAGAAGGTGGCGCTCGGTGCGACCGTGCTTGTGGTGGCCGCGGTGGGCATCCTGGCGTGGCTCGGCCTGACGGCGATCAGCTTCTTCCAGACCGACGAAGGGGCGAGCGGGCCGGACGTGAACGTGGCGGAGTCGAGCAAGGGTAAGGAAGCGAAGCCGCCGCCCCAGGAGCCGAAGGAGACCAAGCCCCCCGCCGACGATCCGGTCGACGCATCGTCGGTGACCGTCTACAACCCGGAGGGCACCGGGGATTTCGAGGCGCGCGCGCCTCAGGCGATCGACGGCGATCCCGAATCCGGCTGGCAGACCGATCAGTACCAGCAACAGTTCCCCACCTTCAAGCGGGGTGTCGGCCTGACCATGACCTTCGACGAGCCGATCAACCTGTCGAAGGTGAAGATCCTGGGGGCGAGCCCCGGCACCAGGGTCGAGATCAGGGTCGCCGATCATCCCAACCCGCATCTCGATGACGCCGAGGTCGTCGCAGGCTCGGAACTCGAGGGGGACGAGACCGAGCTGACGCTGGACCAGCCGGCCGAGACTACGCACGTGATCGTGTGGATCACACAGCTCACCGAGGTCGACGGTCAGTTCCAGTCGACCATCGGGGAAGTCAAGTTCTACCCGCGGGCGAGCTGAAAGACGCCCTCAGTCCGTTGAACGGACCGAAAGGGCCACTCAGTGCATCGAGTGGACTGAAGCGTCTTTCGTCACTATGGGTAGGCTTCTCCAAGTGACCGCAGCAGCACCTACGGACGCTGATCTCATAGCCGCCCACGCCGCCGGTGATCCCGACGCCTTCAGCGAGATCGTGCGGCGGCACCGGGACAGGATGTGGGCCGTCGCACTGCGCACCATGCGCGATCAGGAAGAGGCGGCCGACGCCCTGCAAGATGCCTTCATCTCGGCGTTTCGGGCCGCGGCCAAGTTCCGGGCGGAGTCGCAGGTCAGCACCTGGCTGCACCGAATCGTGGTCAACGCCTGCCTCGACCGGATACGCAAGCGCCAGTCCCGGCCGACGGTGCCGCTGCCGGAGACCGACGAGTACCGGGAGCCCGCCGCCCCCGGCGATTCGATGGCTCAGCGCGAGACCAGCATCCTGATCTCGTCGGCACTCCAGGAACTCCCCGAAGACCAGCGGGCGCCGATCGTGCTCGTCGACGTCGAGGGGTACTCCGTCTCGGAGACGGCACAACTGCTCGGCATCGCCGAAGGAACCGTCAAGAGCCGGTGCGCCCGGGGCCGCGCCAAGTTGGCGAAGGTTCTCGGGCACCTACGGAACCCCGATGCAAATGCGAACGTCCCACCTCAGGACAGCACTAGAGGTAGCGGTGCGACCGCCCCCGGTCGCACACGTGGCAGCCACAGCAGGTCGCCACGTCAGAGGGAGGGACGATGACGGACACCGACCGGCCGTACGGCGGCGATTCCGGCCCGCCGTGGTCTGTCGACGTGCTCGCCGACTTGCATGCGGGCGCCCTCGATGACGCCGAAGCCGCCGAACTGTGGTCGAAGGTGCAAACGGACCCGGATGCGATGGCGGTCCTCGGTGCGCTCGATGCGACGACGGCCGACCTCACGGCGTTCGGGGACGCACCGGCGCCCCCGATGCCTGCGGCCGTCGCGGCACGGATCGACGCCGCACTGGCCGAAGAGGCCGCGCACGCCACCGGCGGTCAGCCTGCCGAAGCGCCGGCCGTCGCTCCCGTTGTCGACCTCGCAGCCGCGCGCCGTAAGCGGAACCGGCAGCTGGGCTGGGGAGCCGGGCTGCTCACCGCCGCCGCTGCCGCGGTCGCCGCCGTGGTGATGATCGGCCCGGTTGCGACCACCCCTGGCACGCCGGTCGCCGAGCCGCCCACCGAGACAGCTCCCGGTGGCCAACCACCTCTCACCCTGCGTGGCCACGATGTCGCAGCCGGTCTCGGCGACACCATGAACGTCCGCGACTACGGCCCGCTCACCGACGCGGCGGGCCTCGACGAGTGCCTGAAGGCCAACGGCATCGACACCAAGAAGCCGCCGATCGGCTTCCGCCCGGCCACCATCGACGGCGAACCCGCGGTGCTCATGGTGTTCACCACCGGCGAGTTCGCCCGGTACCGGATCGTCGCGGTCCGCACCGACTGCGGCGAAGGCAAGGCGGGCATGCTGCACGACGAGACCGTCGGCCGCTGATATCCCTGCGCAGCCCGCTCGGCGCACGGCGTGTCGCGTGCCACCCGGAACCACGGGAACATCGCCGCATACGATCGTGTTGACACGAACAGCAACATGATCCGCCCCCTGTCGGGGCGCCGAACCGGAGGTCGCGGGTGGCAGCCGAAGACGTACGAAATGTGATCATCGTGGGCTCAGGGCCCGCCGGGTACACCGCCGCGGTCTACATCGGGCGCGCCCAGCTGGAGCCACTGGTGTTCGAGGGCTCCCAGTTCGGTGGCGCGCTGATGACCACGACCGAGGTCGAGAACTACCCCGGTTTCCGCGACGGTATCCAGGGCCCCGAGCTCATGGAGGAGATGCGCACCCAGGCGGAGCGATTCGGCGCTGAGCTCCGCTCCGAGGACGTCGAGGAGCTCGACCTGACCGGTCCGGTCAAGTACGTCACCGCCAACGGCCAGCGCTACGCCGCCCGATCGGTGATCCTCGCGATGGGCGCCTCGCCGCGTTATCTGTACGTGCCGGGCGAGCAGGAGTTGCTCGGCCGTGGCGTGTCCTCCTGCGCGACCTGCGACGGCTTCTTCTTCCGCGACCACGACATCGCGGTGGTCGGCGGCGGGGACTCCGCGATGGAGGAGGCGACGTTCCTGACCAAGTTCGCCCGCAGCGTCACGATCATCCACCGGCGTGAGGAGTTCCGCGCCTCCAAGATCATGCTCGAGCGCGCCCGCGCCAACGAGAAGATCAAGTGGCAGCTGAACTCCCAGGTCACCGAGGTGATCGGCGACGGCACGGTCAACGGCGTGAAGGTGGCGGACACCGTCACCGGCGAGGAGTCGACACTGCCCGTCACCGGCTTCTTCGTCGCGATCGGCCACGACCCGCGCAGTGATCTGGTCCGCGGTCAGGTCGATCTCGACGACGAGGGCTACGTGCTGACCTCGGACGACCCGGGCCGCAGCACCTACACCAACATCGACGGCGTTTTCGCGAGTGGCGACCTGGTCGACCACACCTACCGCCAGGCGATCACCGCGGCGGGCACCGGTTGCTCCGCCGCCATCGACGCGGAGCGCTGGCTCGCCGAGCACGGCGGTCCCGAGACGGCTCACGAGGCCGCGGAACTGGTCGGCGGCGGGTACGCCGCCACATCGCCCGCCCAGTAACCACAGCAGTAACCAAGCTGAACGCAAGAAACCCAACAAAGGAGAGATGATGGCCGGTTCGACCGTCAAAGTGACCGACGCCAGCTTCAACGACGACGTGCTGGCGAGCGACAAGCCCGTGCTCGTTGACTTCTGGGCGACCTGGTGCGGGCCATGCAAGATGGTCGCGCCGGTGCTCGAGGAGATCGCCACCGAGCACGCGGACAAGATCACCGTCGCCAAGCTCGACATCGACGAGAACCCCGGCGCTGCCAGGGACTACCGGGTCATGTCCGTGCCGACGATGATCCTGTTCCAGGGCGGCAAGCCGGTCAAGCAGATCGTGGGCGCCAAGGCGAAGCCCGCGCTGCTCAAGGACCTGGGCGACGTACTCGGCTGAGAGCGGCGGACACCGGTGGCTCGCGGTGCGCCACGAGCCACCCGCTCGGGTCTTCCAGCCGGCCTCGGTGACGGCCGGAGCCCCACCACGGGTGTCACGCGGTGCATAGCACGCTTCGCCGGGTCAGTCCGTTGAACCCACCCACCCTCCCTCCGCGCTCACGCAGAGTTCACAAGGCACAATAGAACCCCCGAGACTCCCCTCGGGGGTTCACCTTTTCCGGGTGGGCTTCGGTGTAGACAGAAAAGAGCGAGGAGTGCATGCGGGTACTCCGCCGCGGTGACGCCGGCCCCGACGTCGCCGAGATCAGATCCATGCTTGCCGGTCTGGATCTGCTCACTTTGCCCGACGTCGCCGATGCCGCCCAGCACGGTGACTTCGACGCGCATGTCGAGCACGCGGTCCGCACGTTCCAGCAGCGACGCGGCCTGCTGACCGATGGCATCGTCGGCCCGGCGACGTATCGTTCGCTCCGCGGCGCCAGTTTCCACCTCGGCAGCAGACCCCTGGCGTATCTGATGGCCGCCCAGGTCCATGGCGACGACGTGTTCTCGCTCCAAGAGCGGCTCACCGAGCTCGGCTACGACGGTGGGCGGCCGGACGGCGTCTTCGGGCCCCGCACCGAGCACGCACTCCGGAACTTCCAGCGCGACTACGGCCTCGTCGCCGACGGAATGTGCGGCGCGGCCACGGTACGAGCGCTCAGTCAGCTCTCACCGCGAGCAAGGGGAGGGCGGCCTGTCTTCCTCCGGGAACAGGAACAAGTCCGGCAGGCGGGCCCTCGGCTACGCGGAAAGCGCATTGTCATCGACCCCGGCCACGGCGGGGACGACCACGGGGTCGAAGTCGCCGAGGCGCGGGAGTCCGAAATCGTATGGGACCTGGCGCGCCGGCTCGAAGGCAGGATGAAGGCCACCGGCATGGAGGCACTCATCTCCCGGGGCCCGCAGAACGGCCCGACCGAGAGCGAGCGAGCCGCCTTCGCCAACGAGGCTGGCGCGGACCTGTTCCTCTCGCTGCATTGCGACCGCAACTCCTCGCCCGAGGCCAACGGTGTCGCCACGTTCCACTTCGGCACCGGCAACGGCGCGACGTCGACCGTCGGTGAGCTGCTGGCGGGCTACATCCAGCGCGAACTCGTCGCCCGCACCGGCCTGCTCGACTGCCAGGTGCACCGCAAGACCTGGGAAATCCTCCGGATGACCCGCTGCCCGGCGGTGCGGATCGAGATCGGCTACCTGACCAACGAGCAGGACCGGCTGCGCATGGCCGACCCCGCGTTCCGGGACATCGTCGCGGAGGGGATCCTGGTCGCGGTCAAGCGGCTCTACCTGCTGGGTGAGAACGACCAGCCGACCGGGACGTTCACCTTCGCCGACGTGCTCCGGCACGAACTGGCGAAGTACTAGCCGCGTCGACCACCAGTCGGAACCAAGGTGCCATGGGTGCCTATATGGCACCGAGGGCCACCTTGGGCTCCTTCGGCTCGCTACACCCGGTCCATACTCGGCTCGGCCGGCGCACTCGTCGACACCGAGACCTGCCCGAGCAGCCGCTCCAGCGCCGACTCGACGTCCTCGCGCCAGGACATCGCCGAGCGCAGCTCCAACCGCAGCCGCGGCCAGCGGGGATGCGGCCGCACCGTCTTGAAGCCCACGCTCGACAGGAACGTCGACGGCACGACGCAGGTGTGGTCGCCGGGATCACCGGCAGCTTCGTCCGGCCGCGCGTCACCGAACGCCTCGATCGCCTTGACGCCGCGGCGGGTCAGGTCGCGCGCCACCGCCTGCACCAGCATTCTGCCGATGCCGCCGCCGCGAAACTCCGGCAGCACGTGAAACGCCGTGAGCAGCACCGAATCCGGGCTCGGCGGGGAGGTGGGGAAGGCACCCGCCCGCGGCACGATGCTCGGCGGCGCGTAGAGCACGAAACCGACGGGAAGCTTGTCGCTGTAGATGATCCGGCCGCAAGATCCCCAGTCGAGCAGCACGTTGGAGACCCAGGCTTCCTTCTCGAACTCGGTCTCACCGAACTCTTCCGCCTGCGCCTTCAAATGCGGCGCGACCTCCCAGTACACGCACCTGCGGCAGGAGTGCGGCAGGTCGGCCAGGTTGTCCAGCGTGACGCCGACGACAGGTCGCGACACCTGACCTCCGTACTGTGTTGCTACAGCTGCGTTGCACTCCGAACCGGTGGCGACACCATGGCGAGCGCGCTCGATGGCCCAATCGGCCACGGTCAGGATAGGCCCGAACGGCGTGAATCCGCCACCGCTGCCACACCATGTGGTGATGTAACGCCGCTCACGCCACTGTGATCCGCACTCAGACGCGTAAGGCGGCCGCCGGATCGCCGCTGGTTACACTCGATGGACTATGTCCCGCCCGCCGACCTTGTGAAGAGTGCCATGACGTCATCTGAACCGCTTCAGCCCCGCACCGGGGCTGATCCGAGCCGCCACAATCTCGACCCTCATCTCGATCGGTACGCAGCGCGCACCGAAGGCATGACCGCGTCGGAGATTCGAGCGTTGTTTGCGGTGGCCAGCAGGCCGGAGGTGGTATCGCTGGCGGGCGGTATGCCGAACCTCGGCGCGCTCCCGCTCGAGTCGCTCGCCACCCAGTTGGCGGCGACGATCGCCGAGGACGGCATGGTCGCGCTGCAGTACGGTTCCGCGCACGGCGTGCCGAAGCTGCGCGAGCAGATCTGCGAACTCATGGCGCTGGAAGGCGTCACGGCGCATCCGGACGACGTCGTGGTGACCGTCGGCTCCCAGATGGGCCTCGACCTGGTCACCCGGGTGTTCTGCGACCCTGGCGACGTGGTGATCGCCGAAGGCCCGTCCTACGTCGGCGCGCTCGGCTCCTTCAGCGCCTACCAGGCCGACGTCGTACACGTGACCATGGACGATGACGGCCTCGTGCCCGAGCGGCTGGAAGCGGCGCTGGCCGAGGTTGCGAAGCAGGGCAAGCGCGCGAAGTTCCTCTACACGATCCCGAACTTCCACAACCCGGCAGGCGTCACCCTCGCGGTGAACCGGCGCGCCGAAATCCTGGAGATCTGCCGGAAGCACGGCGTGCTCGTGCTGGAAGACAACCCGTACGGCCTCCTCGGCTTCGACGGGCAGACCTACCCGGCGCTGCGGGCCAGCGACCCGGACAACGTCGTCTACCTCGGGTCGTTCTCGAAGACGTTCGCCTCCGGCCTGCGGGTCGGCTGGGTGCTCGCGCCGCACGCGATCCGGGAGAAACTGGTGCTCGCCGCCGAGTCCGCGACGCTGTGCCCGCCCACGCTGAACCAGTTGCTGGTCTCCCGTTACCTGACATCGCACGACTGGATGGGGCAGATCAAGACGTTCCGCGAGACCTACCGCGATCGCCGCGACGCCATCGTCTCGGCACTGGAACAGCACATGCCGCCGGGCTGTAGCTGGACGCACCCCGATGGCGGGTTCTACGTGTGGGTCACCGTGCCGGAGGGCGTGGACACCAAGGCGATGCTGCCGCGGGCCGTCACCGCTCGCGTCGCGTACGCGTCCGGCACCGGCTTCTATGCGGACGGCTTCGGCAGCAGGCAGATGCGGCTGTCGTACTGCTATCCGACCCCTGAACGCCTCAAGGAAGGAGTGCGTAGGCTGGCCGCGGTACTCGAATCCGAACTGGAACTCGTGCGCACCTTCGGCACCGTGCATGCGCGGTTGACCTCCGGCCCGGAGTCACCCTCGCCCGACACCGAGTAGCCTGCGCACCGACGCCTAACTGTCCAATGTAGACCTGAGGAGTTGTGCCGAGTGGCAGATCGTACTGTGGCCGTGCTCGCGGGCGGGCTTTCGCACGAACGTGACGTCTCACTGCGCTCCGGGCGCAGGCTTTCCGCGGCACTGCGGGCGCAGGGCTGCCACATCGAAGAGTGGGACACCGACGCCGAGCTCATCACCAGGCTGCGTTCCGAACGACCCGCCGCCGCGGTGGTCGCGCTGCACGGCGGCGAGGGAGAGAACGGTTCCGTGCAGGCGGTGCTGGAGATGCTCGAGGTGCCCTTCGTCGGCACGAGCGCGCCAGCCTGCCGCCGGGCGTGGGACAAGCCGATCGCCAAGGCGGAGCTCGCCGAGGCAGGCTTCCACACCCCGGACTGGGTCGTGCTGCCGCACAGCACGTTCCGGGAGCTCGGCGCGCAGGCCGTGCTCGACGCGATGGTCGAGCGGCTCGGGCTGCCGATGATCCTCAAGCCGGATCAGGGTGGCTCCGCCCTCGGCGCGCAGGTCGTCACCGACGCCGCCGAACTGCCGGCCGCCATGGTCGGGTGCTTCGCCTACGGCGAGACGGTGCTTGCCGAGCGCTACATTTCCGGTGTCGAGGTCGCGGTGACGGTGGTCGAGTTGGGCGGCGAGCCCGAAGCGCTGCCCGCCGTCGAGATCGTGCCGGAGAGCGGGATCTACGACTACACCGCGCGCTACACCGCCGGGCTGACGGACTTCTTCGCACCGGCGCGGCTCTCGGACGACACGGCCAAGGCGGTCGGCGAGCTGGCCGTCGCGGCGCACCGGCACCTCGGGCTGCGTGACATCTCGCGCACCGACGCGATGATCGACTCCGACGGCGTGGTCCAGTTCCTCGAAGTCAACATCTCGCCGGGGCTGACCGAGACGTCGACGGTGCCGATGGCGATGGAGGCCTCCGGGAAGTCCCTAGGCACCATCTACTCGGACCTCATCGACCAAGCCTGCGCGCGCTGAAAGACGCCTTCAGTCCACTGGGTGGAGCGAAAGACGCCTTCAGTCCGTTGAACGGACTGAAGGCGTCTTTCAGCTACCGTCACCGTGACAAAACAACCTGGTGTGGTTGCGTGTCTGTTTTCGGTGTCTATTTCGCCCCTTTTGCCGCCTGGCCGTCGGCCATGATCGCCACGATGCGCTCGAGGTCGTCTATCGAACCGAACTCGACCACGATGCGCCCCTTGCGCCTGCCGAGGTCGACCTTGACCTTCGTGTCGAAGGTATTCGAGAGCCGATCCGCGACCTCTTGCAATCCGGGCGCCTGCATCGGCTTGCGGGCGGGCGCCTTGGTCTTCGCCGGCTCTTCCCGCTTGGTGAGGGTGACGGCTTCCTCGGTCGCACGCACCGAGAGCCCCTCGGCGACGATGCGGCCCGCGAGGTCCTCCTGGCGCCCGGCGTTCTCGAGGGAGAGCAGCGCGCGAGCGTGACCCGCGGACAGCACGCCCGCGGCGACGCGCCGCTGAACCGGGAGGGGGAGCTTGAGGAGCCGGATGGTGTTCGTGATGACCGGACGGCTGCGGCCGATGCGGCCTGCCAGTTCCTCGTGCGTGACTTCAAATTCCTCGAGCAACTGCTGATACGCCGACGCTTCTTCGAGCGGGTTCAGCTGCACCCGGTGAATGTTCTCCAGCAGCGCGTCGCGCAGCATCGCTTCGTCGGCGGTCTGCCGGACGATGGCGGGGATCTCGGTCAGGCCGGCCTGCTCGGCGGCGCGCAGCCGGCGCTCACCCATGACGAGTTCGTACGCCTCGTCCTCGAGCTGCCGTACGACGATCGGCTGCATCAACCCGAACTCACGGATCGAATGCTCGAGTTCGGCCAGTGCCTCTTCGTCGAAGACCTGGCGTGGCTGCTTGGGGTTGGGCTTGACCGACGCGACCGGCACCTCGCGGTAGACCGCGCCCGCGACCTCGCCACTGACCGGCTTGACCGCACCGTTGGCCGCGAACCAATCGGCGTCCTTGACCAGCTTGATGGAGGGGGCGGCCGATGGCGCGCCGTTGGCTTCGCTCTCGGTCGGCGGACCGGTCGGGATCAGCGCGGCGAGGCCTTTCCCAAGGCCACCTCTCCGCTCGGGTTTACTCACGCCGACTCCTTCTCTTCCACGCCACGCTCGGCGACCTCGCGCGCGGCGTCCATATAGCTCATCGAACCACGCGACCCGGGGTCGTAAGCGAGAACTGTCTGCCCGTAGCCCGGTGCTTCGGACACCTTCACACTACGGGGGATAATCGTATTCAGAACGACCTCGCCGAAGTGTCGCCGAACTTCGTCGGCAACTTGGTCCGCCAGCTTGGTTCTGCCGTCGTACATCGTCAGCAGGATGGTCGAGACGTCCAGGCTGGGGTTGAGGTGCGACTGCACCAACTCGATGTTGCTCAGCAGCTGACCGAGGCCCTCCAGCGCGTAGTACTCACACTGGATCGGAATGAACACCTCGCGCGCGGCGACGAGCGCGTTCACTGTGAGCAAGCCGAGCGACGGCGGGCAGTCGATGAAGACGTAGTCGATGTCGAGTTCGTCGAGGGACTGGCTGGTGAGTGCTTCCTTCAACCGGGACTCGCGCGATGCCATCGAAACGAGTTCGATCTCCGCGCCTGCCAAGTCGAGCGTGGCAGGCACGCAGAAGAGGTCGTCCGACTGGTCGCTCACCGCGGTCGCATCGGGGAGCGAGACATCGCCGATGAGGACTTCATAGATGGACGGCGTCCCGGAGCGATGCTCGACGCCGAGCGCCGTGCTGGCGTTGCCCTGCGGGTCGAGATCGATCACCAACACCTTGAGGCCGTGCAGCGCGAGCGCGGCCGCGACATTGACGGCGCTCGTCGTCTTACCCACGCCGCCCTTCTGGTTGGCGATGGTCATGACACGTCGCCTGGTCGGCCGCGGTAGCGAGCCGGTTTCGGGGTGGAGTACCCGTGCGGCTCGCATCGCTTCGTCCGCGATGGGCGTCCAGCCTGGCCGGTTCGGGGTGTCGTCTTGTAGCGATGGCGAACTCACGGGGTGTTGCACCTCCCCGCTGCCAATAGCGCCGTTGTCGGCCGATTCTGCATGCACCGTTTCACGTGGAACATCCCTCGTCTTGTCTTGGTGTAGCAATCCAACGCTCCCTCGACCGTGCTAGCAACGTAGCTTCGGCTTTCCGCAAGGTGATCGCGGTATGCCCGTCCGCCGACCTAGTAACGCACCGGACCGCATCAGACAGCGGCGTCCATGACCACTCGACCGCGAAGCGCGATCACCATCCGAACCCGGCGCGGCCTATCCTCCCACGCCGCCGATTCCGTTGAGAACAACACACGGGTGGGTTGGACAGAGAACACACCCACGGACCAATCTCGCCAGTCGCGCCACTTACTTTCGCTTGCCGCGCGTCCGGACGCCGGCACCGTGGTCGCGTTTGGCTACCGAGACTACCGTGATCGGGGATTCGATGACGCCCACCCCGCATCGCAGTATCGACGGCTTGTCGCCCCCGGCCGAACGAACCGCCGCCGCGTCGCGGACGATCTCCTCCTCGGCGCTCGCACCCTTCAACGCGAGCAGCACACCTCCGGTCCGAACCAGCGGCAGGCACCAGCCGGCCAGCTTCGCCAACGGCGCCACCGCGCGTGCCGTCACGACGTCCGCGCCCGCCAGCGAGTCCCGGATCGGGCGCTCCTCCGCGCGGCCGCGCACCACGTCCACGTTGACCAACCCGAGCCGCTCGACCGCTTCCCGTAGCCACTCGATGCGGCGCGCCATCGGCTCCAGCAACGTGATGGCGATGTCCGGCCGGGCGAGCGCGAGCGGCACCCCGGGGAAGCCACCGCCGGATCCGACATCGACCACTCGCGACCGATCGGGGATCTGCTCCGCCAGCACCGCCGAGTTGAGGAGGTGCCGATCCCAGAGGCGGTCCAACTCGCGTGGTCCGATGACACCGCGCATCACGCCCTCGGCTCGGAGCAACTCGATGAACGACACGGCGCCATCAAGACCGGGACCGAACACCGGCGCCGCGGCATCGGGGATTGACTCGCTGGTTGACTCTGCTGCGCTCACCCAGACGATTCTTCCCTAGCGGCTGGACCAGAGCTTCAGGCATACCAGTGGTTGGGCCAGCCGCGCACCGGTGGCCCACTCGACTGATCCCGTTTCACGTGAAACCGGGGGAGTGCGGCCGCCACCGAAGACCGGCGCCGTTTCACGTGAAACACAGCGGTGTAATTACCACGCGAACCGAGCAACAGAAACGGGGCGGCCCATCAACCGATGGACCGCCCCGCTGGGCTAGCTCTGAGGTGCCTGCTACTCCGGCAGCACGACCACGCGCCTGCGTGGCTCCTCGCCTTCACTCTCGCTCGTCACACCGCTCACGGTCGCGACCGCGTCGTGCACGACCTTGCGCTCGAACGGCGTCATCGGCTGCAGCCGGACACTCTCGCCGGACTGCGCCACCCGCTCCGCCGTCGTGCGGCCGAGTTCGCTCAGCTCATCGCGACGGTCCGACCGCCAACCGGCGATGTCCAACATCAGCCTGCTGCGCACGCCGGTCTCCTGCTGCACCGCCAGCCGGGTCAACTCCTGCAGCGCCTCAAGCACGTTGCCTCGCGGGCCGACCAGCTTGTCGAGATCCTCGCCACCATCGATGCTGACGGCGGCGCGGCTACCTTCGACGTCCAGATCGATGTCGCCGTCGTAGTCGAGGAGATCCAGCAGCCGCTCGAGGTAGTCGCCCGCGATGTCTCCCTCTTGCACCAGGACGCCGTCCACATCGGGGGAGGACTCCTCAGCCGCGTCGGGCTCGTCGCCGGACGCCTCCGCCGGCCCCTCGCTCGATGTCCTGGTGGAAGTCTCCGCGGTTTCGACCACCGCTGCCGCCGGCTCGACGTCCTCGGTCGGCTCGGCTATCTCCGCGGCCTCGGCTGTAACAGCCTGCTGCACCGTCTCAGACATGTTCGTCTCCTTCTCTTCGCTGCACATAACCGGTGGGGGAAGCGGGCATCAGCGCCGCTTGCGACTCGGCTTCTTCTTCGAGCCGCTGGCACGCGTCGGCGTGCCCGTGCCATTCGCTCCCGAGGCGCCGGGCTTCGGCTTGTCCTTGCCGTTGCCCGTCGCTCCCGGCTCGCTCTTCGGCGCTTGCTTGCCGTCGGTGCCAGCCGGCTTGGTCGGCTTACCCGCATCCTTCGCACCCGTCGGCTTGGCACCCGGCTTCGTGCCCGGCGCCTTCGCCTGGCCGGGCTTCTGGCTCGGTTTCTGCCCTGGCTTCGGCGCCGGCTTCGTGCCCGGCGCGTTCGCGGGACGCTTCTTCTGCGCCGGCTTCTGGTCCGGACGTTGCCCCGGCTTCGGCGCGAGGTTGGTGCGCTTCTCGACCTTCTCCGCCTTCTTCGCCTCTTCTTCGCGGTCGATGCGGGTGTAGACGATGCGCTGCTGCATCAACGTCCATGCGTTGTTCGCCAGGAAGTAGACGAGCAAGCCGATCGGCAGGAACGCACCGAACACCAGGAGCCCGATCGGGAAGATGTACAGCGTCAGCTTGTTCATGATCGCGGTCTGCTGGGTGGCCGACGCGGGGTTCTGCCGGGCGACCGAGTGCCGGGCGGTGAGGTGCGTCAGGATGCTGGCGAGCACCACCAGCGGGATCGCCACCGGGAAGGCCTGCGGGTGATAAGCGACCTGGTCACCGGCGGCGGTCAACCCGGTGTTGTAGATCGCCTCGCTCAAGTTCGTATCGAAGATGCTCGAGTCGACGTATTGGTTGACCTCGGTCAGGTTGAACGTGTAGTTCCCGGTGCCGATCCGCTGGTGATACGGGAACGCCCGGAGCGTGTGGTTCAGCCCGATGAACACCGGCACCTGCAGCAAGATCGGCAGGCACCCGCCTAGCGGGTTGACGCCGTGCTCCCGCTGGAGCTTCTGCATCGCCTGCGCCTGGCGCTGCTTGTCGTTCGCGTAGCGCTTCTGGATCTTCTTGATCTCGGGCGCGAAGTCCTGCATCTTCTTCATCGACCGGACCTGGCTGACGAACGGCTTGAACAGGATCGCCCTGATCGTGAACGTCAGGAAGATCAGGCCAAGAACCCACGCGAGGACATTGTCTTCACCGAAGGCGAACCCGAACACCTTGTGCCACACCCACAAGACGAAGGTGATGGGGTAGTACAGCAGAATTTCAAACACTACGGCTACTCCTGTATTGAGCTGTCAGGTCTCGGGGCACTTGCCTCGTGGCTGTCCCACGGCACGCGGAAGGTGAAGCGTTGTGGCACCAGGTCGACTCCACCAGGGTGCCAGGGTGCGCACTTGAACAAGCGCAGCACGATGAGATACAGCCCACGGAGCCCGCCGTGGCGGGTCAGCGCGTCGACCGCGTAGGCACTGCAACTGGGGTAGAACCGGCAACTCGGCGCGAGGAGCGGCCCGAGCGCCTTCCGGTAAGCGCGGATCGGCAACAGCAGTAACCCCGCGAGCGGGCCCGGCCTCGTCCTTGTGTCGGTCGGCCGCTCGCACGATGCTGGCTCACGCACTTGCGTCTGGTTTCCGTTCACGCGGGATCCTTGGCGGCGCCAGGCCGCGGTCCTTCGGTGAGCCGGAGCTTGCGGAGCGCGCCATCGAGGTCGCCACCGAGCTCCGCGCTCGACGCGGCGGCCGCGGGCGGAAGCGCTCTTATCACCAACGCGCTCCCCGGCGGCAACGTTCCCCTGCGTTCGGCAACGAGGTGCCGGAGCCGTCGCGCGACCCGATGCCGCACCACCGAGTTGCCGACGGCCTTACTGACAATGAAGCCGGCCCGCACGGGCTCGGTGCCCGGTGCGGTGCCGGCTACGGCGTGCACGACAAGCCTGTGTCGACCGGCTCGCGCACCCCGGCGCAGCACCAGTCGAAAGTCCTCACTCCGCCGCAGTCGAGCGGACGTGGGTAACACAGCCTGCCTCGCCGCACGGCGTGATCAGGCGGACAGCTTCTCGCGGCCCTTACGGCGGCGAGCGGCGAGGATCGACCTGCCCGCGCGGGTACGCATCCGAAGACGGAACCCGTGCTTGCGGGCACGTCGACGGTTGTTCGGCTGGAAGGTGCGCTTACCCTTGGCCACGGCTGTGTCTCCCGGTATCTCACGATCTTCGAGTGGTCGGCTCCCGTTTGTCTCGGGCGCCGTCACTCATGACGTCTGGTGTCGCCTCCGACCGGTTTGCGGCTCCGCCACGATCGGGCGGGAGAACGCGGGCACGCAAAACGCGCCCGGTACCGACGGGAGACTGTTCGAGGGTACGCAACGCCGGCAGCCAGCCTGCACCCGACCCCTGGCAACGGCCCTCGTGGCCGCCCGGCGATAACGGTGCCGCGTCAAGTGGCGACACGCCGTGTCCGGTGCGATCCTTGCCAGCATGCAAGTCTTGTGGCAGGGGCAGTCACTTGTTAGCGTGCCCAGTCTGACGTGCACATCAGTCGGTCGACGGAAGTGCCGATGCCCGAGCGAACGGCTTAGGCTTGATCCGCTGCGGGAGGATCTGCGGACCGCCGTACATTAGTGCACAGTTGTGGATAACCATGTGGATGCCCGCTGTCCGGGTAGCCACTCATTTTGATCGTGTCGAACATGCACCGCCTGGCGTGAGGCCGGTGCCGCACACGACAAACGGAGGGGAGGGGAGCCAAGCCGGTGTCTGAGCACCAGGTCAATCTGGGAGTCGTGTGGGAGCAGGTTGTCCGCGAGCTGTCGTCGGGAACTTTGTCCCCACAACAGCGCGCGTGGATGCGGGTGACCCGGCCCATCGGGCTTCTCGACGGAACCGCCTTGCTCGCCGCGCCGAGCGACTTCGCGAAGGAAGCCATCGAGCGGGGGCTGCGTGATCCGATCACCGACGCGCTGTCCCGGCGCCTCGGCCGCGCCGTGTCCTTGGCGGTGAAGGTCGACACCGTCGAAGCAGGCGACGGGATGCCCGCCGCGTCTTCGCCGACGGTGCGCGAGCCGAGCAGGTCGCATCGGGAGAACCGGAGGCCCCGCGACGGCCAGGAGCAGCCCGCCCGGCGCTCGTTCGACGAGCAGGAAGACACCTCGTCCGAAAGCGACGAGGACGAAGAAGTCGACGAGGAAGCCGACGGCCTGGCCGCGGTGCACGAGATCTGGCCGACCTTCTCCGGCAGGCCGGTCGCGGGTCAGCCCTACACCGCACCCGCGCAGCCGCAGACTTCGAAGACCCGGCTCAACGAGAAGTACACCTTCGACACCTTCGTCATCGGTGCCTCGAACCGCTTCGCTCACGCCGCGGCCGTCGCGGTCGCGGAAGCTCCATCGCGTGCCTACAACCCGCTGTTCGTCTGGGGCGAGTCGGGACTGGGCAAGACCCACCTGCTGCACGCGGTCGGGCATTACGCGCAACGGCTCTTCCCCGGCATGCGTGTGCGCTATGTCTCGACCGAAGAGTTCACCAACGACTTCATCAACTCGCTGCGCGACGACCGCAAGGTGGCGTTCCAGCGGCGCTACCGGGACATCGACATCCTCCTCGTCGACGACATCCAGTTCCTGGAAGGTAAGGAAGGGACGCAGGAGGAGTTCTTCCACACCTTTAATACGCTGCACAACGCCAACAAGCAGATCGTGATCTCCTCGGACCGGCCGCCCAAGCGGCTGGAGACCCTGGAGGACCGGCTGCGCACCCGGTTCGAGTGGGGGCTCATCACCGACATTCAGCCGCCGGAGCTGGAGACCCGGATCGCGATCCTACGTAAGAAGGCGGCTCAGGACCGGCTCGCGGTGCCCGATGACGTGCTCGAGTTCATCGCCACCCGCATCGAGGCCAACATCAGGGAGCTGGAGGGCGCACTCATCCGCGTCACTGCCTTCGCCTCGCTCAATCAGCAAGCCGTCGACGTCGGCCTCGCCGAGATCGTGCTGCGGGATCTCATCCCCGACTCGCAGACGCCGGAGATCACCGCGTCGACGATCATGGGCGTCACCGCCGAGTTCTTCGACGTCGCCCTGGAGGACCTGTGCGGTCCGGGCAAGACCAAGGCGCTGGCCACCGCGCGGCAGATCTCGATGTATCTGTGCCGCGAGCTCACCGACATGTCACTGCCCCGGATCGGGCAGACCTTCGGCGGCCGCGATCACACCACGGTCATGCACGCGGACAAGAAGATCCGCAAGGAGATGGCCGAGCGCAGGCGGATCTACGACCAGGTGCAGGAACTCACCAGCCGCATCAAGCACCGCGCGAAGCAATAGCAGGTCTGGTCCAGCCGCCAACTACTCACCTCGGTTACCGAACGTTCAGATCTCCCTCGACCGGCGGTGATTCGGCGGCCGCGACCGCCCTGCGGGCGGCCCCATCCGCCGAATGGCGGCCAGACCAACCGCGAGCACGGCGAGCGCCCAGCCGTAGGCGAGGCCGATGCCTGCCGGGTCGCCGTGCACCTCCGCGCCCAGCGGCGGCACGATCACCGAGAGCGCCGCGCTGAGCACCGCGAGTAGCCGCAACTTCGGCTCGGCCAGGGCACAGGCGGCCAGCGGGATGACGCACCACAGCAGGTACCACGGCTGCACCACCGGACCGCAGACGATGGCGATGGCGAAGAACAGGCCGAGCCCGGTGACCGGTTCCAGCCGGCCACGCAGCAACCGCACCACCACTACCGACCCCGCGATCAAGGCGACGACGGCACCGAGCAACTTGCCGATGGTGATGGCGGTCTGCGTGATGTCCGCACCGAACACGGCTCCGATGCCGCCCGCCAGGAAACCCAGCTGGTTGGTCGGCGCCAGCCAGCTGTTCACCTCGCCGGGAGTGTTGAGCCCGCCGAGCCAGCCGAGGCCACGGCCGGTGGCGAAGGCCAGCGCCACGGTCAACCCGGCGAAGGCCACCAGCATGGCGCCACCGGCCGCCGCCAGGTGTGGCAGCCTGCCTCCCCACCGCCGCGCGAGCATCGTGCCCACCACCGCGAGGGCCACCGCGGCGGGCAGCTTCACGCTCGCCGCCATGGTGATCAGGCCGACGCCGCCCGCCAGCCGCAGGTAACCGAGCCGGTCGGCGGCCACCGCCCCGAGTGCCAGTTCGGTGCCCGCCAGTGCCAGGCCGATCATCAACGCCTCGTTGTGCATGCCGGCGACGAGATGCAACAGCACCAGCGGGTTGAGCAGCCCTAGCCACACCGCGGTCGCCGCCGAACCGCCCGCGCGCCGGACCAGCCGGGGCAGCGCCAAGGCGATCAGCGCGATGCCGAGCAGTTCGATGACACGATGCATCGCGAGGCTCGCGATCACCTCGCCGCCGGTCACCCGGTTGATCAGCTGGGCGATCGTGATGAACACCGGCCCGTACGGCGCGGGCGAGTGCTGCCAATAGCCGCTGACGTTGCGCGCCAGTTCGTGGTCCGGCCCCAAGGCGTCGACGGGCCCCAGCGCGTACGGATCGAGCCCCCGATCGGCCGTCGCGCCGTACGCCACATATATATAGACGTCATCACTGAACATCGGCGGCACGACGAGCAGCGGCGCCGCCCACAGGGCCAGCGTCCGGTACAGCTTGCGGACCCCGGAGCGCGCGCCGCCGTCCGGCACGGCGAGCGCGGCGAGCATGAGCCACGCGATCGCCAGGAGCCCCATTCCGACGAGTGCTCCGGCCAACGCCGCGACCGGGAAATCGACCAGTCGGCCCACGATCGGAACCGACGTCGGATGCGCCCCTATATATATAGCCCCCGTCGACACCGAACTCAGCGCGATCAGCCCGGTGCCGGCGACCCCGGTGAGCTGAGCCGCCGGCGCATATCGGGGCCCGGTCACCCACCGATGCGCGAACAGTCCACTGTGTTTGATCGACACGGCGTCAGCCCTGCCGGTTGCGATAGGACTTGACCTTGTTTCTATTGCCGCACCGCTGCATCGAGCACCAGCGCCTGCTGCCGGGCCGGGAAGTGTCGGCAAAGAGTAAGGAGCAGTCGTCGGCGTGACACTCGCGCAGCCGGTCGCCGTGCTGTCCAATGAGCTCGATCGCGTCGCGAGCCGCCGCTCCTAATATCTGGTCGCCGGTGATGGGTGACGCCCAGCGCCTGCCCCCGGTAGCCGGGTCGAGCTCGGGGCGCAGCGTGGCGCCCGCGCACTCGTTGATGAGCTCGACGTACCGAGGCTCGACCGCGTCTCCCCGGACGAGGCTCCGCGCGACGGACCACATCGTGTCCCGGAACTCCTTGAGCTGACGAAGCTCGGTGAGCCGCACCCGCACATCCGCCATCGGCGCAGCCAGCGCCAGCCGCGAACCCGCCAGCCAATCCGCCAGGTCCGCCGGCGCCCTCAGCAACTCGTCGCGCTGGTGTTGTGCCGGTCCACCGGTGAGAAGCAGTTCGAGACAGAAGCTGCCCGGGTCGAACAGAAACTGCTGACCGTCCTCGCCGACGAGCGACCTGGTACCCGGATTCATGTAACCACTATAAACAGTGTTCGACACCAGTTAAACCGGTAACACTAACAGCGGCGGCGTGTCGGATGAATCGAACGGGGATCGGAGGCGGAAGGCGCCGGGATGGCCGGGCAGATGCGGTTAACCGGCACCGAGGGGCCATTGAGTGCATATGCGGCACCGAAGGGGGTCCTCCGGTGCCGCTACCTAGGGCAGATCGACGTCCGCCATCCGCCCGATTGACATCGCTCCGAAAGCGGAGTCGCGACACGCCCAGTGGTGCTTGACGACGACACGCCGCGCGCACTCACCACGTCGGGGGAACCTGGGTTCTCGGATGGCCGGCACCCATCTTGGGGACAATCCTGTGGATAACTGGGGATAACCGGTGGATAGATCGTGGACCGATCGCGCCGGCTCGAAGTTCTCCACCGCGAGGCGAGGTAGTCCACCGATGACTTCCGCCTACTGTCCACAGGCCGTCAGGCCTTCTCAACTGCGAGAACGATCTCCGTCCACACAATCCACAGGCCCTATTACTGTTACGGTTTTTATCTCTTCATCCAAGAACTTCTCTTCAAACACAAGCGAAGTCGATTTCTGGGGACAGCCGGTGTCCGGAGGGCCCCGGTAGCGGGCCGGGCGCACCGACCACGGGCAGGCCCAGATGACGCGGCCGCATCGAACGTTCTAACGTGGGTGCTCACACCGGTGGTCCGCCAGGCAGGCACCACGCCGAGCCGGGCGCCACCGCATAGCGACCAGTCCGCGTCCGGCAGCCAAGCCAGGCACGGCCTGCTTCCGAGAAGGTTCTGATCCGCCGAGCACCCGCTCGGCCGTCGAAAGGGTGGCGCATGAAGATCCGCGTCGAGCGTGACGGTCTCGCCGAAGCCGTTGCTTGGGTGGCACGCAGCCTGCCTTCCCGGCCGTCCGTGCCCGTGCTGGGCGGGGTGCTGCTCGAAGCGGGAGCCGGTGACGCCGACACCGACGCGTTGACCGTCTCCGGCTTCGACTACGAAGTCTCCGCGACGGTCGGGGTTCCGGCGACCATCGCCGACGGCGGCCGGACGCTGGTGTCCGGGCGATTACTGGCCGACATCACCAAGTCCCTGCCCGCCCAGCCGGTCGACATCGCCGTCGACGGCGCCAGGGTGTCGATCACCTGCGGCAACGCCAGATTCAGCCTGCCGACCATGCCGGTCGAGGACTATCCGCAGCTACCGGCGCAACCGTCGTTCGCCGGCGAACTGGCCGGCGACGCGTTCGGGCAGGCGGTGGCGCAGGTCGCGATCGCCTCCGGCAAGGACGACACGCTGCCGATGCTGACCGGCATGCGCCTCGAGATCAACGGCGACAGCCTGACGATGGTGGCCACCGACCGGTTCCGGCTCGCCATGAAGGAGTTCAGCTGGCAACCCGCGGAGGGCATCACCGAGGCCGCCGTGCTGGTCCCTGCGAGAACCCTAGCCGAGGCGGCGAAGTCGCTCGGGTCGTCCGGCTCGAATGTCCGATTAGGACTCGCCAGCGGTGACGGGCTGCTCGGCCTCGCCGGCTCGGGCCGGTTCGCGACCACGCGATTGCTCGATGCGGAGTTCCCGCCGTACCGGCAGCTGTTGCCCAGCCAGCACACCTCGCGAGCGGTGCTCGAAGTCCCCGCGCTCGCCGAAGCGATCAAGCGTGTTTCGCTCGTCGCCGAACGAGGCACCCAGGTGCGGCTGGAGTTCGGCGAAGGCTCGCTGCGGTTGACGGCGGGTGGCGACGACGAAGGCAGCGCGGAGGAGGAACTCCCGGTCGAGCACGAGGGCGAGCCGGTGACGATCGCGTTCAACCCGGCGTACCTCACCGACGGGCTGGCCGCGCTCAACAGCGACCGGGCGGAGTTGACCTTCACCACGCCCAGCCGGCCCGCGTTGCTCAAGCCTGCCGACGAGGATGGCAAGGTCGCTCCCGGGTATCTCTACCTGCTGATGCCGGTCCGGCTGCCGGGCTGATTCGTCGCTGCGAAGGGGATGACATCGATGGTGCGATTGGGCTTGGTCGGCCTGGGCAAAATGGGCTACGGCATGCGGGAATGCCTGCGGGCAGCCGGTTATGACGTGGTGGGCTACGACCGCGACGCGTCGCTGAGCGACACCGCATCGCTCGAAGCGCTGGTGTCCGAGTTGGACAGTCCGCGCATCGTGTGGGTCATGGTGCCTGCCGGCGACGCGACCAGGGCGACGATCGACGAGTTGGCGGCGTCGCTGGGCGCCGGTGATCTGGTGATAGAAGGCGGGAATTCCCGTTACACCGATGACAGGATCCATGCGGAAACGTTGGCCGCCAAGGGAATCGGCTATCTCGACGTCGGCGTGTCCGGCGGCGTCTGGGGCAAGGACAACGGATTCGCCCTCATGGTGGGCGGGTCGGCGGACGACGTCGAGCGAGCGATGCCGATCTTCGACGCGCTGCGGCCGGAGGGCCCCCGCGACGAAGGCTTCGCCCACGCGGGAGACGTCGGCGCGGGGCATTTCGCGAAGATGGTCCACAACGGCATCGAGTACGGGCTGATGCAGGCCTACGCCGAGGGATACGAGCTACTCGCCGCGTCGTCGGCGGTTTCCGACGTGCCTGCGGTGCTCAAAGCGTGGTCGCGGGGGACCGTGGTCCGCTCGTGGCTGCTCGACCTGCTGATCAACGCGCTCGACGAAGACCCGGGATTGGCTGGAATCCGGGGCTATGTCAACGATTCCGGCGAGGGCCGCTGGACGGTGGAGGAAGCGATCAACCACTCGGTGCCAGCGCCGGTCATCTCGGCCGCGCTGTTCGCCCGGTTCGGTTCGCGGCAGGACGACTCACCCGCGATGAAGGCGGTCGCCGCGTTGCGGAACCAGTTCGGTGGCCACGGCGTAACCAAGACCACACCGGAGTGAGCGGTCATATGTCGACATATCGACGCTGCTAGGTGAGGCCATGTACCTCCGTCACCTTCAGGTGACCGATTTCCGGTCATGGGAACTGGCCGACCTCGAGCTCGGTCAGGGACCGACGGTGCTGGTAGGGCAGAACGGCCAGGGCAAGACCAACCTGCTCGAGTCGATCGGCTATCTCGCCACGCTCGGCTCGCACCGGGTCGCGACCGACACTCCGCTGGTGCGTCAGGACTGTGAGCGGGCGTTGATCCGGGCGGCGGTCGTCAACGGTGACCGCGAGCTGACCGTCGAGCTGGAGATCAGCCCTGGTAAGGCTAACCGGGCGCGGATTAACCGCGGGTCACCGAGGAGGCCGCGGGAGATCCTGGGGATCGTGCGCACCGTGCTGTTCGCGCCCGAGGACCTTGCGCTGGTGAAGGGCGATCCCGGCGAACGAAGGCGCTTCCTCGACGAACTGCTGGTGCAGCGCTCGCCGCGCTACGCGGGGGTACGCGCCGACTACGACCGCGCCTTGCGGCAGCGCAACGCCCTGCTCAAGACGACCGGGAAGCGCCGGGGTTCGGCGAAACCGGACCCCTATGCGCTCAGCACCCTCGAGGTGTGGGACGCCCAACTCGCCGAAGCGGGTGGGCAACTGCTCGCGGGCAGACTTGACCTGGTGGCCGAACTGGCGCCGCTCATCGCGGCCAGCTACGCCTCGATCGCGGGCGACGCCGCGGCGGATCGGCGGGCGGGCAGCAGCTACCGGTCGAGCATCGGCGACGCGATGCCGAGCGAGTATGGCGTTGCGGGAGGGGCGCCCGCGCAGGTCGACAAGGTCACGGAAGTGCTGCTCGAAGCGCTGCGGGAGTCTCGAACCGCGGATCTGGAGCGCGGCGTGAGCCTGGTCGGCCCGCACCGGGATGAGCTGGAGCTGGTGCTCGGCGACGCGCCGGCGAAGGGCTACGCGAGCCACGGTGAGTCCTGGTCGTTCGCGCTGGCGCTCCGGCTCGCCTCCTACGAATTGCTGCGGGCGGAGTCCGGTGATCCGGTGCTGCTGCTCGATGATGTTTTCGCCGAGCTCGACCAGCAGCGGCGGGCCAGCCTCGCCGCATTCGCCGCTGGTGCCGAACAGGTGTTGGTGACGGCCGCGGTGGACGCGGATGTGCCCGAGAGGTTGCTCGGTACCCGCTATCGAGTGGCTGACGGGAGGCTGTCACGTGAGTGAGCCGGCAACCCCGAAACAACTTGGGGTGACATCCGCCACAACCGGACATCACCCACCTGGGGATAAACCTGTGGATAGTGTGGATAACACGGGACGTGAGTTAATGTTGCAGGGAAATGACCCCCCTAATCGGGGCGGTACACACTCGAACGCGCGAACCGGTCCCCCGATTCGCTCTACTGAGGGAAATACTGCCGATCCGGCCACTGCTCCAAACGAGCAAAGCGGCTCCGGCAGGGATCTGGCCCGCGCGGCGTTGCGGACGGCGCAGCAGAAGGCGGCGGCACGGGGCAACGAGCCAGGAGTGCGCCGTCGCACCGGCCCGAGCGGACAAGGCGCCGGGTTCCGGGCGAAACGGCGGCGCTGGTCCGGCGCCGGCTCCGATGATCGTGACCCGCAGCCGCTCGGCAAGGTGGCCTCTTCCCTGGTGCGTAAACAGGGCTGGGATACCAAGCTGACCAGCGGAAAGGTGTTCGGCGAGTGGGCACGGCTGGTGGGTGAAGAGCTCGCCGAGCACGCGCAGCCGGTCGCGTTGCATGACGGCGAGCTGACCGTGCGGGCGACCTCGACGGCGTGGGCCACCCAGCTGCGCCTCCTCCAGGGGCAGCTGATCGCCAAGATCGCGGCCGGGGTGGGCTCCGGGGTGGTCAAGCGGATCAAGATCCAGGGGCCGAGCAAACCGAGCTGGCGCTACGGGCCCCGTCACGTGTCCGGCAGAGGCCCGCGGGATACCTACGGCTAATCGGGTGAATCGGACAGCGGGCGGCCGCAGCATGACCGGCAAATTACTGGCGAAATGCCCTGCGACGGAGCGGCCTCTGAGGCGCGAGTGGAACCATTGGTGTGGGATCCCCGACGCCTTTGGTTGATTTCGTCGCTCTGGGGCGCATCTAGGGGTGTCCTTGCCGCATGTGAGCACAGTCAGCCAAGTAGACTTGCCGGGGTGCGATGAGTAGGGGCCCGGAGGACCGTGGCCGGACGCACGCAACCTTCGCTGACACAGACAGGGAGACACCAGACGGTGGCAGCCAAGAAGAACGATTACAGCGCATCGTCCATCACTGTGCTGGAAGGCCTCGAAGCCGTTCGCAAGCGCCCCGGCATGTACATCGGTTCCACCGGTGAGCGCGGCCTGCACCACTTGGTGTGGGAGGTTGTGGACAACGCGGTCGACGAGGCCATGGCGGGTCACGCCACCAAGGTCGAGGTCACGCTGCTCAACGACGGCGGCGTCCGGGTCAGCGACGACGGCCGTGGCATTCCGGTCGAGATGCACCCCACGGAGAAGAAGCCGACCATCGAGGTCGTGCTCACCGTGCTGCACGCGGGCGGCAAGTTCGACGGTAAGTCCTATGCGGTCTCGGGCGGCCTGCACGGTGTCGGTGTCTCCGTGGTCAACGCGCTGTCCAAGCAGCTCGAGGTCGAGATCCACCGCAACGGGACGATCTGGACCCAGCGCTACGAGAAGTCGGCGGCCATCGAGGCGCCGCAGAAGCAAGGTGCTACCAAGCGCACCGGTACCACGCTGACTTTCTGGGCGGACGACTCGATCTTCGAGACCACCCGGTACAACACCGAGACGGTGGCGCGCCGGCTGCAGGAGATGGCCTTCCTCAACAAGGGCCTGACCATTGTGTTGCGTGACGAGCGGGCCGCGGACGAGACCGCGGAGGACGCTTCTGGTCAGCAGGCCACCATCAGGGAGCAGACGTACTGCTACCCCGGCGGCCTCGAGGACTTCGTCAAGCACATCAACTCCAGCCGCGACGAGATCCACAAGAAGGTCATCTCGTTCGAGGCCCAGGGCGACGGCCTGCAGGTCGAGGTCGCGATGCAGTGGAACAACGGCTACACGCCATCGGTCTACACCTTCGCCAACACCATCAACACCCATGAGGGCGGCACGCACGAAGAGGGCTTCCGGGCGGCGTTGACCCGCGTGGTCAACAGCTACGCGCGCGACAAGAAGCTGCTCAGGGAGAAGGACACCAACCTCACCGGTGACGATGTGCGGGAAGGCCTCGCCGCGATCGTGTCTATCAAGCTCGCCGAGCCGCAGTTCGAGGGCCAGACGAAGACCAAGCTGGGCAACAGCGAGGCGAAGACCTTCGTGCAGACCACGACCAACGAGTGGCTCGCCGACTGGTTCGAGCGCAACCCGACCGAAGCGAAGGTCATCATCAGCAAGGCGGTTTCGTCCGCGCAGGCGCGGATGGCCGCCCGCAAGGCTCGCGAGCTGGTCCGGCGTAAGGGCGCGCTGGACATCGGGGGGCTGCCCGGCAAGCTGAAGGACTGCCGTTCGACCAAGCCGGAGGACTGCGAGGTCTACATCGTCGAGGGTGACTCGGCAGGCGGCTCGGCCAAGGAAGGCCGGGACTCGATGTATCAGGCGATCCTGCCGATCCGAGGCAAGATCATCAACGTTGAGAAGGCCCGCATCGACAAGGTGCTCAAGAACACCGAGGTGCAGAGCCTGATCACCGCGCTCGGCACGGGTATCCACGACGAGTTCGACCTGTCGAAGCTGCGCTATCACAAGATCGTGCTGATGGCCGACGCCGATGTGGACGGCCAGCACATTCGTACCCTGCTGCTCACCCTGCTGTTCCGGTTCATGACGCCGCTGGTCGAGCACGGGCACGTCTACCTCGCGCAGCCGCCGCTGTACAAGATCAAGTGGCAGCGGAGCGAGCCCGATTTCGCCTACACCGACCGCGAGAAGGACGCGCTGATCGAGCGCGGCCTCGCCGCGGGCAAGAAGCTGCCGAAGGACACCGGCATCCAGCGGTACAAGGGTCTCGGCGAGATGAACGCCGACGAGTTGTGGGAGACCACGATGGACCCGGATCATCGGCTGCTGTTGCGGGTCACATTGGACGACGCCGCGACCGCGGACGAGTTGTTCAGCGTGCTGATGGGCGAGGACGTCGAGGCACGGCGTTCGTTCATCGTCCGGAACGCCCGAGGTGTTCGATTCCTCGACATCTGAGCCGCCGGCCCATCCGATGCCTTTCGTATCACCGAGCTGAAAGAGAAGAGCCGTGACTGAGACCCTGCCTCCGGAGCGCGACCGCGTCCAACCGGTCGACATCCAGCAGGAGATGCAGAACTCCTATATCGACTACGCGATGAGCGTCATCGTCTCCCGCGCGCTGCCCGATGTGCGGGACGGCCTCAAGCCGGTGCACCGCAGGGTGTTGTACTCCATGTTCGACACCGGGTTGCGGCCCGAGCGCAGCTATACCAAGTGCTCGCGCGTCGTCGGTGACGTGATGGGCAACTATCACCCGCACGGCGACTCGGCGATCTATGACGCCCTGGTGCGGCTGGCCCAGCCGTGGTCGCTGCGCTACCCGCTGGTCGACGGCCAGGGCAACTTCGGCTCGCCGGGGAACGATCCGGCTGCCGCGATGCGCTACACAGAGGCCAAACTCACCCCGCTCGCGATGGAGATGCTGCGGGACATCGAGGAAGACACCGTCGACTTCTCCGCGAACTACGACGGTAAGACCCTCGAGCCGGACGTGCTGCCGTCGCGTATCCCGAACCTGCTGGTCAACGGTGGTTCCGGCATCGCCGTCGGGATGGCGACCAATATCCCGCCGCATAACCTGCGTGAGGTCGCCGAGGGCGTTTACTGGGCGCTTGACAACTGGGAGGCGAGCGAGGACGAGACCCTCGCCGCGATGCTGCAGCGCATCAAGGGTCCCGACTTCCCGACCAAGGCGCTCATCCTCGGGACGCAGGGCATCGAGGACGCCTACCGCACCGGGCGTGGTTCGGTTCGGATGCGTGCCGTGGTCGAGGTCGACGAGGACGCCAAGGGCCGCACCATCCTGATCGTGTCCGAGCTCCCGTACCAGGTGAACCCGGACAACCTGATCGAGAACATCGCCAACCTGGTCCGGGACGGGAAGCTGACCGGCATCGCCGACATCGCCGACGAGTCCAACAGCCGCAGTGGTCAGCGGATCGTCATCACGGTCAAGCGCGACGCGGTGGCCAAGGTCGTGCTGAACAACCTGTACAAGCACACACAGCTGCAACACAACTTCGGCGTCAACATGCTGGCCATCGTCGACGGCGTGCCCCGCACGCTCCGGCTCGACCAGATCGTCCGGCACTACGTCAAGCACCAGGTCGAGGTCATCGTCCGGCGCACCCGCTACCGGCTACGCAAGGCCGAGGAGCGCGCGCACGTCCTGCGTGGTCTGGTCAAGGCGCTGGACATGCTCGACGAGGTCATCGCGTTGATCCGCCGCTCGCCGTCGGCCGAGGAGGCCCGTGGCGGCCTGATGGAACTGCTGGACGTCGACGAGATCCAGGCGACCGCGATCCTGGACATGCAGCTGCGCAAGCTGGCCGCCCTGGAACGCCAGAAGATCATCAACGAGCTGGCCGAGATCGAGCGCGAGATCGCCGACCTGCAGGACATCCTGGCGCGGCCGGACCGGCAGCGCCAGATCATCAAGGACGAGCTCAAAGAGATCGTCGACAAGTACGGCGACGAGCGCCGCGCCAAGATCATCCCGTTCGACGGCGACGTGTCCGTCGAGGATCTCATCGCGGTCGAGGACGTGGTCGTCACCATCACGCGCACCGGGTACGCCAAGCGCACCAGGACCGACCTTTACCGCTCGCAGAAGCGGGGCGGCAAGGGCGTCCAGGGCGCGACGTTGAAGCAGGACGACATCGTCCAGCACTTCTTCGTGTGCTCGACGCACGACTGGATTCTGTTCTTCACCAACAAGGGCAGGGTGTATCGGGCGAAGGCGTACGAGCTGCCGGAGGCCAACCGCAACGCGCGTGGTCAGCACGTCGCGAACTTGCTGGCGTTCCAGCCCGACGAGCAGATCGCCCAGGTCATCCAGATCAAGAACTACGAGGTCGCGCCGTATCTGGTGCTCGCGACCAAGGGTGGGCTGGTGAAGAAGTCGAAGCTCAGCGACTTCGACTCCAACCGCACCGGCGGCCTGATCGGCATCAACCTTCGCGAAGACGACGAGTTGGTCGGCGCCGTGCTGGCTTCGGCGGAGGATGACCTGCTGCTGGTTTCCGCCGACGGGCAGTCCATCCGCTTCCACGCGACCGACGATGTGCTCCGCCCCATGGGCAGGGCTACTTCGGGTGTGCTGGGCATGCGGTTCAACGAAGGCGATGAGCTGCTCGCCATGGACGTGGTGCAGGAAGGAACGTTCCTGCTGGTCGCGACCGGCGGCGGCTACGCGAAGCGGACCCCCATCGAGGACTACCCGGTGCAGGGTCGCGGCGGTAAGGGAGTACTCACACTCCAATATGACAACCGCCGTGGCAGGCTGGTCGGCGCGCTCATCGTCAACCTCGACGACGAGCTGTTCGCGATCACCTCGACCGGTGGGGTGATCAGGACCTACGCGAAGCAGGTGCGCAAGGCCGGTCGGCAGACCAAGGGAGTGCGGTTGATGAACTTGGCTGAGGGCACGACACTGCTAGCGGTGGCGCGCAATGCCGATGAACCGAATGATGATGTTCCCGATGTCCCCGATGGGGAAGAGGGCGAAGCGAACTAGGGGCGCGAACATCAGCGCTCCGGTGAGGTAAGGGACGAGTCATGACACCACCCGACAATGCCAGCGGGCGTGGGGACGCCGAGGCGAAAGCCAATGGCACGGCGGCGGAGTCGCCACCATGGCAGCGGGTGGCCAAGGACTTCGACGAAGACTCCCGGGAGGCGAACACCGCGTACCTGTATCAGGACGCATCGGCGTCGGGGCAGCTGTCCGACACGCCTCGTTATGACGATGCAGATCGTATGCCGCACACTGGGGATATACCGGTTGTCACCGGTGTGGCGGCTCAACGGCTGTTTGGTCACGCTGGGCCCGATGGCGGAGCAGCGGACGCCGGCAGGAGTTACGAGCAGCAGATGACCGCGGTGAAGGGGCAGGACAGCGTGAGCGTCGGGGCGGACCCAAGGGGGAGGGCGACGCCATCCGCGTTGCGCAGGCCGGGGCGGGGTCCGAGGCGGGCCAGCCTGCAGGTCAAGCGGATCGATCCGTGGTCGGTGCTCAAACTTTCCCTCGTGCTCGGCGTCGCGATGTTCCTGGTGTGGCTCGTCGCCGTCGGCCTGCTCTACATCGTGCTCGACGGCATGGGGGTCTGGACCAAGCTCAACGGGACGTATCAGTCGTTCATCTCCGGTGAGGGCGCCGACGCGGTGGCTGATCCGCTGATCAGCGCGGGCAGGGTGTTCGGTATCGCCGCCGTCGTCGGAGCCGTCAACATCGTGCTGCTCTCCGCGCTGGCGACGGTGTCGGCCTTCATCTACAACGTGTCCGCTGACCTGGCGGGCGGGCTCGAAGTGACGCTGTCGGAGCGCGAGTAGCGGCGGCCACCCCCCAGTGAGGGTGCCGTGCGCGTAAGGTAATCTTTTCGAGGTTGCAGGGGCCTATAGCTCAGGCGGTTAGAGCGCTTCGCTGATAACGAAGAGGTCCCAGGTTCAAGTCCTGGTAGGCCCACCCAGGTCAAAGGCCCTTTCCCATATCCGGGAGAGGGCCTTTCGGCTGTGTACAGCAGCAAAGTACCGCAGTAGTGGTCATTGCAGACTCTCTCCGAGCTTCTTGAGGCCTTCTCGGGTGGCTTCGTCGGAGACCTCGGTGTAGATCTCCATCGTGATGGCGAACTGTGCGTGCCGGAGGATGGCCATGGCGACGCGCGGGTGCACGTCGAGATCGGCCAGCAGCGAGCCGCAGGTGCGGCGGCCGTCGTGCACGGTGATCTTGGGTACGCCCGCCTTGATGATGCGTCGGTCCCAGGAGCGGTTGAAGTTGCGCGGCTCGATTGGCGTACCGTACTTGGTGGTGAACATCAGGCCGTGCTCTTGCCAGGCGTCAGCGGCGGCCTGCTTGTCCCGGTCCCGCTGAACAAGTCGCGCCCGGAGCGCGGTACCGACGATGGCGGGAAACGGTAGCTGCGAGTCAGACTCTTCGGTCTTGGTCTCGCGGTGCAGCAACTGACCGCCGACGCGTTGGAGTTGGTAGCCGATCTCGACCTTCTGTTGCTCGAAGTCGACGGCATCATAGGGCAGACCGAGCGCTTCGCCCTTGCGCATGCCTTCCACAACCACCAGAACATAGGCAGCGTAGAGCGGGTCGTTGTCAACCTTGGCGGATGCTAGGAATCGGCGTGCTTGCTCGGTTGTCCACCGCTTGCCCTTCTTCCTTCGAGCTGTCGGCAGTTTGATCGACTTGGCAATGTTACGCGTGATCAGCTCGTCATCAATGGCGCATGCCAGAGCGCGCCGTAGGCAAGCTCGAGTATCCCGCTGGGTGCGAGGTGACAGTCGTTGTCCACAGCAGTTGCTGAGTGCACAACAACGTTGCTTGTCACTCGGTCGGGCAACGTCCTTGCCCTGAGCGCAGCACTGACATGTCCTCGCGACCCGGTTGATCCACTGCTGGGCATCACGAGTCGACAGTCGAGCGAGGTTCTTGCTACCCAGGCCAGGGGCGATGTGACGACGGACGAGTGTTTCGTAGGTCTTGGCCGTCAGCGGGGCAACGTTCGGTGTCACCACTTCGCGCAGCCAGTAATCGAGGTATGCGCCAACCTTGGGCGTCTTAGTGGGTAACGGTCCTTGTGCTGCTTGCTGCTGGAGTTTGATCCACTTCTGGTGGACGTAGTCGCGGGTCTTGCCGTAAACGTACTTGCGCCTGCGGAGCCCGCTGGGAGTTGTGACCCAGGCGTAGGCGGCGTAGCCGTTCTTGTATGGGTAGATGGAGCCTTCTCCGTTGGCTCGGTTACGAGACTTGGTCATAGACCGCCTCGCTTTCGGCCGCGCGGCGAGCGATGTAGTCGTCGACCCATTGCGGCAGGACGCGCCTGTTGCGCCCGTCCTTGACGGAGCGGATATCTCCTTGGGCGATCAGCATCTTGGTCTTGGACAGACCATAGTTGAGCATCTGTGCGACTTCCGCCGTGGTGTGCCACTTCCTTTGGATTACTCGGGTAGTCATGTCGATCAACCTCCTTCCTGCTTATCGTGATCAGGCTGTGTGACATGTGCGTTCTTCCCTCCGTGTTTGGGCGGTACTCACGGGCTTTGGCGGCCGCGGTGATGGCTAGCTCGGCGTCGCCGGGGGTGAGCCAGCCGATTCCTGCGTAGGCGAGTTCGCCGACGATCAGCGTGGTGTCCTCGTGGTGGAGGTGCTGGGCGGTGCGGTGGCCGGGGTGTCGGAGTAGTTGCTGCGAGCGCCGATAGGTGCGGCGGACTGCTTTGAGGTGTTTGCGGGTGGGGCCGTAGCGGCGGCTGCGGGTGGCGAAGTGGCCGCCGAAGCCGAGCATGTGTGCCCAGCGTCGGAGTCGGCCGTAGGTGTCGTGCCAGGCGGCGCGTTCGGCGGTGATGGGTGCGTTGCGGTGCGGGTGCACCGGGATGTCGTCGGCGTAGGCGTTGCCGCGCTTGTGGGGGTTGGCTCCCAGCTGCCAGCAGGTGAGCACGAGCCGCCCGGTGTGGCTGTCGGGGCGGATGCCGTCGATGCTGCCGCTGGTGAGGCGGCGGGAGGCGAATCCGGTGATCTCGGTGGATTTGGTGGCGTATTTGGCGACGTAGCCGGCGACCATGTTCTCGGTGATGTCGCCACTGTTGACCCGCGCGAGGGGTCGGTTGACGAGTTGCTGGCCCCAGGTGATGGTCCAACCCCGCAGGCGAGGCGGGTGTTGTCCGTCGTTGATCTTGCCGATGGCGCCGTCATCGGTGTTGCCGACGATCGGGGTGTGAGAAGGCCCCGTCCGCTGGTGGCGGACGGGGCCTTGGTCGGCTCGGTGACGTGCTGCCCGGCTGTGTGACGTCGGGCGGGTCAGTCTGCGCCGGCTTCGGAGATCGCGGTGCGCGCGGCTTTCTCGTCGACGATCGCGCTGTCGCGGGCGAACGCGGCGGTGAGGGCGTTGACGGCGAGGTTGTTCACTGCGCGGGGGTAGCCGCGTGAGGCGTTGTGGATCAGGGTGATCGCGTCGGCGCTGAACAGGGTGTCGGTTCGGCCGGCGATCTTGAGGTGGTGCGCGACGTAGTCGGCGGTCTCGGTGGCGTTCATGCCGGCGAGGGCGTAGCGGACCGAGATCCGTTGGTCCAGGGCGGCGAGTACGCCGAGTCGGAGCCGTTGCCGCAGGGTGGGTTGCCCGATGAGCAGCGCGGCGAACGGGGCGCCGGAGTCCATGTTGTGGTTGGTGAGCATTCGGACGGCTTCCATCTGGGCGTTGTCCAGCAGGTGCGCCTCGTCGAAGATCACGATCGGGGTGCGGCCGCGTTCGGCGTGTTCGGCGGCCAGGGCGTCGGCGGCCTGCGGGACGAGGGTGGCGGTGTAGAAGTTGGTGACTTGTCCGAGCGTGGCGACGATGTGGTGCAGCATGCCGCGGACCCCGACGGAGGGGTTGGGCAGGTAGATGACCGCGTGCCGGGAGGTGTCGAGTGCGGTGGTGGCGGCGCGGACGGCGACGGTTTTGCCGGCTCCGACCTCGCCGGTGATCACGCCGAGGGCGTGCTGGTCGATGCACCAGGCGATGCGGGCGACCGCTTCGGCGTGCCCGCCGTGGCGGTGCAGCATCGACGGCGCGAGGCTGCGACCGAAGGGCATCTTCGTGAAGCCCCAGTGCGACTGCAGACGCTGAACGCTCACCGGCCGACCTCACGTTCCTGCTC
>WHSS01000150.1 GCA_009379975.1 Actinophytocola sp.
ACTGAGCGCACCCCATGATCCGCCGGACTCCAGCCACGACAGTTCGACCACTACGCTCATCGCGCGTTACCGTCGCGACCGGCCGAAAAGGACAGATTGAATGACCATCAAGATCGGATACAAGGCGTCAGCGGAGCAGTTCGGGCCGCGGGACCTGGTGGAATACGCCGTCCAGGCCGAAGAGGTGGGCCTCGACAGCGTGATGGTGTCTGACCATTTCCAGCCTTGGCGGCATCAGGGCGGGCATGCGCCGTTCTCGATGTCGTGGCTGTCCGCGGTGGGGGAGCGGACCTCCCGCGTCCAGCTCGGCACCAGCGTGCTGACCGCGACGTTCCGGTACAACCCGGCGGTGGTGGCGCAGGCGTTCGGGACGCTGGGTTGCCTCTACCCGGGCCGCGTCATGCTGGGCATCGGCACGGGGGAGGCGCTTAACGAGGTCGCGGTGACGCGGCTCGAATGGCCTGCTTTCAAGGAGCGCTTTGCCCGGCTGCGTGAGGCCGTGCGGCTGATGCGTGCATTGTGGACAGAAGAGCGGGTCACCTTCGATGGCGAGTACTACCAGACCCACAACGCCACCGTCTACGACCGGCCCGAAGGCGGCATCCCGGTCTACGTCGCCGCGGGCGGGCCAGTGGTGGCCAAGTACGCCGGCCGGGCGGGGGACGGGTTCATCTGCACCAGTGGCAAGGGCATGGACCTCTACACCGACAAGCTGCTACCCGCTCTCGCGGAGGGCGCGGCAGCGGGCGGGCGAGACGTCGCCAGAATCGACAAGATGATCGAGATCAAGCTCTCCTACGATCCCGACCCCGAGCAGGCGATGGCCAACACCCGGTTCTGGGCCCCGCTGGCGCTCTCGGCGGAGCAGAAGCACGGCTTGTCCGACCCGATCGAAATGGAACGCGCGGGCGACGCCCTGTCGACGGAACAGGTCGCCAGCCGCTGGATCGTCGCGTCCGATCCGGACGATGCGGTCGCGGCCATCAAGACCTATGTCGACGCCGGGTTCAACCACCTTGTCGTCCATGCGCCGGGCCACGATCAGTCGCGGTTCCTCACCAGCTTCGCCGACCAGGTGGTGCCCAAGCTTCGCGCGCTGGGTGAGTAGGTCGGGGCAGCGAAGTTGGTCAGCAGGCGCCGATGAGGTGACGGACGGCTTCGGTTTGGCTTCGGCCGGCGCGTTCGGCTTCGTCGGCCAAGCGGAGTGCGTGGTCGGCCAGCAGTAGGTCGCGGTTGACCACAGGGGCGTCCTCGCCGAGTGCTTCGCGCAACCACGTGACGATTTCGGCCCATGAGTAGATCCGCACCTTGCCGGTGTCCACCAGTGGGCGGGGGAAGCCGCCTGGCCCGCGCTTTCCTGCCGCGAGCAGGCGCAGGCTTTCGGCGGTGCGGCGTCCCAGTCGCTGCGCGGCGTCGGAGAGTGTGACGGCGTCCTGGGTTTCCAGACCGACGGCCCGCAGGCCCGCGACGGTGCGGATCTGCTCGGCGGCGCTGCGCACCGCATCCAGCAGGGTGGAGGCGTCACGGTCTACGTCGACCAGGGAGCCCTCGAACCCGGCGTCGGACAGGCCGGCCTCGTACAGCGCATCGAGCTCGTCTTCGGTTGGCTCCCGGTTCAGGCGTAGCTGAAAGTTCCAGGTACTTATCATCGCGGGCCTTCCTCTGGAGTGTTCATGGCGGGCGATGAAGCGAAGTATGTGCTTCGCATGGTTCTCTGGCGGCTCGGGCGTGCCCCATATCGTGAAGCTGCTGGGATCACCTGGGTATCCCCGATCTGGCGCCCCTTGATGGCAGGTCAGACAGATCAGCCATCCCCATCGAGGGCCCTTGTGGTGTTCGACGATGTTGAGGTGAAGACCTTTGGCTGCGTCGAGAGCGCGGGCTACGGCGGTCTTCGGGTGTCGCCCTCTGCTCACGATGTTGGAATGGTACAACACGGCGTTGGTATGACACAACAGGGAGAGGCGCGCTGAATGGCTAGTTCGCGGCCGCATATGCACCCAGGGGGTCCTTCGGCTCGCTGGTAGCAGGACCGCGGCGGCGACGAACTGCCGGACCGCGACCACGCCCACGGGCCCGATCGCTCCGAACGCGTGTGCGCCGACCGCGGCGCCGACCTGGTTGCTGGTGGCGCTGGCGGCCATGGTGGCCAGGCCGCCAAGCGCGGATCCTCGGCAGGCATCTCGACCTGGTGAACTGGGCTGGGGCGGTGCGACTTCGGCGGTCATCACGGTCATGACCGCCAGTCTCAGCGCCCCGATGTCGATACGACAAATGCATCAACCGATCTACCTATACGCTAGACGTATGGAAGTTGAGTTGCGGCATCTGCGTGCCTTGGTCGCGGTGGTCGACGCCGGCACGTTCACCGACGCTGCCGACCGCCTGGGAACTTCACAGGCGTCGGTGTCGCGTGCCATCATCGCGCTGGAGACCGCGCTCGGCGCTCGGATCCTGCAACGCACCACCCGCCACGTCAGCCTCACCGGCACTGGCAGCCGGATCCTGCCTGGTGCGCGGCGCGCGCTCGACGAGGTGGCGCACCTGCAGCGCGTCATCGCGCAGTCCCGCACTGAACTTCGGGTCGGCTACGCCTGGGCGGCGCTGGGCAGGCACACCCGCCGCCTGCCGAAGAGGTGGGCCGCCGCCCACTCCGGGATGCCACTGGTCTTCGTGCATTCCGCCACCCCGACCGCCGGGCTGGCCGAAGGAACCGCCGACGTCGCCGTGATCCGCCGGCCGCTGGACGATCCACGTTTCGACCGCCGGGCAGTGGAGGCGGAAAGGGAGCCGCTCCCGGTGATCACCTCGCGATAGTTCGCTGGGGTCACGCCGGGGTTCCCCAGCAGGTATTCGAGGATTGTGGGGACGAGGCTGGAGGTTGTCGCGTGCTCGGTCGCCGCGGTTGCCCAGAACTGGGTGGCCCGGAAACGGTCGCACAGGACTATACGAAGTCCCGGTCCACTGCGTCTCCCAAGGCTCCGGCGTCTGCATGCTGACCGACCGTGAGGTCACCGGCATGGCGCCGCGTCGGCCCGGGCAAACGAGATCGCCAGTGGCCTCGCCTCATCCTGTCTGTTGGGCTACGGGAAGTGACTTGGTCCGTGCTGTTCCGCGGTGTTGATCAGGGCCCCTGCCGGTAGGCCCCAGCAGGCCAGGCAAAACGGACGTATTTTGGGCTTAACGGCAGGGTCCCTGATCAACAGCGGGCAATACCGCAGCCAGTCGTCGTGTTAGTCTGTCCCCGTGCAGTGCCCTATGACTCCTCAGCGAGACGTACCGAGGCGCGCCAGCTGAACCCAGGTCGCTGGCGCGCAGCGTCGTCGACCGCGAATACGTGGAGCTCTCTCGGGACCTGGCCCGGATCCTGCTGGTCCTCAACTGTGGAGATCCACCATGTCTCTCAATCATGTCTCTGCTTCGCCCTCATACGCCCCATCGACTCAGCCGTCGTTCCTGGTGCGCCGCCGGATCGCCACCTACTTCACCGGCGGTATCGAGGGGATCCTCAACCTCATCTCCGTCCTACGGCAGCGTGGCTACAAGGTTCATGATCTGTCCGTGGACATCCGTGACGGCGTGCGGGAGAGCAGCATGGCCTGCACCGTCATGGTCACCAACGACGACATCGACCTGCTGCTCGAGCACCTCCGGCAGCTCCCGTCGGTCGTTTCATCGGAACTCGTGTAGCGAGCCGACGGTGTCCCTATGACACTCAAGGGGCCGTTCGGCTCGCCTCCTGGCCGACGTTCACCGAGTCGAGCGGGATCACCGGATACATCTCCGGCTCCTCCTCCGGAGTGAGCGCCGTGGGGCCGTAGATCCACTCCGTGAAGCCGTAGTCATAGGTGTCCCTTGCCCGAAGGATCGCGTTGCGCTGCAGGCGTTTGACCCCGTCGTGGTGCCACAGCTTGCCCCAGAGGCGCCCGGTGATCAGCACCCGGCGGCAATGCTCGGGACGCACGGCGTTGTATGCCGCCAGGGCGACATCCCAGTCGAGGTCTGCCACGTCGGCGCCATCGGCGAGTTGCCGTTCGACGTGCTTGGCCAGCACCCAGCCATCCTCGATGGCCATGATGGCGCCCTGGGCCATGTACTGCAGCGGCGGGTGTGCGGCGTCGCCGAGGAGAGCGATGCGCCCGTGCACCCAGCTCATGATCGGGTCGCGATCGAACATCCGCCACCAGCGGTCGCGCCACATCAGCGGTATGCCCTGACGAACCTGCTCGCAGGTTCCCTCGAAGGCCGAATCAAGCTCGTCCGGCGTACCCCAGTCCTCCTCGCCTGCCAGCGCCTTGGGCGACTCGAACACCGCCACCTGGTTGAACATCTGCCCGTCGCGCAGGGGGTACTGCACGAAGTGGCAGCGCGGCCCGACGTACACCACGACGTCCTTTTCGGAGATGTCGAGGTCGCGGGCCTGCTCGATCGGCATCGCTCGCCGGTACGCCACGTAGGCGCTGTTGACCGGCTCGTCGTCGACGAGGAGCTCGCGTGCGACGGAGTGCAGGCCGTCGGCGGCGATGACGACCCCGGGTGTCTCGACGTGACCGTCCTCGAAGGTCACCTCGGCGCCACGGTCGCCGCTCTCGAAGCCGACAGCCTTCTGGTTGGTAACCAGGTCGACACCGATTCGCTCGCAGGCTCGCAGGAAGATCCCGTGCAGGTCGCTGCGGTGGATCACCAGGTACGGGAAGCCGTACTCGCGCTCCAGGTCATGCAGATCCAGCCGCGTCAGCTCGCCGCCGTCCACGGCGTCTTTCATCACCATGTTCTCGGGGCGCACACCGAGCTTGCTTGCCTCGTCGAGCAGGCCGTACTCGTGCAGGATGCGCGTGCAGTTCGGCGCGATCTGCATTCCGGCGCCGACCTCACCGAACTCCTGGGCACGCTCGAGGACGCGGACGCGCAGTCCCTTCCTGGCCACGGCGAAGGCGGCGCTGAGGCCGCCTATGCCGCCGCCGACCACGGCGACGTCAGGCTGGTCCGGGTGTCGAGTGGTGCGGTAGGTGCCCATAGGTTCTCCTTCCAGGCGGCGAGGATGCTCGGTCAGAGCCAGGCGGGTAGCGCGGGGACGTCACGGGCGTCCGGAGCGCTGACGCCGTGCGGTTCCCGGCCGGCGAGATACGCCGTGATGGCGGCGAGCGGCGCGGTGACGAGGACCGGATCACCGGTCCCGGCGACGTCCCACCGGTGCCGGGTGTCCGTCGCCTGCACGATCAGCGCCGGTCCGGACGCCGCGCCGCTGCGCTTGGCGGTGATGTCGTCGCAGAGAGCCGGCAGGAAGTCCGCCGGAAGGTCGCGGAAACCGATCCCGGTGGCGAGGTCGGCACTGTGGACCATCACTTCGCGCGCGCGCATCCAAGGCGTTTCCGACGCGGGGACCGTGCGCCCTTGGGTGGTGACGACTTCTGCGGCCCACTGCCGCTCGGTGAGCGCTGCCATGGCCGAGTCCAGCCGCATCGCCGAGCGCTTGAACCACTCCGCGAGCTGGGGACCGGACAGCAGGCTGCCGGCCTCGATGTCGGCGTCCCGCTGCTCGGGCGAGGCGTACATCGGCGTGCGCTCGCCGGTGGCTGCCCAGTGCACCAGATTGCCGATCGCCTCGCCGTTGGCGGCCAGGTGGGCGACGAGATGTTTACGGCCCCATCCTGGGAGGGCCGACGGGGCGCTGAAGGATGCCTCGTCGAGCCCCGCGAGGGTGTCGGCCAGCAGTTTGGTGCCCTGCTGTATCCAGCGTCGTGAGTCAACCAGGGTGCGGCTCATCAGGCTGCGCCTTCCTTGGCCACGAGGTTCTCGAGCCTGCCGATTCCCTCGATCTCGGCCACCACCGTCTCGCCGCCGGTGAGGTAACGCTCCGGCTTGCGGGCGTGGCCGACTCCGCCCGGCGTACCGGTGGCGATGATGTCGCCCTGGTTGAGCGTCACCATCGTGGAGATGTACGCCACCAGGTCGACCGGGTCGAACAGCAGGTCGCCGGTGTTGTCGGACTGCATCACCTCGTCGTCGACGAGCAGTCGTACGTCGAGCGTCGGACGCACTCCGCCGGGGAGCTCGTCGGGCGTGACAAGGTACGGGCCGACGGGCGTGGTGGACTCCCAGTTCTTGCCCTGCAACCACTCCCGGGTCCGGAACTGCCAATCCCGGCAAGTGATGTCGTTGAGAACCGTGAAGCCGGCGATGGCCGCTTCGGCCTCGGCGGTCGACGCGCGCCGTACCTGTTTGCCGATCACCACGGCGAGCTCCACCTCCCAGTCGAACGCCTCGGTCTCGCCGGGACGCTCGATGGCGTCGGTCGCGCCGATGAGCGTCTCGGCGAACTTCGAGAAGAGGGTGGGGTGCTTCGGCAGCTCCCGGCCCATCTCCTGGATGTGGTTCTTGTAGTTGAGGCCGACGCACACCACCTTGGTCGGCCTGGGAACCAGCGGCGCGAGCGCTACGCCGGTCGCGGGAATGGCCGGTCCGGTGGCCGCTCTCGCCTGCTCGCGCCAGTCCTCCTGGGCGAGGAACGCGCCGAGGTCGGCATGTCCGAGGTCAACCAGGGTGTCGCCGTCGATCTTGACGGCGCGAGTGGTTCCCTCGATGCGGGCAGTGGCGAGCTTCATGTGTGGTCCTTCTCGGGTTGATGGGTGCGGGTCGGGGCGAGTATCAGCGGGTCGGCTCGTGGGTTCGATGCAGACCGAGGGCCTCGAAGATCGGGGAGTCGCTGAACCGGAACAGGTCGAGCGAGCCGGAGTCCGAGTCGCTGCTGCCTGCCTCGGACCGGACGCTGAACGGCTGCCAGGATGGCACGACGAACAGGTCGCCTCGGGTGACAGTCCACCGCTGGGACCCCACGGTGACGGTGCCGGAGCCGTCGAAGACCTGATACACCGAGGCGCCGACCTCTTGGACGGGCTGCGTCTGGACGCCGGGGCGGATCCGGTGCATCTCCGCGCGGATGGTCGGCAGCACGTCCGACCCGGTGCTGGGGTCGCAGAACCGCACGGCGGCGTGGCCCGGCTCGACCGTGCCGGGATGTCCCTCGGCCTCCAGTTCGAGCTGGTCGGCCAGGGCGCGGTTCGTGTGCTCCCAGCGGTAAGCGAGCAGTGGCGTCCCGCGGCCACCTGCCGGGGAAGCGAGTGGCCGAAGTCCTGGGTGCCCCCAAAGTCTCTCGGAGCGCGAGCGGTCCGGCGTGCCGTGCTCGGCGTCGCTCAATCGCTCTCGGCCGAACTCGAAGAACGGGGCCTCGGCGGAATACTGGAACGGAATGTCGAGGCCGTCGATCCAGGCCATCGGTTTCTCGGTCGCGTTGTGGTGAGCGTGCCAGTTCCAGCCTGCCTGCGGCAGGAAGTCGCCGCGTCGCATCGGCACGGGGTCCTGCCCCACCACGGTCCAGACACCCTCGCCCTCGACGACGAAGCGGAATGCGTGCTGGGTGTGCCGGTGCTCGGGAGCGTCCTCGCCTGGCATGAGGTATTGGATCGCCGCCCACAGCGTCGGGGCCACGAACGGCCGCCCGCCGAGGGACGGGTTGGCCAGGGCGATCGCCCGCCGCTCACCGCCGCGGCCGACCGGCACCAGCTCGCCGGCCCGTTCGGCCAGCGGCAGCAGGTCGTTCCACCGCCACAGGTGCGGCTGCGCCTTCGACTGCGGGTGGGCAGGCATGAGGTCACCGATCTCGGTCCAGAGCGGAACCAGCAGCTCTTTCTCGAAGCTGCGGTAGAGCTCGTCGAGTGCCGCGGAGGGGGTCGGCTGGCCGGGTGCGTCGACAGCCTCGAGGTGAACGGGCGACGGGGTGGCGTCAGATCGCTGCGTCATGGTCTCATCCTCTGATGCGTTATCGTCTCAAGAACAGAGATTTCTGCATAACAGAACAGATGCGGGAGCAGTCATGGACAAGCCGCTGAAGTCGGCACCGCCGTATGCGATCACGAGCGTCGATCACGCCCTGCGCATCGCGACCATGCTGCAACTCGAGGGCGGTCTGACCGTCTCGGCGGTAGCCACGCGGCTCGGCGTGGCCCGTTCGACGGCCCACCGGCTGCTGGCGATGCTGGTCTACCGCGACTTCGCCGTCCAGGACGATAGCCGCGCCTACCGCGCGGGTCCTGTCCTGGAGCTGGCGGCGCACTCACCGTCGATGACCTCACGCCTGCGGGCCGTGGCCCTCCCGCACCTGTCGCAGGTCGTGGAGCTCACCGAAGAGTCGGCCAACCTGATCGTGCGAACGGGTGACACCGCGCGGTTCATCGCCAGTGCGGAGAGCCCCCAGCCATTGCGCGTCGGCTCCCGCGAAGGGATGGTGTTCCCGGCTCACCGTGTCACCGGTGGCCTGGTGCTGCTGGCGGACCTGTCAGCCGAGCAGCTCGAGACGGTCTACGCCAGGGAGCCCTACGCCGAGCGGCCCGATGACCGGCCGGACATGGCCGACCTGCGGCGGGAGCTGGTGCGCATCCGCAGAAAGGGCTTCGCCCTCAACCGGGGGCGCTCGGAGCGTGGTGTCGTTGCCGTCGGCGTCCCCGTGCGTGGGCGGGACGGCGTGGCCGTGGCGGGACTGTCGGTCTCGATGCCCAGCGTTCGTTACCAGCATCAGGCACTCCCTTCCCTCGTCGCTACTCTCAAGGCCGTCGCGCGACAGTTGGAGGATGAGCTCGCGGCGTCGCCATGAGAACGGCCGGCCGCTGGTGATCTGAGCGCAGGGTGTCGCCCTCGCGCCCCCCGGTCAGGCGCGCTGGGCTCCGGCGGAGCGAAAGGCCATAGCCGAGCAGGCCGAGCCCCGCCAGTGTTGAACAAACTACCCTCCGCGTGTGACCACATTTACCGGATGAAACGGACAATATTTGGTTCTCCGGGGAGGGTAGTCGGCCGCCATCGGCCAGCAGCGGGCCACCGCCGCGCCACCGCCGCGCGTCAGTGGGTGTCCAGCAGTTCCTTGAGCTTCTCGGCAAACGCTGCCGGTTGGCCTGGCATGCCGTACTCGTCGCCGAGGAATCCACCGTGGTGGCTGGGGAACATGACCAGCTCTGAGCCGAGGCGGGCGGCGACCTCGCGTGATGCCCGCGCGGTCATCTGCCCTTCGGATTCCGTGCCAGCGGCCAGGTGGATCGTCGTGGGTGCTGCCGCCAGTGCGCCGAAGTCAAGCTCGTAGGTGGGGACGGTGAGCATGGCGGTACCCAGCAGTGGGTCATCCCGGCTGCCGTCGTCCGAGGTGAGCAGCCCGAACTGTGCGGGGTCCGGCGCGGCCCGCTCCGACCAGTCTTCGGGAAGTTCGCCGGTGTGGCTGGTCAGCGCGATGAACTTGGCCATCGCCGCGCCCATGCCGTCGCGCTGGTACGTCTGGTGGATATCGCGACAGGCCGTCTCGAGTTGCTCCCGGTCGGGCAGCACCGACACTGAGGGTGGTTCGTGCGCGACGAGGATCCGGACCTGCTCGGGGTGGACCGCGACCAGGGCCAGCCCGTTGATCGCGCCGCCACTGCTGCCGAAAATGTTCACCGCAGGCAGGTCCAGGTCGTTGATCACGCGGTGCAGGTCGTCGGCGTGCACGTCCGGTGTGACCTCGGAGTCGTCGGTCCGCTCGCTGCGACCGGTGTGGCGCGGGTCGTAGGTCACCACGGGCCGGTCGATGAGGTGGCCGGCCAGCGTGCCAAACCCGGCCGCGTCCATCGGTGAGCCGACCAGGCGCGTTCGGCGGCGCCAGGGGCGGAGAGGTCACCGCGGATGTCGTACTGCAGACGCGCGCCCGGTACTTCGAGGACGCGGGTTTCGATGTCGGGCATGGCTCTCCTTCGGTGTCGGCTGGTCATCAAGGTAGACCGGACAGGGGTGCAGAACTCATCGCACAAGTCCATGAGGTCATCGAGCCCTCAACGAGGGCACGTCAACTCGGCATATCGCCCTTGCGGGTGAAGGGTCAGACCGCGCAGAGTCGTCAGAGCGGAACTCGCGTTTTATATCGTGACCTTACGTCGCCGCCGTCGTTAGACCTTGTTGCCGAGAGCGGATATTCCGCTAGGGGGAGCTCCAAGGCGACATTTGGAGGCGAAGTGCGATCTGTGAAACTCGTTGTGGTCGGTGCGGCCGTAGCTGCTGCGATGTTCGGCACTGCGGTAGCCAGTGCTGCGCAGCAGGACGCGGCCACCGGCGGCGGCCAGGTGCTCGTGGGCAGCAAGGGCGCTGGTGACACGGTTGCCTTCACCGCGAAGGGCACCCCCGACGCGGGTGAAGGCCAGGTGCAGTATGTCGACAGAACTGACGGGACGGGCAAGGATCAGGTCGTCCACCACGGCACCGTGAACTGTCTCGCCGTCATGGGCAACGTAGCGAGGATCTCCGGCACCTGGCGCGACGGCGGCGTGTTCGCGATCTACGTCGAAGACAATGGTGAGGGCGCAGCCGCCGATGACGACGTCGTGACGGTGCTGCCTGGCGAGTCGACGTGCGACTTCGACGAGCCGGAAGACGAGGACAAGACGGCACTGGCCCGCGGCAACGCCCAGGTTCGCGACCGGTAGTCCACCTATCGTGCGGCAACTCCATGTCATCAGGGTGCTCGCGGCGCTGATCGCCGCGGGCGCCCTCATGTCGTGCTCGGCCGATCCCGCCGACCACCGAGTCGCCGCGACGGTGCCGGTGCCCGGTCCGTCGGTGACGGCCGCGGGTCCGGACCGGACCGCCGAAGCGGCCGCGCCGGCGAAGAGCTCGCGATCCGAGGCATCCACCCGCTCCCAGTCCCAGACTTCGAACAAGAAAACGGCGCGCGCCACGACGACTACGCCCCCCAACGGAGGTGGCTTGCCGAAACAGGCCAGTGGACCCGTCGTCTCCTGCCTGTCCGACCCGACAGCCGACACCACGGGCGAGGCCTCGCCTCCCGGTTACGCGGACATCGTGCGCGCGTGCGTCCGAACCGCGGGCGCCGACGTCAAGTTCGAGACCACCGTCAACGGCGCGATCCCGTCCCGGATGCCTCGGGAGGACGAGCACCTCAATCTCGGCTTCGAGCTGCGGTCGGCGGCGGGGGAGACCTATGTCGTCGCAGAGGGCACCAGCGACGGTTGGACCGCCTACATCACCGAGGTCGACGGCAGGCGGGAGCTATCCAAGGCGATCGCCATCGACGGACGCAAACTGACCATCACCGCTCGGCTGCCCGACCAGGGCGACATGAATGCGTTGCGCTGGAAGGCGGAGGCCAGCTGGCTGCACTCGACACTGCTCAAGACGTCGTACGCGTTCGACGCCGCTCCGTCGCAGGGTGACACCGCGTTCCGGTCCCAGGGTTAGGCCGTAGCTCGTGAAGTTTCACCAAACTGAAGCCGGCCACCGCAAGATCACCCGATTTCCCATAAATCGGGCGTGATCAAGCGGTGGCCGTTGCTTGTGAAGCGGTTTCGCCAGGTTTTAGAGGTGGTGGTGGGCGTAGTTTCTTCGGGGTGTTTGTTGCGGGTCGATGAATTTGGGTGGGACGCATTCGGGGTGGCCGTCGGGGGTCATGATGATGTCCCATTCGGAATGATGTATTAATCGATGGTGTTCGGCGCAGAGTAGGCAGAGATTCGCGATATCCGTCGGGCCTAGATCAATCCAGTGGCGTATATGGTGCGCTTGGGTCCATTCCGCCGGACGAGTACAGCCGACGAACACGCAGCCTTTGTCG
>WHSS01000237.1 GCA_009379975.1 Actinophytocola sp.
CGTCTCCGGCTTGCCCACGTCGGCCAGGTAGTCGTCCCTCACCCAGGACCGCACCGCGCCCGCGAAAGCCTCCTCGGTGGAGTTCGCCCGGGAGAACGCCACCATCGCGTCGAGCCAGTGTCCGGAGTTTCGGTTGCCGGTCGTGAAGTCGATGATCGCCCGCCGGTTCTCGTCCTTCTCCGGGGCGCCGAAGAAAAGGCCTTCGCCGTCCGCGTCGGCGAACGCCAGCGCGTCCGCGGCGTACTCCTTCATCGTGTAGTCGCCGGTCTCGTCCTTGCGGGCGCCGTAGCCACGCATCTCCGGGAACCACCAGGAATACGCCCATCCGTCGGCGACCTCGGGCCAGTAGCCCCACCCGTCCGCGGAGCCGAACCAACCGTGCAGGCAGATCACCGCGTGCTGCCCCGTGCCGACCCGCTTCACCGCGCTCGCGTCCATCTCGGTCCCCTTTCGACGACGACGCTGCCGCTGAGTCAGTGTGACGCTCGGCCCGTCCTATCGGCTGAGTGTCACGTTCGCACAGTGCCCGACGTTCAGTCGGCGCGCAACAGTTCGCGGCCTTCGCCGCGTGCGGGTTTGCCCGTCGTGGTGCGTGGGAGCGCTTCGACGAAGCGAACCAGGCGCGGGTACTTGTAGGGCGCGGTGACGGAGCGGACGTGCCGGCGCAGCCCATCTTCCGTTTCGCGGCTGGGGCGGGCCGCGGAATCGAGGACGATGAGGGCGCCGACGATCTCGCCTCGCTGCGGGTCCGGCACGCCGGCGACGAGACAGTCGCGCACGTGGGGATGGCTCCGCAGTGCGGCTTCGACTTCTTGTGGGTCGATGCGGTATCCGGAGGACAGGATGACGTCGTCGGCCCGCGACCGGAAGAACAGCCAGCCGTGCTCGTCTTGCTCGAACAGGTCCCCGGTCGCCCACCATCTGCCGTCCATGAGGTCACTGTCGGACACCAGCGAAAGGGTGGGCAGGGTTGCGGCCTCGACCTGCAACTCGCCCTCGTGCAGCCGAACGTTGACGCCGGGAAGCGGCCTGCCTGCCGACCCGGGTGGTGCGGGGTGTGCCGGGGTCGAGCCCGCGATGTGGCCGGTCTCGGTCTGGCCGTAGCCGTCGGCGATCGTCAGGCCCGTCGCCTCTCGCCACCACGCGACGGTTTCGGCATCGAGCGGTTCGCCCGCGGCCACGAGCCGTCGCAGTGCGGGTAGCGCAGTCGGAGTGTCATCGGTGCGTAGCATCCGCCACTCGGTGGGAGACATGCACAGCACGGTGACGCGCTCCGCCCGTGCGAGCTCCAGGCGCCGCACCGGGTCGAACCGGGCATCGTGCAGCACTGCGGCCGCCCCCGCCAGCCACGGCGCCAAGAAACTGTTGCGCGCCGACTTCGACCAGCCGGGTGCCGCCGTGCTCCACACGACATCGCCAGGACGGGCACCCAGCCAGTGCTCGGCCTGCAGTCGCTGGCCCCACACGAACCGCTGGCCGTGCCAGACCGGTTTGGGTACGCCCGTGGAGCCCGAGGTGAAGAGCAGGAACGCGGGATCGGCCGGGCCGAGGTCCGGAACCGGAGGCGCCGAAATGTCGGTCGGTAGGCGCCATTCGGACAGTGGCAACACGCGGTCGCCGAGACCGGCAGCGGCCAATTCGCCGAGGTGTTCGTCGGCCGCGACCACCAGCCGGGGCGGCGCCGTCCGGGTCCGCGTCCGCAGGTCATCGGCGCGCAGCATCGGACTGCACGGAGCCGCCACAGCGCCCAGCCGGAGGCAAGCGAGAATCGTCAGCACCCACTCGATACGCGACCCGCACATGGTGTAGACCACGTCGCCACGGCCCACGCCGAGCGAGGCAAGCTGGGCGGCCGCGGCGCGGGCGCCTGCCGTCATCTCGGCGAAGGACCAGACCTTCCGGGCACCGGTCGAATCGACGGTGATCAGCGCGGTGCGATCGGCGGGAGCCCGCTCGACGAGGTCCCGTGTCACGTTGGCCATCGGATCACGCCTCCTGGTCTTCGGCCGCTGCCCGGTGTCGCGACGCTGAGCGAGTGTGACACCCAGCCCGTCCTATCGGCTGAGCGCCACACTCACACAATGCCGGTTCGCTCCCGCTACCCACTTTGGTAGGTACGGCGTTGACCTGCGGATTCGGCGAAAAGTAGCCTCTGGCTGAGGCAAAAGTGTGAGCTGGACCGCAATCGGGAGCAGGAGGCTGAACCTATGCCGCAGTCCGAACGAGGCCTCAGTTACGCCTCAGGCACCTCGGACGTCGGCCTGCTCGGCGACACCATCGGCGCCAACCTGGACCGGACGGTGGCGGCGTTCGGTGAGCGCGAGGCGCTGGTGGACCAGCCGAGCGGACTCCGCTGGACCTACCGCCAGTTCGCGGACGACGTCGATGCCGCCGCGCTCGGCCTGGCGGAACGGGGGATCCGCAAGGGCGACCGCGTGGGCATCTGGGCGCCCAACTGTCCGGAATGGACGCTTGCGCAGTACGCGACGGCGAAACTGGGCGCCATCCTGGTCAACATCAACCCGGCGTACCGCTCGCACGAGCTGGGCTACGTGCTCAAGCAGGCGGGCGTCCACACGTTGCTTTCGGCGACGTCCTTCAAGACCTCCGACTACCGGGCGATGATCGATGAGGTGCGCGGGGATTGCCCAGCGCTTACCGACGTCCTGTACCTCGACGGTCCCGAGTGGACGGACCTGATGACCGCGGGCAGGGCCGCCGATCGTGAGGCTCTCGCCGAGATCGCGACGACGCTGTCCGCGGACGATGCGATCAACGTCCAGTACACCTCGGGCACCACCGGGTTCCCGAAAGGGGCGACCCTGTCGCACCACAACATCGTCAACAACGGATTCTTCGTCGGCGAACTGTGCGGCTACTCCGAGGCCGACCGAATCTGCATTCCGGTGCCGTTCTACCACTGCTTCGGCATGGTGATGGGCAACCTGGCGGCCACAACGCACGGCGCGTGCATGGTGATCCCGGCGCCGGGCTTCGACCCGAAGGCGACCCTGGACGCCGCCGCCGGCGAACGCTGCACCTCCCTCTACGGCGTGCCGACGATGTTCATCGCCGAGTTGAACGAGCCGTCCTTCGACGACTACGACCTGTCCAGCCTGCGCACCGGCATCATGGCGGGCTCGCCGTGCCCGGTCGAGGTGATGAAGCAGGTCATCGATCGGATGGGCATGACAGAGGTGACCATCTGCTACGGCATGACCGAGACGTCGCCCGTCTCCATGCAGACCAGGGTGGACGACTCCATCGACCTGCGCGTCTCGACGGTCGGCCGGGTGCACCCGCATCTCGAGGTCAAGCTGGTCGACCCGGAGACCGGGCGGACGGTCCCGCGCGGGACGCCGGGAGAGTTCTGCACCCGCGGCTATTCGGTGATGCTCGGTTACTGGGAGCAGCCGGACAAGACGGCTGAGGCCATCGACGCGGCCCGCTGGATGCACACCGGCGACCTCGCGGTGATGGACGACGAGGGGTATGTGCGGATCACCGGCCGAATCAAAGACATGGTGATCCGCGGCGGCGAGAACATCTACCCGCGCGAGATCGAGGAGTTCCTCTACACGCATCCGGACGTGCTGGACGCCCAGGTCATCGGGGTTCCCGACGAGCGATACGGCGAGGAGCTGATGGCGTGGATCCAGCTGCGTGAGGGCGCGGAGCCGATCACGGCGGAGTCGCTGCGGGAGTTCTGCACCGGCAAGCTCGCGCACTACAAGGTGCCCCGCTACGTGCATCTCGTCGACGAGTTCCCCATGACGGTGACCGGCAAGGTGCGCAAGGTGGAGATGCGCGAACAAGCCGCACGGTTGCTGAACATGTCACACTAGGTGGTTGGCGTTTCACCGACGCTCTCGAGGTTGAGAGGCCATCGGATGGACCACGAAAACCTGACGGCACACCAGCGGTTGGACCGGCTGGTCGGTCGGCTTCGCTCGCAGGCAGGCCTCGATGCGGTGTTCGGTGGCTTGGTCGGCCCCGAACACGACGGATTCGTCATCACCTGCGTCTCGGGTGAGCGAGTGGCGCCACTGGTGGACCTGGCCATCGACGTCGGAGCGGGCCTCGGGGGCAAGGCGCTGATCCTGAGCAAGCCGGTCTCGGTGTGCGACTACAGCCGGGCGGACGCCATCACCCACCACTACGACCACGCGGTGAACGCCACCGGCCTGCGGTCGATCTTCGCCATCCCCGTCGCGCCTTCCGGCACGCCCCGTGCGGTGGTTTACGGTGCGCTGCGCGTTCCGGTGCCGATCAGCGATGTCCGGCTGGCGATCGTGCATCGGTCGGTCCGGAAGTTCGAGTTCGACCTGCGGGTGCAGGAGGAGGTCCAGCGCAACCTGGCCGAGCTGGAAGTCACGGCGTCGGTGACCAGGATGCGTGAGGAGCTGCGCGATATCTACGCGGAGGTCTCCGCGATCGCCGAGCAGGTCGTCGATCCCCAGCTCAAGGCGCGGATCAAGGCGCTGAGCGAACGCGCTCGCAGCGGTCGGCCGGTCCCGCTCGAACCCGTGTCGAGCCCGCTGACCAAGCGCGAGCTCGATGTGGCCGCCCAGGTGGCGGCTGGCTGCACCAATGCCGAGGTGGCCGAGCGGCTGGGGCTGGAGCCGTCCACCGTGAAGTCCTACCTCAAGTCGGCCATGCGCAAGCTCGGTGTTCGCAACCGCGTGGAGTTCGTGACGGCCTGCCGCCGGCAGGGGCTGCTCCCGTAGCCGGGCGCCGCGCGCGGTGTGAGTGTGACGTTGAGGCAATAGGTTTGGCCGAGTGTCACGTTCGCTCAACTTCGCCGCCGTCGACACCCGGGTCCCGCGAGGGCCTACAGTGTGATCTTGAAGGCGCGGATCCGGTTGTACAACGTGGACCTGCTGATTCCGAGCCGCTCCGCGGCCCGCAGCTTGTTCCCCGCGGTCGCCTTCAGCGCGGCGAGGATCGCGTCGTGCTCGGCCTGCTCCCACGGGGTCAGGGACCGTGCGTTCGCCGCGCTGCGGTAGGCCTCGGGCAGATCCGCGGCGGTGATGTCGCCGGCCGGGTCGCGTTCGTCCGCTGAGTCCGCGGGGAAGGCTTCCACGGCGTGCCGCACCACCATCGCGAGTTCGCGCACGTTGCCCGGCCACTGGTGGGCGGCCAGGGCGGCGAGCGCGCTCGGCGTGAAACGGATGCTGTCGTCCGGCCGAAGATCGCGCACCAGAGCTTGCACGATCGAGGGCAGCTCGTCCCGGCGGCGGCGCAGCGGCGGCAGATCGACTCGAGACACGCAGCTGGCGGCGAGGCTGGCCGCGTGCGGGCCGAGGGTGTCGCGGGGTGCGCTGGTGAGGACGAAGCGGGCGGACGTCCGGACCAGCAGGCTCGCCAGCCGCACCGACAACACCGAGGGCAATAGCTGGATCTCCTCCACCGCGATGACGCCGTCGTGTGTGCTCGCCAAGTCGTGGAGGTGCGTGGCCCAGTCGCCCACGCCTGCCGAGGACACCTCGGTCGCGTCGAGCGTGGCGACTGGGTCGCCACCGGCGATCACCCGCACCGCGTGGCTCCGCCCGGTGCCGGGCTCGCCGGAGATCAGGACGGGGGAGCGGACGCCGCGCAGGTGCGTGAGCTGCCGGTCGACGCGGTATTCCGGCTCCTCCGGTGAAGGTCTGCGGGGGATGGCGACGCCGTCGCACCAGGGCGAAGACGTGAGCTGGAAGATCGTGCCGACGGTGCCATCGATCCGGTGCGCCTCGAGGTCGACCGCCCGGCCGGACGCGAGCTGCAGCCGCCGCACCAGGGTGCGATTCCCCAGCACGTCGGGAGCGACGCTGCGCAGCATCGCGTGGTCGGCGGCCTCGAGCAGGTCGACCGCGGCCGGATTGGTCAGCACCACGCCTTCGCCGAGCACCACCACGGCGCGCGAGCGCTGCTTCGCGGCATTCTGGAACGCGGTCAGCAGGACCTGCTCACTGCGGCGAGAGCCTTCGAACAGGCGCTGTTCGATGTCTTGAACCGCGTGTTTGATCAATGGTACGAACAGCGGGTTGGCTCGCGGCATGATGCCGGTGATGTCGAGCACGCCTTCGATCCGGCGGGTCACCGGGTGACGGATGGGCAGGCCGTAACAGCTGAACTTCTTCAGCGACTCGAGGAAGTGCTCCTCGCCGTGGACCAGGAGGCCGCGGTGCGTCTTGTACGGGGTGGCGATCGAGTTCGTGCCGGAGATCTCCTCGGAGTAGGTGCTACCGAGCACGACGCCTATCCGTTCGAGGGCGGAGGCGACTCGGCGGTCGGTGAACCGGGTATCGATGATGACGGAGTGACGGTCGGCCAGGGCAACGCATAGTGCGGTGTCCTGGAGTTGTGTGACCAGCTCGTCGAGTACGGGCGTCGCTGCGACCATGAGCTTGCTGGCGTGGTCGACGTCGATGACCTGCACGCGGTCGAGCTTCGTGTCAGGTGCCAGTCCAACCCGGGCGACCCGGTGCCAGGATTCGGCGATGTCTGGGCGTAAGGGACTGCTCCCGGTCAGTCGTTGCTTCGGCACTGTCATTTTCGATCGCTCCCCGACTCAGGGCTGCTGATATACCTAGAGCGCTGGTCCAGCCGCTAGTCCAATTGGAGGCATGATCCCATCGTTGCCGACGAGTTAGTACCCCAATTGGGGGGTATGGTCAACTCGCTTCCC
>WHSS01000014.1 GCA_009379975.1 Actinophytocola sp.
ACTGGGGGCGGGCTCGTGCTGTTCGGGATGGGTCACTTCCCCAGCCTACGACCAGGAGACCTTGAGCCGGGACCGTAGGCTCATGTCATGCGCGACCGGCACCGTAAGGAAGACGACCACCTGATGAGCGCACATGCAGCCCCGCCGGCGAGTGAGGCGAAGACATAGCGCGACCGGCACCGTAAGGAAGACGACCACCTGATGAGCGCACATGCAGCCCCGCCGGCGAGTGAGGCGAAGGCACAGCACGATCCTGGGACGTCAGCACTATTGACCACGTTGACCGAGCGCGTTGTCGTCGTTGATGGTGCGATGGGAACCGCGTTGCAGGGGCACGACCTGTCGTTGGACGACTTCGCCGGCCTCGAGGGCTGCAACGAAATTCTCAACGTCACCCGGCCCGACGTGGTGCGCGGAATTCACCGCGGCTATCTCGAAGCCGGCGCCGACGCGGTGGAAACTAATACATTCGGCGCCAACTTTGCCAATCTAGCCGAATACGACATCGCGGACCGAATATTCGAGCTCTCCGAGCGCGGTGCGGCTTTAGCGCGCGAGGTCGCCGACGAATTCTCGACCGCCGATCGGCCGCGGTTCGTGCTCGGTTCGGTCGGTCCAGGCACGAAACTGCCGACGCTCGGGCACGCCCCGTTCGCGAAACTGCGGGATGCCTATCTCGAAGAGGTACGCGGCCTGCTGGCCGGCGGCGCCGACGCGGTGCTCGTCGAGACCACACAGGACATCCTGCAGACCAAGGCGTCGATCATCGGGGCGAAGCGGGCGATGGCGGCCGAGGGGCGGCGGGTGCCGATCCTGGCGTCGATCACCGTGGAAACCACCGGCACGATGCTGCTGGGTACCGAGGTCGGGGCGGCGCTCGCGGCGCTCGAACCGCTCGGGATCGACGTGATCGGGCTGAACTGCGCCACCGGACCCGCCGAGATGAGCGAGCACCTGCGTCAGCTGTCGCAGCAGGCGAGGGTGCCGCTGTCGGTGATGCCCAACGCCGGACTGCCGCAGCTCGGGCCGGACGGCGCGGTATACCCGCTGTCGCCGGAGGAGTTGGCGGAGTGGCTGTCGGGATTCGTGCGCGACTTCGGGGTGAACCTGGTCGGCGGCTGTTGCGGCACGACCGATGAGCACATCAGGCAACTGGTCGAGGCGGTCAAGGACGTGGCGCCGCCCACGCGGGAGCCGAAGCCGGAGCCAGGGGTCTCCTCGCTGTATCAGGCGGTCCCGTTCGCGCAGGACGCCTCGGTGCTGATGGTCGGCGAGCGCACCAACGCCAACGGATCGAAGGCGTTCCGGGAGTCGATGCTGGAAGGCGAGCTGGCCAACTGCATCGAGATCGCCCGCGCTCAGACCCGCGACGGTGCGCACATGCTGGACCTGTGCGTGGACTACGTCGGCCGCGATGGCGTCGCCGACATGAGCGAGCTGGCTTCCCGTCTGGCCACCGCATCCACGCTGCCGATCATGCTCGACTCCACCGAGACCGCGGTCGTCGAAGCGGGCCTGGAGCGCCTCGGTGGCCGGTGCGCGATCAACTCGGTGAACTACGAGGACGGCGCCGGGCCGGACTCCCGGTTCCAGAAGACCATGCGGGTGGCGTCCGAGCACGGTGCCTGTGTGGTGGCGCTGTGCATCGACGAGGAGGGGCAGGCGCGGACCGCCGAGTGGAAGGTGCGGGTCGCGACCAGGCTCATCGAGGACCTGACCACGAACTGGGGCATGCGCGTCGGCGACATCATCGTGGACACGCTGACGTTCCCGATCTCCACCGGGCAGGAGGAGGTCCGCAGGGACGGCTTCGAGACCATCAACGCGATTCGGGAGCTCAAAGCCCGCTTCCCCGAAGTGCAGACCACACTCGGCGTGTCGAACATTTCGTTCGGCCTCAACGCGGCCGCACGGCAGGTGCTGAACTCGGTGTTCCTGCATGAGTGCGTCGAGGCGGGGCTGGACACCGCGATCGTGCACGCGTCCAAGATCCTGCCGATGAACCGGATTCCCGAGGAGCAGGAGCAGGTCGCGCTCGACCTGGTTTACGACCGGCGCCGCCCGGAGACCGTCGAGGAGGAGGCCTACGACCCGCTGCAGAAGCTGATGGAGCTGTTCGAGGGCAAGTCGGCGGCGTCAAGCCGGGAGTCGCGAGCGGCGGAGCTGGCACGGCTGCCGCTGTTCGATCGGCTGGAGCAGCGCATCGTCGATGGCGAGCGCAACGGGCTGGAAGACGATTTGATGGCCGCGCTGGACGAAAAGCCCGCGCTGCAGATCATCAACGACACGCTGCTGTCCGGCATGAAGACGGTCGGCGAACTGTTCGGTTCGGGCCAGATGCAGCTGCCGTTCGTGCTGCAGTCGGCCGAGGTGATGAAGGCCGCCGTCGCGCACCTCGAACCGCACATGGAGAAGTCAGACTCGGGCGGTAAGGGCAAGATCGTGCTCGCCACCGTCAAGGGCGACGTGCACGACATCGGCAAGAACCTGGTCGACATCATCCTGTCGAACAACGGCTACGAGGTGGTCAACCTCGGCATCAAGCAGCCGATCACCAACATCCTCGAGGCCGCGGAGGAGAGCGGCGCCGATGCCATCGGCATGTCGGGGCTGTTGGTGAAGTCGACGGTGATCATGAAGGACAACCTCGAGGAGATGAACTCCCGCGGCGTCTCGGCCCGGTGGCCGGTGCTGCTCGGTGGCGCCGCGCTGACCAGGTCGTATGTGGAGAACGATCTCGACGAGCTCTACCTCGGTGAAGTCCGCTACGCGCGGGATGCGTTCGAAGGGCTCCGGCTGATGGACGCCGTGATGGGGGCCAAGCGCGGCGAGTCGCCGATGGTCGATCAGGAGGACGCCGAGAAGCGGGCCGAGCGTAAGGCGCGGCGCGAACGGTCGCTGCGGATCGCGGAGAAGCGCAAGGCCGCTGCCGCCGATGAGGAGCAGGCGCCGGTGCCCGCCAGGTCCGATGTCGCCACCGACGTCCCGCTGCCGACGCCGCCGTTCTGGGGTAATCGGGTGATCAAGGGCATCCCGGTCGCGGAGTACTCGGCGATGCTCGACGAGCGGGCGACGTTCATGGGGCAGTGGGGCCTGCGCGGCGCGCGCGGTGGCAGTGGCCCGACCTATGAGGAGCTGGTCGAGTCCGACGGCAGGCCGCGGCTGCGGTACTGGCTGGAGCGGCTGGCGACCGACGGGATCCTCGCGCACGCCGCCGTGGTGTACGGCTACTTCCCGTGTGTGGCGGACGGTGACGACGTGGTCGTGCTCGCGGAGCCGTCGCCGGATGCCGCTGAGGTCACCCGGTTCGGCTTCCCCCGGCAGGCGCGGGATCGACGGCTCTGCCTTGCCGATTTCTACCGGCCACGGGAATTGGCGGCTCGGGCTGGTGAAGTTGATGTACTGCCGCTGACCTTGGTCACCATGGGCCAGCCGATCGCCGACTACGCCAACGAGCTGTTCACGGCCAATGCCTACCGGGATTACCTCGAAGTGCACGGGCTCGGCGTGCAGCTCACCGAGGCGCTCGCGGAGTACTGGCACACCAGGGTGCGCGAAGAGCTGCGGTTCTCCTCCGGTGCGGCGGTGTCCGAGGAGGACCCGGACGACATCGAGGAGTTCTTCAAGCTCGGCTACCGCGGCGCACGGTTCTCACTGGGTTACGGGGCCTGTCCGAACCTGGAAGACCGCGCCAAGATCAGCCGGCTGCTGGAGCCGGAGCGGATCGGGGTGAAACTCTCCGAGGAGTTCCAGCTTCACCCCGAACAGTCGACGGACGCCATCGTCTGCCACCACCCCGAGGCCAAATACTTCAACACCTAGCCACGCCCTCCGGGGAGAGCTGAAAGACGCTTTCAGTCCGTTGAACGGACTGAAAGCGTCTTTCGCTCCACCCAGTGGACTGAAGGCGTCTTTCAGCACATGTGGCGTGCCCGGCTCAGCTGATCGTCGTGGCGGATGCGAGGATCTTCCCGTGAAGACCTTCGATGAGCTGTTCGCCGAGCTGACCGAGCGTGCCCGCACCCGCCCCGAGGGTTCCGGCACCGTGACGGCGCTGGACGCGGGCATTCATGCGCAGGGCAAGAAGGTGCTCGAAGAGGCGGGCGAAGTGTGGATCGCCGCCGAGCACGAGTCCGATGAGCGCCTTGCCGAGGAGATCTCGCAACTGCTGTACCGGGTACAGGTGCTCATGCTGGGCAGGGGCCTGGCCACCGAGGACGTCTACCGGTACCTCTAAGGAGAACGCCATGCTTCGAGTAGCGGTGCCCAACAAGGGTGCCCTCGCCGCGTCCGCGTCGGAAATGCTGACCGAGGCGGGGTATCGGCAGCGTCATGAGTCCCGGGACCTCACCGTGCTCGACCCTGCCAACAACGTCGAGTTCTTCTTCCTGCGGCCGAAGGACATCCCGATCTACGTCGGGTCCGGCGAGCTGGACCTCGGTATCACCGGACGTGACCTCGCGCTGGACTCGAGCGCCCCGATCGAGGAGCGGTTGCAGCTCGGCTTCGGCGGTTCGACCTTCCGCTACGCCGCCCCGCTCGGACGGGAGTGGAAGGTCGACGACCTGGCTGGCCGCCGGCTCGCCACGTCCTACCCGAACCTGGTGCGCGACGACCTCGCCCGGCACGGCATCGAGGCTGAGATCATCCGGCTCGACGGCGCGGTGGAGATCTCGATCCAGCTGGGCGTGGCCGACGCGATCGCCGACGTCGTCGGATCCGGTCGCACCCTGCGCCAGCACAATCTGACGGCCTTCGGTGACCCGATCTGCACCTCGGAAGCGGTGCTGGTACAGCGCGCGGGCAGCGACGGCTCGCCGACCGAGAAGGCGAAGGCGCAGCTCACCGCGCGGCTGCAAGGGGTGGTGTTCGCGCAGCAGTACATGATGCTCGACTACGACTGCCCCCGCGGGTTGCTCGATGCCGCGATGGCGATCACGCCCGGCGTGGAGTCGCCCACCGTCGCGCCGCTGGCCGAACCGGGCTGGGTCGCGGTCCGGGCCATGGTCTCGCGCAAGGAAGTCAACCGGATCATGGACGAGCTGGCCGAGGCCGGCGCGAAAGCGGTGCTGGCTTCGGATATCCGCTCCTGCCGGATGTGACGGCGCGGCGGGCGCGGCGAAGCTACCCGCGCTTCAGTGCCATGGTGAGGCCGTCCGAGATCGTCAGCGGCACGACGTCGACCCGGTCATCGGCGGCGGCGTGGCGGTTGAACCGGGTGATGGCGCGCGTGAGCTCGTCCTGCTCGTCGGCCGGTTCGACGACCTTCCCGCTCCACAGCGTGTTGTCGACCAGCAGCAGGCCGCCGGGCCGCAGCCGCGGCAGGAGCGTCTCCCAGTAGTCGACATAGGCCCCCTTGTCGGCGTCGATGAAGGCGAGATCCAGCGAAGGCTCCTCCGGCAGCGCCCGGATGGTCTCCAATGCGGGCGCGATGCGCAGGTCGATGCGGTCGGCGACACCCGCCAGCTCCCAGTACTTGCGCCCGATCGCGGTCCACTCCTCGCTGACGTCGCAGCAGAGCAACCTCCCGCCATCGGCGAGGCCACGCGCGATACACAGCGAGGAATACCCGGTGAACGTCCCGACTTCGATCGCGTTCCGCACGCCGGCCAGACGGGTGATCATCGTGAGGAAGTGACCCTCGTCGGGCGAGATCTGCATGCCGGCGGCATCGGCGGTCGCGCGTGTAGTTTCGGAGATCAGTTCCCGCTGCACCTCGTCGAGCGGAGTGCTGTGCGCGAGCAGGTACCGGTGAAGTTGATCAGTCACATCAAGGGTGCGGCTCATGCCGCCGAGCCTAATGCGCGGCGCTCAGCGGCGGGTGCGTTTCGGCATAAGGTCGTAGAGGCCTTTACGCGCGCCTGTGTCGTTGCGGTTGCGGGCGCCTGCCACGTCGGTGATGAAGTCCTCGAACACGAACTCATCGGACGGCGTGGGAACGTCCGCGGCGGGTGCCCGCCGCCGGTAGCCCTCGAGCACCTGCGCGATCTGGTGCATCGCGGAGGCCTGGGTACTGTGCGGCGCGAAGGTGGTGACCGGCAGCCCCCGAGACGCCGCCTCGTTGACGACCACGCCCGTCGGAATGTGGGGCAGGACCTGGATGCCCATGGCGTGCAGTTCGCGCATGGCGGCCTCCGCGTACCCCGTCATCGGCCTGCGATACAGCCCGGGCACGAGGCCGTAGTAGAGCACCGGCGGGCGGTTGATCAGCTCTTCGAGATGGCCGATCTGCTCCCGCAACAGCCGCAGCGCCCGGACGCTGGTGCGGTCGGGTTGCACCGGGACGATCACGCCGTGCGTCGCGGCGAGCGCGTTGTTGGTGAGCAGATCGAGCGCGGGCGGGCAGTCGATGATCACGTGATCGTAGTTGGCGAACTGCAGCACTCGCGCGAGCTCCCAGCCCGGGATGCGGAACTGATCCAGCCTGCGGACCAGGTCGAACATGCCGGGAGCCGTCGGCACCACGTCGAGGCACCCGCCGCGCCCCACGTTGCAGCGCTGATGGGGGACCACCAGTTCCTCGACCGGCCCCTTCCACATCTTGCTCAGCGCCATGGGCAGGCTCGGCCTGCCGTTGGGTGCCTCCGGCAGGCCGAGGAACTCCGTGGTCGCGTGGCCCTGTGGGTCGAGGTCGACCAGCAGGACGCGCCTGCCCTGTTCGGCGAGGGCCGCTGCGGCACCAACGCTGAGGGAGGTCTTACCGACGCCGCCCTTCTGGTTGACCACCGAAGTGATCTGCATAGCCAAAGTCGTAGTCCCCGATCGTGGTCGTACGGACCTTACTCTCTTGGGCGCTGGAGTCCTATTCATAAGTCGGGCCATTCACCACGGACAAGTCACCTCGATCTCGCCTCTCACCTGCAGTCGTCCGTCGCGAGCCACCCTCCGGGCGGCCCCCCGCCGAACGACTTGTGAATAGCCCTCCTGGGCTCGGCACCGTAGTTGATCACAGGAAGGTTACGCCGCCTGGCCCCTGACGCGCCACGGCTCGATGCTCAATCGGAACGATCAAACGGCGATTCCTCGCCGGGGTCAGGCTCTGGCCAGCCCGGGTACTCCGGCGGCGTACCGCCGAATTCCGGACACCGGGCCTGATGATCGCACCAGTTGCACAACTTGCTGGGGCTCGGCCGGAAGTCGCCGGTCTTGCCCGCTCGCAGGATGGCCTGCCAGATCGCTTCCAGCGTGCGTTCGAACCGGCGCAGCTCCGCCTCATCCGGCGCGTAGGTCAACGACTGCCCGTCGGTGAGGTAGAGCAGCTTGAGCTGCCGCGGCACGACGCCCCGCAACCGCCACAGCACCACGGCATAGAACTTCATCTGGAACATCGCCTTGGCCTCGCCGATCTCACGCGGCGCGGCGCCGGTCTTGTAATCGACGACACGCATGTCACCGGTGGGAGCGACGTCGAGCCGATCGACGTAGCCCCGCAGCCGCACACCGGAGCCGAGCTCGGTCTCTACGTGCAGCTCGCAGGCCGCGGGCTCGAGCTGGCCGGGATCCTCCAAGCCGAAGTAGGTCTCCACCAGCTTGCCCGCCGACTCCAGCCACCGCGACTCGTCGCCGGGGTCATCCGCCGCGAACAGCTCTGTCCACTCCGGACGCTCGGCCGAGAGCTCCGCCCAGGTGGGATCGAGCAGCTCCTTGGCCCGGTCCGGCAACCGGTCGGCGGCAGGCAATGCGAAGAGCCGCTCGAGCACCGCGTGCACCAGGGTGCCGCGCACCTGCGCTTTGGTCGGCGTCTCCGGGAGCTTGTCGACCGCCCGAAACCGGTAGAGCAGCGGGCACTGCTTGAAGTCGCTCGCCCGCGACGGCGAGAGCGCAGGCTTGCGTACGACCGTCGCATGTTCCGCTGGCTCCGTCACTGTCGGCTGGCTCATAGGTTGCACCCTAGAGCAGGCCACCGACATAGCGGGGGGAGGACACGGCCGCGTGGTGTGATAACTACGGCCGCATCACCTACGCCCAACACCGCAGGACCTAGGCTCACACCCGTGACGGTGACGAGCGACCCGGAAGGGAACCGGCGCAGGTCGGTGCTGGTGGACGCGGACGGCGGGCTGATGCTGTTCCGCGTCAGCGGTGTGCCGGTGTTGCTCGCTCCATCGTGGTGGCTCGGCTCGTTGCTGGTGATCGTGCTGTACGCGCCGCTGGTCGAACGGCTGCTGCCGGGCGCGGGAGCAGGCCTGTCGTGGCTGCTGGCCGCGGCCTTCGCCGTGCTGCTCGGTGTGTCGGTGTTCGCGCACGAACTGGGGCACACCCTGGTCGCGCTGCGGCTGGGCATCCCGGTCCGGCGGCTGCGGTTGTTCCTGCTCGGCGGGCTGTCCGAGGTGGCACGCACGCCTCGCCGCCCCGGGCAAGAGGGTTTGGTCGCCGTCGCGGGTCCTGTCGTCTCGCTGATACTCGCGGCTGGCTGCGGGCTGTTGTTGCTGACCGTGCCCCCCGGTGCCACCTGGCTGCTCGTCGCGCAGTGTGCGGTGGCCAACCTCGCTGTCGCGGTCTTCAACCTGCTGCCGGGGCTGCCGCTGGACGGCGGGCGGATGCTGCGTGCGGGTGTGTGGGCGCTGACCGGCGCGCGGGGAAAGGGCACCACGGCCGCGGTGATCGGTGGCTGGCTCGTCGCCGCCGCGCTGCTGGTCTGGGCGCTGTGGGGGCTGGCAGATGGCAGCCAGGATCGCTGGCTGCGACTCGGGGTCTGCCTGGTCACCGGCTGGTTCGTCGCGACGGGGGCCAGCGCCGAACTGTCCGCCGAACACCGCCGGAGCTGGCCGATCGGCCTCGAACTGCGCGAGCTCATGCTGCCGGTGCTGCAACTGCCCGCCGAAAGCCCGGTCTCCGACGCGCTGGCCGCGGCGGCCGGGCGGGGCGTGGTGCTGGTGCGCGCCGACGGCGTAGCAGCCGGGCTCCTCGACTCCGCACTCGCCGAACGCCTGGCGGCCGACTCGCCGGCATCACCCGCCGAGCTGGCCGCCGAGCCGGTGCGTGCGGACTCGGTGTTGCTGCTCTCCGAGCCGGGGGAGGAGATCGCCGAGCGGGTCAGGGAGACGCCGGCATGGCAGTTCCTCGTGGTCGACGACGACGGCCGTCCGGCGGGTGTGCTGCGCCGGGAAGACCTGCGGGTCGCGATCTCCGCCCGCAGGACAGGCTGACGGCTCGGGCCGGCACCACACCACGAGTTCTCCGTGCTGGTGGCTGCGGAGGTGGAGTGCATCGCCACCATCGTCTCGTGCGTGAAAGTTCTTGCTCCCGCACGTCTCAGCACTCACGACCCCAGCGAGGTGGGTCGTGAGTGCTGAAGGCTGCCCCCACAACGATTTTCACGCACGAGCGAAGCTGGGGGCCGGAACGTCGGAGGAGGTGGCCCGGTCGGGTACCGGGCTCATCTGGGATTATCACACGTCGGCCGGCCGTTCAGGAGCCTGCCGTTCTCAGGAGGTTTTGTGTCGGGTCGAGGACCGTTCGAAGCCGGGGACCGGGTGCAGTTGACCGACCCCAAAGGGCGTCGCTACACGATCGTGCTCGCCGAGGGCGAGAAGTACCACACCCACCGAGGCCAGCTCGATCACGATGACTTGATCGGGTTACCCGAAGGGTCGGTGGTGAAGTCGGCCGGCGGCACGGCCTACCTGGCGCTTCGGCCGCTGCTGCCCGACTACGTGCTCTCCATGCCGCGAGGCGCGCAAGTCATCTACCCCAAGGACGCAGCGCAGATCGTCATGTGGGGCGACGTCTTCCCCGGCGCGAGGGTGCTCGAGGCGGGGGCGGGCTCCGGCGCGTTGACCTGTTCGCTGCTGCGCGCCGTCGGCCCGGAGGGCAGCGTCATCTCCTACGAGGTGCGCGCCGACCACGCCGAGCACGCCGAGCGGAACGTACAGCGGTTCTTCGGACAGGAGCCGGAGAACTGGACGCTGTACGTCGACAACGTCACGGCCCACACCGGGGAAGTCGACCGCATCGTGCTGGACATGCTGGCGCCGTGGGAGGTGCTGACGACGGTCGCGGCCAACCTGGTGCCCGGCGGGGTCCTTGTCGTTTACGTCGCCACCGTCACGCAGCTCTCGCGGATCACCGAAGCGTTGCGCGAGCAGCAGTGCTGGACCGAGCCGCAGGCGTGGGAAACGCTGCATCGGTCGTGGCACGTGGTCGGGCTCGCGGTGCGGCCGGAGCACAAGATGCAGGCGCATACCGCGTTCCTGCTCACCGCGCGCCGACTCGCCGACGGTGTTGTGTCACCGAGGGTGCAGCGCAGGCCGAGCCGAGGCTGAAGCTCGAGTAGGGCAGCAGCCTCAGTCTTCGGCGCACCACCGGCCGTCCTGCTTCTTCAGCGGCATGTTGTCGGTGCCCGATTCGCCGCCTGCGGTGAACTCGACCTCCACCTTCGCCGCATCGCCGGTGACCTGCAGCTCGCCGGTGACGCGCATGCGGGCGTCGGGTGGCAGTTCGTCCATGTTGAATTCGTCGATGGCGGACGGATCGCAGAACTCCTGCTTCATCGCCGCTTTGTCCCGCTCGTTGAACGCCTTCACCACCTTGTCCGCGACGGCGCGGACCGCGGCTTCTTCACCCGTACCGCCACCGTCGGGGGCTGGGGCTTCGCCACCGGTCGTGCCCTTGATGGTGGGCTTGGGCGGCTGCTGGTTGGTCTGATCGCCGGTGGGCGCGGTCTGGCTGGTCTGCTGGTTGCCCTTGTCGCCGGCGTCTTCGGCGTCATCGGCGAGGAAGAAGCCGGGCTCCCAGAAGCCGGTGACCGCGACGGCGCCCGCGAGGAGCACGACCGTGACGATGATGCCGACGATCACGCCGGTCTTCCGCGGTGGTGGCTCGCCGCCGGGGTAGCCCCCACCGGGATAACCACCGCCGGGCGGATAGTCGCCCGGCGGCATGCCGTAGCCGGGAGGCGGTGGTTGCTGGCCGGGAAAGCCGCCACTGGGAGGCTGCCCGTACGGTCCGGGCTGCTGGGCCGGGTAACCACCACTCGGCTGCTGGCCGTACTGGCCGGGCTGGCCAGGTTGCTGGCCGTACAGCCCCGGCTGCTGCGGCGGATAAGTCATGGGCGATCCTCTGATTTCGGCGTGGGCGCGAATTGGCCTGGCGACGATATCGCGAGCGTGCGCCGCGGCCTCAGGTAGCGTAGTCAAGGCACCAGCGAGCGCCGTTCCAGTTGAGATACATGCTGCCGTCGTGGGTTACCGAGCCGCTCTTGCTGGTGATCCGGTAGCCGACCGTGGCGCTCGAACCGGCGACGGTCATCCTGTCGTCGAGCGAGAACCGCACCGACTCCGGGACCTCGTCGAAGAAGTCCTCCGTGATGCTGGAACGATCGCAGGACGAAGATCGCAGCGCCGTGCTGTCGCGGTCGTTGAAGCCGCTGATGACGTCTTGCGCCGCGTCGCGGATCTCGTCCCGGCCGGCGGGGCGAGGCTGGGACGAGCCGGGCGGCTCTTCAGTCTTCGGGACGGGCGGGGAAGACGCAGGGCTCGACTGCGGCGCGGAGAGCGCAGGAGGCGGCGGTTGATCGTCGCCGCCGTTCAGCAGTACCACCAGCAGCGCACTGACGAGCAGCAGCATGGTCAGTGCGGCGGCGATGATCAGCGTCCGGCGGTGCGAGCGGCGTTCGGGTGGGCGTAGCCAGTCGGGCAGATCTTCACCAGGGCTGTGTTGTGGGGCGTTCGTCATGGGTCCTCGTGGGTCAACGCGCGCGCTGCGGTGGTCAGTATCACTTCAAGTTCGCCGCACACCACGCACCATCGGACTGACGGAAGCTGAGCTTCGCCTCCCGGCTGCCCGCCTGCTGTTTGAGCTTGAGCGGCAGGCTCGCGGTGTCCCCACTGATCTTCGGGTCGCCGGTGATGCTGACTTCGAGATCCTCGGGGAAGGTGTCGTACTGCGCTTGCTTCTCGTCTTCCGGCTTGCACGACACCGGCTTGACCTGAGCGGCATCCTTGGCGTTGAGGCCGTCGACGACGATCTTCCCGATCCGGCGGATCTCGCTCTCGGCATCACCACCGCCGCCTTTCCCCTTGGCCTTTCCGGCGGGCGCCTGGGTCTGCTCGGTGTCCGGTTGCGATTCCTCGCCGTCGCCGCTGAGCAGAAATCCGGGCTGCCAGAAGCCGGTGACGGCGACGGCGAGGAGCACCACGATCGCAGCTCCGACACCGACAAGCATGCCGGTGTTGCGCCGCGGCGGCTCGTCGTCCGGGTACGCACCGTCGAAGAACTCGTCGGGCGGGTGCTCGTCCGCCGGGTAATCGCCGGCGGGGTACTCCTCGGCGTAACCGGGGGGCGGGCCGTATCCAGGCGAACCAGGCGGGCCCGGTGGTGGGCCCTGGCCGGGAGGCGGTCCGTAGCCGGGTGGTGGGCGGTAGCCGGGTGGCGGGCCCTGCCGAGGGGGACCAGGTGGCTGGGCATGACCGGGTGGTGGGCGGTAGCCCGGCGGCGGTCCCTGACCCGGGGGTGGGCGGTAGCCCGGCGGCGGGCCCTGACCCGGTGGTGGGCCTTGACCCGGTGGTGGGCGGTAGCCCGGCGGCGGTCCCTGACCCGGGGGACCAGGGGGTGGGCGGTAGCCCGGCGGCGGTCCCTGACCCGGTGGTGGGCCTTGACCCGGTGGTGGGCCTTGACCCGGTGGTGGGCCTTGACCCGGTGGTGGGCGGTAGCCCGGCGGCGGTCCCTGACCCGGGGGACCAGGGGGCGGGGGTTGCTGGGCAGGGAAGCCACCACTCCGCGGTTGGCCCTGCGTCCCCGGCCCCTGACCCCGTTGCGGTCCTGGCTGCCGGCGATTCGGGCCGCCGGGGCCATTCGGGCCATGGGGGCCTGGTGGCCCGGGTCTCCGTCCGCCGGGCGGGTGTGGCGGATTGGTCATGCAAGCCCCTTAAGTCCTCGCTGCTGACGCCCGCGCCGCCCTCACCGGTCCCTGCCGCCGGCGAAGGTGGTCAACCGTTAGGTGAATGTTGTGTGACGTCAGCAATCCTGCGCTGCTCGCAGCCTGGCACACTCCCGGTCGTCATGTCTTGACGGGGACGGCGACGGGCGAGGACCGTGCTCATCCGTCAGGCCCAGCAGTGACTCATCGCCGAGCGAGGGAGGTGAACAGTGAGTAACCGCACCGCATACTCATTGTGTACCGAGTCGGAGCATTGCGTTTACCAACGCCGCATGATCTTTACACGACTCGCCCGTTCTGTGATGCGAGAAGGGCTTCGAATGACGGTGATGGCCGGTACCGTTGAGATAAATAGCGCGCGAGGAGGTGCCGCATGCAACACGACCGCCCCGGTGGCAGGCATGAGGAAGCCGACCCAGAGAGCAGTAATCCGGCAGATACACCTGCCGCGACTGATCCCGAAGTGACAGAGGAGCAGGCGCGGCAGATCCGGTTCCTGGAAGAAGAGGTCGCCCTGCTGAGGCGACGCACGGCAGGCTCGCTGAAGAGTGATCGCGTGCTCGAGCAGCGCCTCGCCGAGGCGTCGGAACGCATCGCACAGCTCACCGAACGCAATACCAAGCTGGTCGAGACCTTGCGGGACGCCCGCAGCCAGCTGCTCGCGCTGCGCGAGGAAGTGGACCGTCTGGCGCAGCCGCCCAGTGGCTACGGCGTCTTCCTCGCCAAGTTCGAGGACGGCACCGTCGACGTGTTCACGTCCGGGCGGAAGATGCGGGTTTCGGTCTCGCCGACCGTCGATGTCGAGAGCTTGCAACGCGGGCAGGCGCTGCGGCTCAACGAGGCGTTGACGGTCGTGGAGGCCGGCGGCTTCGAACGCACCGGCGAGGTGTGCGGGCTGCGCGAGGTGCTCTCGCCCAGCACGGAGGACGGCAGCGCCCGAGCGCTCGTGGCCGGCCACGCCGACGAGGAGCGGATCGTGTGGCTGTCGGATCCGCTCGCCGAGGGCACCCTCAAGCCCGGTGATTCGCTGCTGGTCGACACCAAGGCCGGCTACGCCTACGAGCGGGTGCCGAAGGCGGAGGTCGAGGATCTCGTGCTGGAGGAGGTGCCCGATGTGCGCTACGAGGACATCGGCGGCCTGTTCCGGCAGATCGAGCAGATTCGCGACGCCGTCGAGCTGCCGTTCCTGCACTCCGATCTGTACCTGGAGTATCAGCTGCGGCCGCCGAAGGGCGTGCTGCTCTACGGCCCGCCGGGCTGCGGTAAGACGCTCATCGCGAAGGCGGTGGCGAACTCGCTGGCCAAGCAGGTCGCCGAGGGCAAGGGGGATGCGGCAGGCGCGAAGGAGGCCAAGTCCTACTTCCTCAACATCAAGGGTCCCGAGCTGCTCAACAAGTTCGTCGGTGAGACCGAGCGGCACATCCGGCTGATCTTCCAGCGGGCGCGGGAGAAGGCTTCGCAGGGCACCCCGGTGATCGTGTTCTTCGACGAGATGGACTCGATCTTCCGTACCAGGGGTAGCGGGGTGTCCTCGGACGTCGAGACCACCATCGTGCCGCAGCTGCTCAGCGAGATCGACGGTGTCGAGGGGTTGGAGAATGTCATCGTCATCGGCGCGTCGAACCGTGAAGACATGATCGACCCGGCGATCCTGCGTCCCGGCAGGCTCGACGTCAAGATCAAGATTGAGCGGCCGGACGCCGAGGCGGCCAAGGACATTTTCTCCAAGTACTTGCTCAACACGCTGCCGATCCACGCCGACGACCTCACCGAGTTCGGCGGGGACCCGAAGGCGACGATCGACGCGATGATCCAACACACGGTCGAGCGCATGTATGAGGAGAGCGACGACAACCGGTTCCTCGAAGTCACCTACGCCAACGGTGACAAGGAAGTGCTGTACTTCCGTGACTTCAACTCCGGCGCGATGATCCAGAACATCGTCGACCGGGCGAAGAAGGCGGCGATCAAGTCGGTGCTGGAGACGAAACAGCCCGGCCTGCGGGTGCAGCACCTGCTCGATGCGATCGTGGACGAGTTCGCCGAGAACGAGGACCTGCCCAACACCACCAACCCGGACGACTGGGCGCGGATCTCCGGCAAGAAGGGCGAGCGGATCGTCTACATCCGCACGCTGGTCACCGGCAAGAACCAGGACTCCGGGCGGGCGATCGACACCGCGACCAACACCGGTCAGTACCTGTAAGGGCACGCGAGGTTGCCGGGTGCGCACCGCGCACCCGGCAACCTCGGCACGCGCGCGGCTTGTGCGAGTGTGAGGTTGAGCCGGTAGGTCGGACCGAATGTCACACTCACCCAACGCTCGGCACCCGCCGCTCATCACCACCCACGGTGGCAAGGCCGTCGCGACGTGGCCGTAGGGTGGGTATCGGGTACCTGGCTGCGCCCGATAAGGGCCGGTCGGAGCTGCTCAGCTGATCGAATGAGCGTGATGGTCGTTGAGGTGGGATCCTCGCCGAGCGCACCGACGTGGGATGGGACACAACATGCGGCGGATCATGGGCACAGAGGTGGAGTACGGCATCGCGGTGCCGGGCGATGCGACGGCGAACCCGGTACTGACCTCCACGCAGATCGTGCTGGCCTATGCCGCAGCGGTGGACATCCCGCGTGCGCGGCGTGCGCGGTGGGACTACGAGGTGGAGTCGCCGCTGCGAGACGCCCGCGGCTTCGACCTGACCGGCCCCGGCGGGCCGCCGCACGAGCCCGATGTCGAGGATCTGGGCGCCGCCAACGTGATCCTGACCAACGGCGCGCGGCTCTACGTCGATCACGCCCACCCGGAGTACTCCGCGCCGGAAGTCACCAACGCGCGCGACGCCGTCATCTGGGACAAGGCGGGGGAGCGGGTGATGGAGCAGGCGTCGATGAAGGCCGCGACCGTCCCGGGCCAGCCACGCCTGCAGCTGTACAAGAACAACGTCGACGGCAAGGGCGCCAGCTACGGCACGCACGAGAACTACCTGATGGCGCGCTCGACCCCGTTCACCTCCGTCATCGGCGGGCTCACCCCGTTCTTCGTCTCCCGCCAGGTCATGACCGGCTCCGGCAGGGTCGGCATCGGGCAGCAGGGCGAGGATGACGGCTTCCAGCTCTCGCAGCGTGCCGACTACATCGAGGTCGAGGTCGGCCTGGAGACCACCCTCAAGCGCGGCATCATCAACACCAGGGATGAGCCGCACGCCGATGCAGACAAGTACCGGAGGCTGCACGTCATCATCGGTGACGCGAACCTCGCGGAGTACTCGACCTACCTGAAGCTGGGCAGCACCGCGATCGTGCTCGACATGATCGAAAGCGGCGTCAGCTTCGACGACCTGAAGCTGCGGGAGCCGGTGCGCGCGGTACGCCAGATCAGCCACGACCCCACCCTGAAGGCGAAGGTGGAGCTGGTCGACGGCCACGAGTACACCGGGCTCGACCTGCAGTACGCCTATCACGAGCGCGCGCTGAAGCATGTCGAAAGCGAAGCCGACCCGGCGTCGGCCGACGTGCTGAAGGTCTGGGGCGAGATCCTCGACGCACTGTCCCGCGACCCGGCGGAATGCGCCGACCGGCTGGACTGGGTGGCCAAGCTCCGGCTGCTCGACGGTTACCGGCAACGTGACCGGCTGGGCTGGGCGGCGCCCCGGCTGCACCTCATCGACCTGCAGTACTCGGACGTGCGGCTGGACAAGGGTCTGTACAACCGGCTGGTGACCCGAGGTTCGATCAAACGGCTCGTCACCGAAGAAGAGGTGCAGGCGGCGATCACGACGCCGCCACAGGACACCAGGGCGTATTTCCGGGGCAGGGCGCTCGAGAAATATGCGGCCTCGATCGCGGCGGCATCGTGGGACTCGGTGATTTTCGACATCGGCCGGGAGTCCCTCGTCCGCATTCCGACGCTGGAGCCGCTGCGTGGAACAAAAGCTCATGTCGGGCGGTTATTGGACGAAGCGGACACTGCCGAGCAATTGGTGGAAGCCCTGACGTCGTGATGATGTCGAGGCTGGAAATCTGACGCAACGTCGGTCGGCCTGGGTAACCTGGTCGAAGGAGAACCTCGTGATCAGGAGGCGTGATGGCGCAGGAAAAGATCGAGAAGCACGGCGGGGGCGACTCCGACGACGAAGTCGAAGGTGGTGGCCCCGCAGGCCAGGAACGTCGTGAGCAGCTCGGCGAGGACGTGGACACGATCCTCGACGAGATCGACGACGTACTCGAAGAGAACGCGGAAGATTTCGTCCGCGCCTACGTGCAGAAGGGCGGCCAGTAGCCTCCTGGGGCGGCGGCTCGGCCTCTCGGCGAGCGTGGCCGGCCGTAGCGCCCGGTCCAGCTGAGCCGACCGGGCCGAGCATGCCTGCCCCGGCGGATCGGCTACCTTCGGACCGGGCACACAACGCCCGGCTCGCATGTCCAACGCCAGTCACTTAAAGATGGGAACCACGAGCACGCATGGATTACCCCTCGTCCGCCGCTAGGGGCGGCCCGCTGTCATCGGCCTACCTGACCGCTCAGACCTCGTCCTTCACCGATTTCCTCCGCGCCCAGGCGCCCCAGATGCTGCCGACGAGCCGGCTCCGTGACGGTGCCGTTCCGGACGTGCCGCACGGCACCACGATCGTCGCGCTCACCTTCGACTCGGGTGTGCTGATCGCGGGCGACCGCCGGGCCACCGCAGGCAACACCATCGCCGCGCGGGACCTCGAGAAGGTCTACGTCACCGACGAGTACTCCGCCGTCGGCATCGCGGGGACCGCGGGCATCGCCCTGGAGATGGTCCGGCTCTATGCGGTGGAGCTCGCCCACTACGAGAAGATCGAGGGCGTTTCGCTTTCGCTGGACGGCAAGACGAACAAGCTGGCGATGATGGTGCGTTCCAATCTGGAAGTCGCCATGGCCGGGCTCGCGGCGGTGCCGATGTTCGCCGGGTTCGACACCGACGCGACCGACCCCGCCCGGGCCGGGCGGATCATCTCGTTCGACGTGACCGGCGGCCGCTATGAGGAACGCGCGGGGTATCACTCGATCGGCTCCGGCTCGCCGTACGCCAAGTCAGCGCTGAAGAAGATGTACGACCCGCGCGCCGATGCCGAGGCAGCGGCCCGCTCCGCCATCGCCGCCCTCTACGACGCGGCCGACGACGACACCGCGACCGGTGGCCCGGATCTGGTCCGCCGCATCTTCCCGCAGGTCGTCACGATCACCGCCGCCGAAGGTGCCACGCAGATTCCGGAGGAGCGCACCTCGGCCATCGCCGAGTCGGTCATCGCCGAGCGGCGCAGCAGGCCCGGCCAGGTCGGCTGAGGCCGCGGGCCACCCCCCCATCCTCATGACCCCGTCCGACGAAGCAGATCGGAGCTACCAGCCGTGACCATGCCGCTGTACGCCTCACCAGAACAGTTGATGCGCGACCGCTCGGAGTACGCGCGTAAAGGGATCGCCCGCGGCCGCAGTGTGGTCGCGCTCAAGTACGCCGACGGCCTGCTGTTCGTCGCGGAGAACCCGTCGACCACCTTGCACAAGATTTCCGAGATCTACGACCGGATCGGCTTCGCCGCCGCCGGCCGCTACAGCGAGTACGAGAGCTTGCGGCGAGCCGGCATCCGGCACGTCGACCTGCAGGGGTACTCCTACGACCGGCGCGACGTTTCCGCCCGCCAGCTCGCCAACGTCTACGCCCAGACGCTCGGCTCGATCTTCACCGAGCAGGTCAAGCCCTTCGAGGTCGAGTTAGCCGTCGCCGAGGTCGGGCAGGACGCCGCGGTTGATCAGCTTTACCGGCTGACCTACGACGGCTCCATCGTCGACGAGCCGCAGTTCCTGGTCATGGGCGGCCAGACGGAACCCGTGGTGACCAAGCTCAAGGACAGCTACTCGGACGGCTGCGGGCTGGCCGACGCATTCCGGCTCGCGGTATCGGCGCTGCAAGCGGGCCTGAGCAACGGCGCGGAGCTGGGCAAGCTCGAGGTCGCCGTGCTCGAGCGGTCCCGGCCACGCCGGGCGTTCCGGCGGATCACCGGCGCTGCGTTGGACGCGTTGCTGCCCGGTGGCGGCGGCGACAAGCCATCGGTGAAGCCGAAAGCAAAGCGCCAGGACGACAAGCCGGACAAGTCGAAGGATTCGGGCGAGGAGTCCTAGGACGGTGCTGAATGACCCCGCCGGATGGGCCAGGGGATCCTGCCGTTACGAGCGGTAGATCGTGAGCGCGCTGGCCCGCGAGCGGAACCGGAAGTGGTTACCCAGCGGGCCGAGTTCGCCATCGGTGGCGATCCTGCGGTTGCCCCCGAGGAGCCGGACGTCGAGCTCTGCGAGGTGTTCGTGCCGGTAGACGTGGCTGGCGTGCAGCGAGTTCGTGATGGCGCCGAACAGGAATCGCGCACGGGAGAACGGCGCGTCCGCCCGCAGGTAGCGGACGTCGAGCACTCCGGTGTCCATGGCGGGCCGCCGGGGCGGCGTGATGCCCGTCGCGGGAGAGTAATCGCCGTTTCCGACGAACAGGATCCACAGCGAACGCCGCTTGCCGTTGAGCTCGACGCGCAACGGCCGCGCCCTGCGTAGCACCCGCGCCGTGGCGATCGCCGCCGCCGGCCACTTGGGATGCTTACGCTGCAGCCACTCGCGCATCCGCACCATCTCGGGGTACGCGCCGAGGCTGGCGGTGTTGACGAACCAGCGCCGGATCTCGTTGTCATCACCGTCACCCTCGCCGTAGGCGATGGTCACCTCGCCGAGATCGATGCCGACGGCCGCCCCCGCTTCGGTGGCCGCGTCCGCCTCGGGCATCGACCGCACGCCGACGTCACGGGCGAAGTGGTTGAGGGTGCCGGCGGGGATGAGGGCCAGCGGCAGGTCGTTGTCGGCGGCGACTGAGGCGACAGCGGCCACGGTGCCGTCGCCGCCCGCGACGGCGAGCGCGCGCACGGCATCACCCCGCTCATCGATCTCGCGCTGGAGCTGGGCGCGCAGGTCGACGCCCCGTTCCGGATAAATGAAGGTCGCCGATGGCCAGGCGACCTTGCATTGCCGGATCGGATCGATGGTCGCATCGCCGGAGGTGGGATTGACGACGACGAGCATGTCCTCGCCGTCCCGCATGACCGGTGCCGACGCCCGGTGCGCGGTGTGCGCGGGTGCGTCGGAATGCAGCGGCCACCAATGCCGGGTAGCGGCGGCCGCCGCTACGCCGATCAGCACGCCGGCGCCGACATCGCTGGGCCAGTGGACTCCGGTGTGCACCCGTGAGTACGCCACGGCGGCGGCCAGCCCACCGACCGCGACCCCGGCGGCGGGCGCCTCCATGCTCACAGCGGTCGCGAAGGCGGCGGCGGACGCGGCGTGCCCGGACGGAAACGAGGACGAGGTCGGTCTGCGGACGAGCCTGCGGCGCACGGGCACCTCTACCGCGGCGGGCCTGCGCCGGGGAAACAGCCGCTTGCCCAGCAGGTTCGCGCTGGCGCTCGCACCGGCGATCGCCGCGGTTCCGCGCAGCGCCGCCCGCCTGGTCGGGCCCTTACGGGTGGCGAGGACGGCGCCGACGGCCCACCACAGCACACCGTGGTTGGCGGCTCGCGAAAGCACGCGCAGCGCCTCGTCCGCGCCGGTCGGGCGCAATCTGGCGGACCGGCGCATGAGGGCGCGATCCGCCCGGCTCACGCCGCGCCGGCGGCGTCCAACTGGGTCCGTCACACCAGCAACGTAACGCGAATTTTGCGGCACCGCCTAAACGGCTCACCGCAATCTCGCTCGGAGCGCATAGCATTGGGTCATGCAGCGTCGGATCTTTGGCATCGAGACCGAGTTCGGGGTCACGTGCACCTTCCACGGCCAGCGGAGACTCTCACCGGATGAGGTGGCGAGGTATCTGTTCCGCCGGGTGGTGTCCTGGGGTCGCTCGTCGAACGTGTTCCTGTCCAACGGCTCTCGGCTCTACCTCGACGTGGGCTCGCATCCCGAGTACGCGACGGCGGAGTGCGATGACCTCGCCCAGCTGGTCACCCACGACAAGGCGGGGGAGCGGATCTTGGAAGATCTGCTGGTCGACGCCGAGCGCAGGCTGGCCGATGAGGGCATCGGCGGTGACATCTACCTGTTCAAGAACAACACCGACTCCGCGGGCAATTCCTACGGATGCCATGAGAATTACCTGGTCGGGCGTTCCGGGGAGTTCTCCCGTATCGCCGATGTGCTGCTGCCGTTCCTGGTCAGCAGGCAGCTGATCTGCGGCGCGGGCAAGGTGCTGCAGACGCCGCGAGGTGCGGTGTTCTGCCTGTCCCAGCGCGCCGAGCACATCTGGGAAGGTGTCTCGAGCGCGACCACCCGGTCCCGGCCGATCATCAATACCAGGGACGAGCCGCACGCCGACGCCGAGCGTTACCGCAGGCTCCACGTCATCGTCGGCGACTCGAACATGGCCGAGCCGACCACGCTGCTCAAGGTCGGCACTGCCAACCTGGTGCTGCAGATGATCGAGGAAGGTGTGCAGTTCAAGGACTTCACGCTGGACAACCCGATTCGCGCCATCCGAGAGATCAGCCACGACCTGACGGGGCGCAGGCAGGTCCGGCTCGCGGGCGGCAGGGAGGCCTCCGCGCTGGACATCCAGCGCGAGTACCACGCCCGTGCGGTGCAGCATCTGGAGAGTAACGGCGGCGACGCCATCGCCAAGCAGGTCGTCGAGCTGTGGGGCCGCGCGCTCGAGGCGGTCGAGCAGCAGGACTACAGCAAGATCGACACCGAGGTCGACTGGGCCATCAAGCACCGGCTCATCGATCGCTACCGGGCCAAGCACGACCTAGACCTGTCGAGCCCGCGCATCGCCCAGCTCGACCTGGCCTACCACGACATCCGCCGCGGCCGCGGCATCTTCGACATGCTGCAGCGCAAGGGGCTGGTCAAGCGGGTGACCGACGACAGCGAGATCGAGCTCGCCAAGGACACGCCGCCACAGTCGACGAGGGCGAAGCTGCGGGGCGACTTCATCGCGGCGGCGCAGGCCGCGCAGCGTGACTTCACCGTCGACTGGGTGCACCTCAAGCTCAACGACCAGGCGCAGCGCACCGTGCTGTGCAAGGACCCGTTCCGCAACGTCGACGAGCGGGTAGAGCGGCTCATCGCCAGCCTCTGAGGGGCGGGCGAGGTTGGGTGAGTGTGACGTTCAGCCCGACCTACCGTCCGAGCGTCACACTCGCACAGCGAAAGGGTGGCGGCCGGCAGCGGGATCGTCAAAAATTCACTATGTAGGTGGGTTGTTGGCATACTCCGTTCACCCACAGGTAAGGTCGGCGTCCTTATGAAACCGCGATCGCAATCCCTGCCCGAGGGAGCAGGCACCGACGACGACAAACCCGGTGTTTCGGTGATCATGACGGTGCTCAACGAAGAGCAGCACATGCGCTCTGCCGTTGAGGCTGTGCTCCGCCAAGACTATCCCGGACCGTTCGAGCTGATCATGGCTCTTGGGCCGTCCGATGACGCGACGGACGAGATAGCGGCGAGCATCGCGACCGAGGACGAGCGCGTGACGACCGTGGCCAATCCGGCGGGCGCCACCCCGATCGGCCTCAATCGTGCGATCAAAAAGGCCCGGCACGACATCCTCGTCCGAGTCGACGGACATTGCGTCCTGCCGCCGGATTACGTCAGCACCGCGGTCGAAGTGCTCGAGCAGACCGGCGCGGACAACGTCGGCGGGTCCATGGACGCCGAGGGGACCACGCCCTTCGAGCGTGCGGTCGCCCGAGCGACCAACAGCTGGCTCGGCGTCGGCGGCGCGCGGTTTCACGTCGGCGGGTCGGCCGGGCCCGCCGAGACCGTGTACCTCGGGTCCTTCCGGCGTTCGGCACTCGAGCGGGTCGGCGGCTACGACGAGGCCATGCGCCGCGCCCAGGACTGGGAACTGAACTATCGCCTGCGGCGATCGGGCGGCACCGTGTGGTTCACGCCGGAGATGCGCGTGGCCTACCGTCCAAGGCCGAACATCCGCAAACTGGCGAAGCAGTACTTCCAGACCGGTCAATGGCGCCGCGCCGTCGTCCGACGGCACCGCGAGACGCTGAACCTGCGCTATCTAGCGCCGCCGCTCGCCGTCCTCGGCGTGGTGAGTGGCACGGCGGCAGGAGTGGCAGGCTTCGCTCCGGCGTTGATCCTGCCCGGGGGATATGCCGTCGCGATCATCGCCGGCTCGACGCTGGTCGGCCGTGGCCTGCCTGCGAATTCCCGTGCCCGGCTGCCGCTGGTGTGCGCGACGATGCACATGGCGTGGGGTGCCGGCTTCCTCTTCAGCCCGCGTCGTTTGCGCTGAGTCAGCACCCTTCGACCCGGAAAATCGAGACGTGGTCAGATCAGCGGGGGCCGCCCCGCCCTGGTCATGCGCCACGCGGCCCGCCAGCTGATCGGGCGGCGACCGCCACCGGGCAGGCGCAGGCCGTCGTAGTAGCCGCGGAGCAGCTCCTTCGCGGCTGCCAGCCGGCGGACCCTCGCGAAGTCGAGGATGAGCCAGTTGCCCAGATACAGCACCGCGATGACGGCAGGCAGGTTGCGCTTGGCCAGCCACACCCGGTTTCGAGCACCCTGGTAGTAAACGTCAGGATGACGCTCGTGTGCGACGGCGGGGTGGTAGGTCTCCAGCTCGCCGCAGTAACGCACGGTGTACCCGGCGTCGATGACGCGCCACGCGAGCTCGATGCCTTCGTGCATGAAGAAGAACTCGCCCGGCCACGCGCCCGACCTTTCGAGCGTGACCCGCCGCGCGACACAGGTGCCTTCCCACAACACGACGACATCGCTGCTGCTGCGATCGTCGCCGACCCGCAGCCGCGGCACGAACCGCCGGGGACTGCGTTCCCCTTCGGGATCGAGCACCCGGGGCTGCACGACGCCCAGGTTCGGGTCGGCGGCGAACAGGCCGGCCGCGCGTGCGAGGAAGTTGTCATCGGCCAGGTAAGCGTCGTCGTCCAGGAAAAGCAGCAGTTCGCCGGTGACTTCGTCGATGCCGGCGTTGCGTCCCGCCGGGATACCGACGTTCTCGGGCAGCTCCTTGATGCGGACGTCGTCCGGCAGGTTGTCCGGCCGGGCACCGTTGCCGACGACGATCAGATCGACGTCCACCCCGCGCTGACCCAGCACGGACTCCACGGCCCGCTTGAGTTCGTCCGGTCGCTTCGCCTGTGTCAGCACGACGCACGCGATCGTTGGGTTCATCGCAACCTCCGCGACACTAGGATGCTCAGCAGGTGGCCGCTCACCACGATCAACGCTACCGGGACGAGCGCGATGGTCAGGATCTGGCTGCCGAGCAGGGACCCGCCGATCGCGTCGACGACGGCCGCGATCAGCGCCAGGACGCTGAGTTCGATCGCGAGCAGTGCTCGGTGGAACGGGAAGTAGGCGATGAGGGAACGCAGGTTGCGCAGCCCGCGTGGCTTCATCACGGCCTCTTCGTCGGAAGCCATGGGACGCCCGTCGTAGGCGCGTGCGACGTGCACGAGATCCGTCTCGGACTTGATCATCAGCACCAGCACGGCCGTCGCGAGGCCCACCGTGGTCCAGCCGTCGATCGACCCGAAGCCGCCGTCGGCCCGCACTCCGAGCGCGGCCACGAGCGCGGCGTCGGTCGAGTAGTGCCCGATGCGGTCGAGGTAGACGCCGGTCGCCCCGGTATTCCGTCTCCAGCGTGCGAGTTCGCCGTCCGAGCAGTCGAACAGCAGCTGCAGCTGAATGAACACCACGGCGAGCGCGGCTGCCCAGAGGGAGGGGAGCGCGACGAACGCGGCGGCGACGAGCCCGCTACCGATCATCAGCCAAGTGACGCCGTCCGGAGTCAGACGCGTGGGCAGCAGCCAACGGGTGAAGTACACCGACACGTGGCGCATGTAGAGCCGCCCCGCCCAGTGCTCGGCGCTGACCCTGCCCATGATCGATTCCGGCTGGGCGACCTCACGCAGCTCAGCGACTGAAGGTTTCGACGAACTCATCGACTCGCTTTCTGATCTGTTCTGAGTCAAGGCTGAGATCCTCAAGAACGGTGAACCGGTCGGGCCGGGTGGTGGGCGCGGTGCTCACGGCCGTGCAGAACTGCTCGTTGGTGAGTCCGAGGTCCGCGGGTAGCCGCGGGACGCCGTAGCGACGCAGGCAGGCGTCCAACGGGCCGACGAAGTCGTCGTCGCGGAGGAACGACGCGAACAGCGCACCCACGGCGACCTGCTCGCCGTGGCGGGCGTTGCCCGGGTAGAGCGCGTCGATGGCGTGCGAGATCTCATGGCAGGCACCGCTGCACGGGCGGCTGTTGCCCGCGATGGACATCGCGAGGCCGCTGAGTACCAGCGCTTCGGCGAGCGTGTGCAGGAACGCATCCGACTCGATCGGCTCGGTGTGGTAGAGCACCGCCTCGGCGCCGGAGCGCGCGAGGGCGGCGGCCAGGCCGTCGACCTCGTCCCCGCGGACCCGGCTGGCCAGCCACCAGTCCGCCAGCGCCGACAGGTTGCTCAGGGCGTCACCGATGCCTGCCTTGATCCACTGGAGCGGGCTCTCGCGCACGTAGTCGAGGTCGACGATGACCGCGATGGGGATGTGCACCCCGAAGGAGCCCTTTTGCTCACCGTGCTCGAGGGAGGCCACCGGCGAAGCGAGCCCGTCGTTGGCCAGGCTGGTCGCGACCGCCACCATGGGCAGCCCGACCATGCTCGCCGCGTACTTCGCCACGTCGATCGTCTTGCCACCGCCGATGCCGACCACCGCGTCATAGAAGGAGCCACGCAGCCGATCGGCGAATTCGCGCGCGTAGTCGACCGTGCCGCCATCGAGATGGAAGATGTCCGCGTTGTCGAGCTGGGGGCGCACCGTCTGGGCGATCTCCTCGCCCAGGCCCGCGCCCACCGCGATCGCGACCCGGCCGCCCGACGAGATGCGGCCGTCGGCAAGCAGCTCCGCCAACCGGCCGACGGCGCCGGCTCGGATGTCGATGCTGAGCGGAGACTCCACCATGCGGGCTAGCAGCGGCACGCGACCTCCCTGGCGATCGCGAGGTCGTCGTGGTTGTCTACCTCGACCCAGTCGACCTTGCCGATGGGCGCGACGTGCACCTTGCCACCCGACTCAACGAGCTGCTGGTAGCCGTCCTCGTAGTACAGCGACGGATCCCGTGACCATGTGGTCTCCAACGCCGCCGCGAGGGGCGTGGCGGCCACCGGCTCGATCAGCGTGACGCCGATGTACTCGCCCGCTGCGGACGGCGGGTCGATGGCCTTGTTGATCCGCCGCACCGTGCCATCGGCGTCGAGGATCACCTTCATTTCCTCTTCACCCAACTGCTTGACGTCGTCGACGGCGAGCAGGATGTCCGGCCCGCGCGCGGCCAGGAGGCTCTCCTCGACGCTCGCGGGATGCACCGTGTCGCCGTTGGCCAGCAACACGCCCTCGCTGAAGAAGTCCCGGGCCATCCAGAGCGAGTAGGCGTTGTTCCACTCCTCGGCGCGGTCGTTGAAGACGGTGTGCAGCTTCAACCCGTAGCGCCGTTGAAGGTCGGGGACGCGCTCCTCGATGCGCTCAGCGGCGAAACCGGTCACGACGACGACGTCGTCCATGCCGACGTGCCGCATGTTCCCGAGCGCGATGTCCAGGATCGTCCGTTCGCCGTCCACCGGCAGGAGAGTCTTCGGCAGCCCGTCCGTCAGCGGCTGCAGGCGCCTGCCCGCACCTGCTGCGAGCACCATTCCAATCACTCTTCTTCGTCCTCCTCGTCTTCATAGAGCGATGCCGGCTGCGTGAACCGCCGCCAGCTGTTGACGCTCTCGGCCACGAAGAAGGTGCCGAGTGCGATTGCGGCCACGATCATGCCGAGCTCGAGCCAGCCGACGGCCGCGAGCACGCACGCGATCGGCAGGCGGAGCTCCCATCCGCCACCGGCGAACCGGACCCACTGCGGAGGGCTGGACCGCTGATGGCGGAGTCGATAGACGACGTCGTAATGGTGGAAAGCCAGGGCGCACATCAGTGCGAAGCACGCGGGCAAGGCGTCCGGCTCGAAGAGCAAGGCCAGCGCGACGTAGGCGCCGTATTCGAGGGCGCGCAGCAGCGGCGGCACCAGCCAGCTCATCCGGCCGGCCTTCTTGGTGCCCCGTGCGGCGGCGAAGCGGCGGGCGATCGGGGTCGCCAGCGGTCCGTTGTCCTGGTATATGACTAGATCGCTCATGCCGCCACCGACCTCAGGATACGCCCGGTGAGCTGGTATGCCAGCGCGAAGCCGCCCCAAACCAGCAGGGCGATGAAGGTGACGCGGGGCTCCCACAGTGCGGCGGTGAGCGAAATCAACGCGAACCGCTCGCCGATGGGCAGGACGACGATCTTCTTGAGCCAGCGCATCCAGGACCTCCGCTCGAGTGCCCTGGACAACCGGACGGCCATCTTTCCGACCCGCGCCAGTGCCGAGCCGTTCTTCTGTGGTTCTGGTTCTTCTTCCACCACTTCGTCCTCGTCCGCCTCTTCAGCTGTGACCGGGGCTTCGGCATCCGCGGCCGAGACCCGCCTGTCCTCCGGCTGGTCCAGGGGGACGACCGGGAGCGCCGCCAGGACCTGGTGGCGCGACGCCGCGAACGAGAAGTCCACGGTGTGCCGGACCGTCTGCAAGGCCAGCGCGGCCGCCGCGAGCGCCCATACGTTGTCACCGAAGCCGGTCGTGGCGCCGATCGCCAGACCGGCGAAGACCACGTACTCCTTGCCGCGATCGAACACCGAGTCGAGCCACGCGCCGAGCTTGGAGAACCGCCGGGTGTAACGGGCGAGCTGGCCGTCGACGCAGTCGAAGGTGAACGCCGCCTGCAGCAGGAGCGCGCCCGCGATGAGCCCTGGCCGGGACCCCAGGGCGAAAGCGACCGCGGCCAACGTGCCGAGTGCCATGGAGAACGTGGTGATCCCGTTGGGGGTGAAGCCCCGGCGGGCCGCCCAGCGGGCGATGTAGCGGGAGTAGGGGCTGACGAAGTGGGTCGTGAAGAACCCGTCGCTGCCCTTCACCGCCGAGTTCAGCAGGACCCTGTCCTCGTCGTAGTTGCCGAGCTTCTCGGTGGCCGCGTCGGTCGTCTCCTGCGACAGCGGGCGGGCCCAGAACAGTTCGCGGAGGTAGCTGTTGGTCAGGTGTACCCGCGAACGGACGAGCCCGACCAGAATGAGCGGAAGGGCGTCTTGCAAGTTCGCGGATGTCCGCAGCTCGAGCGTGCGAGCCGACTCTTCGTCAAGCGGGAGCGCGTCGAGCTCTTCCTCGGTCGCGACCGGGACCTCGCCCTCGGGGGTTGTCAGCGACTTCAGCGTGAGCCCGCGCCGCCACCGGGCACGCTTGAGCTGGAAGGCCTCCTCCCAGCGCGGCGGGACCGGGTGTTCGGTGAGGTCTGCCAGCTGCCGGACCGACCGCACGAGCTGGTCACGGTCCTTCAGGTCGATCTTGAGGACGCCGAGGAAGTAGCCCGTCGGCTTCCGCACCTTGTGATAGCCCGATCCGGCACTGACGAGGCGGCCCCGTTCGGCTCTGGTCCGAGGCGCCCACGAGCCTTTGGGGCTGGCGGTGGTGCTGAGGATTCCGGTGGAGATGCGCGGGTCGGCGAGCAGCCCGGCGAGCGCCTCGCGGTGCGTCAGGATGTCGGCGGACGCGAGCACGATGTTGGTGACCGGTGATTCGACCGTCGCGGCGATGTCGGCGACGGTTCGCAGGTCTTGTGCGGTACTCGGGCTGGTGCGGACTTCCAGTTGGAGATCGCTGGCCGCAGCGATCGCCTTGATTTCCGGTTCCCAGCTGGGCCGGGTGAGCACCCATCCACGGTCGACACCGAGACGCTGTAGTTGGTCCGTCAAACGCGCGATCAGCGTCGTCGGACCGCAGTTGAGCGCGGCGGCGGGGGAGTCGTCGGCACTGACCGACGTAGCGAGCAGGACTGCAGCGGTTGGCACTGAAATTTTCACCTCAAGGTCTGCGTGAGTTCAGCAGCAGGCCTTCAGAACGTTACCCCGTACAACATTTAGAGGTTTCCGCGACTCTGCGATTTCCGTGGGGCGGCTGGGGAAACTTCCTTTACCGCAAAAAATCGGGCGTCGGTTTGCCTGGGATGCTGACGTTGGTCCGTCTTCGGGGGTTTGACGAGCAGCTGATATATCTAGAGCTCTGATCCATTCGGGCGGCCCCGTCAGCCGATTGGCGGCTGGCCCAACCGCTGACCAGCTAGCCGGCATCGGTCCGCCGTGCGGCCAAGGAGCCAAGCAGTTCGTCCCAGAGTGGCCCGATATTGCTCATGTCGTACTTCTTCGACGTGGCGGCCGCGGCCGCCCCCATCCGTGCACGCCGGGGTTCGTCTGCCATGAGCTCGGCGAGCGCGGCGCCGAAGGCTTCGGTGTCGCCGTCGGGAACGAGCAACCCGTCATGACCGTGGGTGACGATCTCTGCCGGTCCGCCGCTGTCGAAGCACACGACGGGCAGGCCGCATCGCATCGCTTCGATGACGACCAGTCCGAAGCCTTCGTTCCTGGCCGTGAGTGCGAACACCGAAGCGCGCGAAAAGACCGCGCCGATCTGCTGGGTACGGCCGCTGAGGTGGACCCGACCTCCCAGCCGTAGGCGATCGACGCGTTCGCGTAGATTATCGCGTTCGCTCCCAGAGCCACAGATGTGCAATTCCCAGCCGGGGTGCTTCGTGGCGGCGGCGCCGAATGCGTCGATAAGGACATCGAAGCGCTTTTGTCCGAGCAACCGACCGGCGCTGACGATCACCTCGCGCCGGTGACCAGTGACCGGCTCGATGGGCGTGAGCGCATTGGGGATCCGCACGACGGCGGTGCCAGAGCCCTCACACAGCCGCGCGTAGAAGCGCTCGTCGTCCTCGGTGAGGACGACGAGCGCGGGCAGGCGTGGGTAGTCGTGCGCGACGGCCCGGGCGACCCCTGGCCGGTGATTGCGGTGGCTGACGTGTTCCTGTGCGAGCGACACCAGCTGCGGTGGCTTGAGCCTGGCCGCGATCAGGCTGAACGCCGGCCTGGTGGTGATCAGGATTCCGGGTGGGAGCGCGGCGAGCGTGCGCAGCAGACGCAGGTCGGTGAGCGCGGAGCAAGCGGAGTACGCACCGTCCTCTTCATGGACCAGCAGGCTCGGCAGCCGAGCGAGCACTGGACGCCGAGCCTGCTGCGTCTGGTCGTACAGCACCCGGACACGGACGCCGGGCGGCAGTGCGAAGAAGGGTTCGGCGCGCCGCCGGACAAGGGAGATCACCTCGACGTCGAAGCTGCCCGCGAGATGGCTCGCCAGGCTGAGCACCGATCGGATGGTGCCGCCCATGCCATAGGCGTGCTCGAGTACGAAGAAGACCCGGCCCCGGTCGGCGGCGCCCTGATGCTTCACCGCGCGTCTGGCGAGCCATGGGCGCACCGCGGCGAAAGCCAGCAGCCGCAGCAGGTGCAGCGGCGGCTTGACGGCTCGCGGCCAGCGCCTGGGCTTCATCGTTATCAGGTCATCGTTACCGTGTCCTCGCTACCGCGGATCGGCCGTGGCGAGCTGCTGCCAGAGTTCCCGGCGAGCCACATACCGGCGTTGCCATGGCTTGGCCTTGCCGGGCCAGTAGACCAGTTGCGGCTCGGCGACCCGTTCGTTGGTCGGGACGTGCGCCCACTCCGGCGGCAGCACCGCACGGTCCGGGCCCGCGTACAACGTGAGTACCTCCGCGGCGGTCATCCCGAATCGTTCGGCGTAGGGCAGGAAGCCGGAGGTGAGCCGGTCCGCCCGCATCCGGGCCAGATCCGCGACGATGACCTCGGTGTCGAACGCGTCGAAGTCGAACGCATGACGGGCGTGTACGCGCCGGAACAGCTCGTGAGCCGCCGTGGCGTCCGGGTGCAGGCGTCTGGCCGCGCCGTAGAACCGGCCGAAGCCACTGGACGCCCTGGTGCCGAGCGTGGTCCGTGCGGCGATCGGGTGAGAACCGAGATCGGTGCCCGCGAGCTCGGCGATGTCGCCCTGGACGACGGCGACCGGCGGCAGCACCGTCACCCGATCCAGGTCACGCAGCAGTTCCGGGAGCAGCAGCAGCCTCAAGTCGGCGGCGGATCCGTCGCAGCTGAGCCAGTTCACCGAAAGGTCGGGGAAGGCATCGCGGATGCGCTGGTGCTGATCAGGCCCGCACCCCGTGGCGAGGAGCCAGACCCGGATCGGCCGCGACGCCTTGGCTTGCAGCGAAGCGAGTGTGCGGGGGAGCCGGTCGACGTCGCCGGCGTTGAGCCGGACCGCGACGTCGACCGGGTCGGAGAACGTCGGCCCCATCGACGCCATGGACCCGCGCACCCGTTCCACGACCTCGCCGATGTTCAGCGTCGGCTCGGGCAGCGGGTCGGCGGCGACGTGCCGCTCGCGCGCGGCGGCGACGACGTCGGCACAGGCGTTTCGCCACAGCTCGTAGACCTCGGACTCGGGCTTGCCCGCCAGGATCGCGCTCATGACGGTCTCCAGCCGGGCGAGCATCCCGGTGCGGATCCGCTCGAACTCGATGTCGTCGATGTCGATCAAGCCGTTGAACCGGACATCCGCGCGGCTCTTCGGCTGGAAGTCGACCTCCAGGCCGAGCGAGCGGGTGGGCAGGTAGCAGTGCAGGCGCGAAGTGACCACCTTCGTGTACTCCCGCCGGTAACGCTCGAGCAGCGCGACCGCGTCCCGCATGTTCCGGACGAAGTCGCGCCGCTTCACCGCGACGTAGGAATGGCGCACGGCGTCCGAGCCCGCGGGCACCTGTTCCGGCGGGACGTCGACGTAAACCGTCGCGGGCTGCGCCGCGCGCTCGGCGGGTGGGAACACCGTGTCCACCGTCGTGGTGAGGCAGCCGGAGAAGAACGCCGGAACATCCAGCGACAGCAGCAGATCCACGGTCGTCCAGTCGCGGCACCCGATCGGTCCGTACCGGCGCAGGTACTCGATGGCGTCGTCGGTGAGCATCTCGCGTTTGTTGCAGTGGAACGAGACGAAGAGCGGCCGCAGGCTCGGGTGCATCGGGAAGTCGTGCCGCACGCCGAACAAGGGGTGCATGTACCAGCCGAAGGCGAGCATCCAGGTGCCTTCCGGGAAGGCCTCGTAGTTGGATGCGTCGCGATCGGCCGTGTAGAGCGCGACCTCGGCCGGAGGCGAGTCGAGACGGCGTTCGGTACGGACCTGTTGTTGCATCTCGGTGACGAACTCGGTGAGCTCGTCCGGCCCGTGGAAGCTGACGTTCTGGTGCCGCACGAGGTGACCGAGCGACGCGAGCGTCTGGACGTGGTCACCGATGTTCTGCGACGTCTTCTCCCGGCCCGGCTGGCGGTAGTCGATCAGCGCGACCGGCACCTGCCCCGCCGGCGGCCGCGGCGCCGTCACGCCCCGCTTGCGCGTCATCCACGGTTTCAACCAGGCGATCTCGGTTTCGGCGTCCTCCCACGCCGATGGCCGCTCCGCGGCCCGTTCCACCAGGAGGGTGTATGCCTGATTTGCCAGTTCCAGCTCGTCGGATAGGAACGCGTAGCGAACGGCTTCGTAGAAGTCCTGCGGGCCGAGTTCGTCCGGCCGGTCGGCGACGAACTGCCGGATGGCGGCGACGGCCTGCGGCCGGTCGCAGCGGTAAGCGGCGGAGAGGTACTCGGCCGTCGCGTTCGCCCGCCATACCCCGGCCGGGACTGCGGCGAACTCCGTCATGGCCAGTTCGGGCAGCCTCCGGTGTACGGCGACAACGGCTGCGGCGAGGTGACCCGCCGTCGCGGTTTCGGGCTTCGACGCCAGTGCGTCGGCGAACGACACGGCGGTCGTGCTTCTCTCCGCTTGCACCAGCTCGCGAGCCGTCGACGCGGCCACCGCGTCGATCGGCTCGCCCCGGCTCAATCGGGAAAAGATCTGGGTTTCCGGGGGCGCCGGGCGTTTCGCCGGTGGCGCGGCCTTCGGCTTCGGCTTTGTCTTCGACTCAGCTTGTCGCGTCGTGCGGAGCGCGGCCGTGTACGCGCGAGCACCCTTGCGAATCGCTCGCAGTCTGGTGAGAGCCGCCTCGGGGAGGTGCTTTCGCACGAAACGGCGAAGCCGGACGTTGTGGACCATCAATCTCCTTGGGATAGGCGGTTTACGGTGGGGAGCTCCAACCGCGGCACACCCCCACGCGTAGCGTAGTGTGCACGTCCTGTTCGCGTCGCGTACAGGTGTACCCGGTCGAACGGGGCCGACGCCGAGAAACCAGCCGACGCCGAGAAAACCATGGGGAGACCAGGTGAACGACAGCGAGCTCGCAACGGCTCGATCCGCGGGTGAAGCGGTGTTCTTCCTTCGCTCGCTTGCGTTGCAACGCGGTGGTGTGACGCGGGCGGTACTGGCCCGCATGCGCATGTATGCGCAGGCGGGCATCAAAGTGCGCTTGCTGCTGACCAGCCACGGGGTGCGCGAGATGCACATCCAGTCCCGCATCCGCAAGCAGTGGGAGCTGCCCGACTCGGTCGAGATTCGCTACTTCTGGCGGGAAGCGGCCCCCGGCGGAGGCGGCGCACCACCCGACCCGCTCGTGGCCGCGCGGGAGGAACCAGGATTCACGTGCTTCACCGAGCAGACCGCGAAGGGCGCCGTCGTGCGCTGCTACTCCGACGGTCTCCTGGCCAAGTCCAAGCACCTGAACAAGAAAGGAAACCCGGTGCGGATCGAGCACCACGATCGCGCCAGGCGCGTCGTGAGCCGGGAACACTTCGACGAGGAGGGCGGGCTGGTCCGGAGCGAGGAGCTGAACCCGGACACCGGCCAGGTCACGATGCAGCGGTGGTTCGACCGATCCGGTGAGTGCTGGTTGACCAACTGGCAGACGGAGTACGGCAGTGCGGGCGCCACGGTCAGACATCGTCCATCGGCGACGGCCTACGACACGTACGAGCAGTGTGTCGCGGAATGGGTCGACGAGATCCTTGCCGAGGCCGAGCGGCCCGTGTTGTATTCCGACACGCGATTCCATGATTCGGTGCTCCTCGACATGAAGCACCCCGGGGCGCGCAAGGTCGCGGTCCTGCACAACAGCCACACCGTCAAGCCCCATCGGGCCGAAGACGCGACCAAGGGCAACTGGCTGCCCTTGCTGACCAACTTGGACAAGATCGACCGCGTCGTGGCGCTGACCCATCGGCAGCGCGACGACATCGCGCGGCGCTATAGTGGCGCGAACGTCGTCGTGATCAACCACCCGACGCCGCAGGCGCCCGAAGTCGAGGACGAGGTCAAGCGTGAACCGGGCCTGCTCGTCACGGTTACCCGGCTCGAGCCGCAGAAGCGGTTGGAACACGCCATCCGGGCCTTCGCGATCGCGTCGAAGAAGGTGCCCGACGCCCGGTTCGACATCTACGGCACCGGTTCGGAAAAGTCCAAGCTCAAGGCCTTGGTCGGCGAGCTCGAGCTGACCGGGAAGGTTCGGTTCGCGGGTTTCACCGATGCTCCGCTGGCAAAGTTCGCCGGCGCGACGGCGACGGTGCTCAGTTCGTGGTTCGAAGGCATGCCCCTGGTGCTCAACGAGGCGATGGGGGTGGGGACGCCGTTCGTCAGCTATGACATGAACTACGGCCCGGCCGAGGTGATCCGCCACGACGTGGACGGCCTGCTCGTCCCGGTGGGCGACATCGAGGCCCTCGCCGACGCCATGGTGCGAGTGTTGAGCGACCCCGACTACGCCCAGCGGCTCGGTAAGTGCGCGCGGGAGGTCAAGGAGCGGTTCTCGAAGGAGCGTTGGCGGACGGAGTGGATCGAACTGCTCGAGCGACTCACGGAGCAGGCGTGAGAAGCGCTCTCATGGTTCGCTTCGCCGAACTCGCCCGGACCGCGGTGCGCCAGGTCCGTTCAGCTCGGAACCTCCGGCGCCGGCTCACGCGAGACATGCGACGGCGGGCGACACGGGCGCGAGTGGTTGCATCCCTGGTCGGGGCACGGATACGCGGGCGCCCCGTGTGGCTGCTGCTGTCGGGTTCCGAACCGGTCTCACCGTGGTACGCGCGGACGCTGCGCTCGGCTGCGGAACACCGGGCGGGAGCGGCGGTTTTCGTGCTGGACTTCGTCCCGGGAGTGACCGACTTACCGGACAGGCTGCCAGCACGCAGATTCTGGCTCGACGCCGCACCGGGCGGTGGCGGGTCGGCTCCGCGCTACTCCACCGTGGGCTGCATCGAAGGAAAGGTGGGCGGGCCGGACGAGACCTGGCGGAACGGCTACTACCGGGACGGGAAGCCGGTGCTGACGATCACCGAGCGCGGCGGCGCCACCATCGTCGAGGACTACGACGGCTTCGGCGAGCCGGTTCGGCGGGAAGAGATCGACCAGGACGGCAAGCTGATCCGGCTCGTCGACCTGCACCCCTCGGACGGCCGCGAGGTCACTCACCGATACCTGAACGCCGATGGCGAATGCTGGCTGTCGGTCTGGGTCGACCCCGAAGACGGCAGGCTGGGCCGTACTCAGCGACATCGCGGCGATGTGCGAGAATTCCCAACTCTCCGAGCGGCTCAAGCCGCGTGGGTCGCCGGACAGATTTCCGGGCCGACCCCGCGCATCCTGGTGTCCGGCCGCGGGGCAGAAGAGGTCGCGGAATTGGTGAAGGACGTCGTTGAGCCGAGTACGAAGGGAATCTAGGGGCTTGCCATGAAGGTGCTGCGGAAGGTGAACAGGAAGCTCGGCGCGACCGTGGGCTACGAGGTTAGAAAGGTCAGAAAGGTCGAGCAGCCCGCGGTCCACGACAAGCCGATCGAGACACCGGAGGAACCCCTCGCCTACCGGCCGCCTGCCGATCCCGGCCTCGATCGGCTGCTGAAGAGGCCGATCTTCATCATGTCGCCGGTGCGCTCGGGATCGACCCTGCTCCGGCTCATTCTCACCTCCCATTCGGAGCTGCATTCCCCGCACGAACTGCATTTCCGTCGCCTCGAGGCCAGCTGCTCCACCGGGCTGTGCAAAAAGGCGATGGAGGAGCTCGGGCTGGACCGCGGCGACCTCGAGCACCTGCTCTGGGACCGGGTGATGCATCGCGAACTGGTGCGATCCGGGAAATCCACCATCGTGGAGAAGACTCCGAGCAATACCTTCGTGTGGCGGCGCATCGCCGCCTGCTGGCCCGATGCCCGCTTCATCTTCCTGCTACGGCACCCGATGTCGATCGCCGTGTCCTGGCACGAGGCGGACACGGTGAAGCGAACCTACGAGGAGGCAACGGCCGATGCCCTCCGCTACATGAACGCGACGCAGCGGGCACGCAAGGCGCTGCCAGGGCACACCGTGCGGTACGAAGACCTCACGGCCGAGCCGGAATCGACGGTCAAGGACCTCTGCGGGTTCCTCGAGGTCGACTGGGAGCCTGAGATGCTCCAGTACGGCCCCCGGGGTGAGGGAGAGCTGCAGAAAGGCCTCGGCGACTGGAAGGACAAGATCGCCAGCGGGGTCATCCAGTCCGGCCGGGAGCTACCGGATCCGGCCGCGGTGCCGAAGTCCCTGCAAAAAATCTGCAAGGCCTGGGGCTATCCGGTCGAGCGGTAGGCGGGGCAGGCCGTGCTCGGTCCGTAGATTTCGCGCGGCTTGCAGGCGGAACCAAGGTGCCATCGGACGCCTATACGGCACCCAATGGCACCTTGGTTCTAGATCACCTTCCGGGTACCGCATGCGGCATGGCTTGGCCGCCTTATACGGTCTGGGGATGACCAATATTGGCCTCGACATGACCGGCTCCGCGCCTACCACGGACCGACACGCCCCGGACGACACGGCCGCGCGCGTGGGCACCATCGTCCTGAACTATCGGAACATCGAGGACACGATCCGGTGCGTGGAAGCGCTGCGGATGAGTGACTTTCTCGATCAGCGGATCCTGGTTGTGGACAACGCCCAAGACGGCCCGGCGACCGCGGCTCTGCGGGACCAGCTCGAACCTGGAATCACCGTGCTGGCGTCGGGGGACAATCTCGGCTACGCCGGTGGCAACAACTACGGCATCAAATGGGCACTCCAGTGGCAACCGGAGTTCGTTTGGCTCGTCAACCCCGACGCCGTCGCGAAGCCGAACACGCTCTCGGGGCTCGTACGGGCGGCTGACGCCCATCCCGATGCCGGTATCGTCGGCTGCCGGATGCTGCAGGGCGGTTCACGGCCGGCGCGGATCGAGTCAAACGGCGGCACCCTTGATCCGGCACGCTGGGGCGCGGCGCCGAAGCGGGATACTGGCCGCTTCGACGGCGAGGTCACCGAAACGGGCGTGCGGGCTGTCGACTGGGTGTCCGGCGCATGTTTCCTGGTCCGCACCGCGCTGATCGACGACGTGGGATTGCTGCCGGAGGAGTATTTCCTCTACTACGAAGACACTGATTACTGCCTTCGTGCACAGCGTGCCGGTTGGCGCACCGTAGTCACCCCGGGAACGCGGATGTGGCACTTTCGGCGGTCATCCGGCGATCTGCCGTCCGCTTCCTACGTCTACTACGTGTGCCGCAACCGGATCCACTTCGGCATGCGGCACTTCAACGCCACGGTGGACGACGTGGTCGGACAGCTCGACCGGTTCGTGCAGCGCTGGCGGACTCGTGTCGAGCACCATGCGCCCGAGTTGCTCGGCGCCTATGACGAGATCGTGCGCATGGCCGTGGCTGACGCGCGGGCCGGTCGACTTGGCCGCGCGACGGAACTCGAGTCGATCCCGTTCTCACCGAAGCGCGCGACCAGCACCGGTGAGGTGGCACAGCTGACGGAGGTTCTGGAGCGGGAGCGGAGACTGCGCGCCCGCGATGCCAAACGGTTGCTCGCGAGGATCAAGCAGGACTCGGCGGAAGTGAGCAGGGTGCGCAAGCTCGAGCGGGCCTTGGAGCGAGAGCGCCGTCACCGCGCGGGTGTCGAGGCGAAGCTCAGAGCACTGCGTTCGAGCAGATCATTCCGCGTCGGTCGGGTCATCGGTAGGTTGGCTCGTCCCGTCGCGGCGGCGCGTTCGATCGTCAGACGGCGTGCCGTGAAATAGCTCAGGGACGCCTGTCGGCACGCTCACCGGCCGGCTCCGTGGCTTCCCGCCAGAGTGCCGACGCACCACGTTCGGCGCGCTCCCGGCTGAGGTCATCGGGAAGTTCGAGCGGGCTACGCATGGGGAAGTACCGAGTCAGGAACTCCGACAGCATCTTCCCCTGTTCCTCGATGGCGGCCTCGTCCGAGTCGTCGTCATTGAGACAGAAAACGTCATAGTCGCGCCGGGTCAGCAGTTTGTCCAGCGTCGCCGGCGTGGCCGGGTTGGACAGGTCCGCATAGGAATAGTGAAGCTTGCCCGGCACCGCGCGACCGGTCAGATATGACCAGTAATGCTGCAACGCCGAAGGAACCGAGATGTCGTCGGGATGCCGGAACTGATGGGAGGCGGTCGCCTTGAACTCCCCGGGAAACCGGTCCTCGAGCTCCTGGAGCACACTCAATCGTTGGGGATGCGGTACGTGTTGCAGCTTCTGGGTGACCGTCCGGCCGTGCGCCTGCTCGATCAGGTCACGGTTGTTCTTTGCGGCCGACATGACCGGGCGATCAGCAACTGACGCGGCGCCTAGCTCCACGTGCAGCTTGGAGGTGAAGAACTTGCTCAACCCATTGCCGTGGAAGAACCGCCGCGGCGTCGATGGGCGGGCGAAGAACACATCGTCATTGAGATAGAGGAAATGCTCGGACAATCCGGGGATATGGTGCAGCCGTGACTCGATCGCGTGTGAGTTGAACGTGGGTAGTACGCCCACCTCTCCGAAGATCGTCTGGTGCCTGACGACGGTGATATGGGGAGAGTTCGTGTCGAGCCAGTACGGCAGCTGGTCGTCGGTCACCAAGAAAATGTGCCGGATCCAGGGGGCGTACTGGTGCAGGGAACGCAAGGAGAACCGGAGTTCGTCCCGGTTGGCGAACCGGGAGACGTTGGTCGCGAGAGTGCTGACTTCCTCCCGCCGCGTACAGATGGTCAACGCTTCTCGCTGACGCTGTTGCCACTCCGGGTCGGAATCCTCGACCCAGGTGTACACGGCGTCGATCGGGAAGGTCACGTCGTCGACGCGCGCGGAGGCGAAAGGCCGCAGAGTCGGTACCGGCGAGGCACTGGCGGGGGTAAGCATGCCGGTGAACAGGTGCTCGGAGCCGGCCGTCGCGGGCACATCATCGGGTAGTGTCTCGGCGACCCGGTTCCGCCGAGGAGCGATCATCATGCCCGGCCGCTCGGGATCGGCGGACCAGAACTCGATCTCGCAGGCGAACGCCGTGCCCAGCACCAGCGTGCCGCCGGGATCCGTGACGGGGCTGAACACCGCGACCGCGGGTGCCTCGCGAAGGCCACTGGGCCACTCACCGCTGTCGCTGCGCGCCGGCGACGCGCTCTTCTCGACCGGACGCACGTACACCGCCTCGCCGCGCCACGCGACGCGCACTCGTTCCAGGATCGCGGAGCGATGCCGGTCGCGGACACCGACGACCGCACGGACGTGGCTGAATCCGGGGACGAAAAAGTACGGCACGGACAGCTCGTCGAGCAGGTCGGTGACGGCTGTCCGGTTGCCTGCCCGCACGTCGACCGGTGACGCATCGGTGCGAACGCGTGCCACAACGCGCACGCCATCGTCCATGACCAAGCGGTCCTCACCTGCCGCGAGCAGCGCGGCATCGTGATCGCGCAGCTCGGCCGTTGCCTGCTGCCGATCCGACTCGGATCCCGCGCCATCGCCTGCCGTGGTGGGCTCCCGATCGGGAGTCGGGCAGGCAGCCGAAACGATCCGCGGCGGCCACGGTACTGCCTGGCGGAGCCTTCTCAACACAGCGCGAGCGTAGATGATCGTGTGGCTTGTGTCGCGGACGCCCATACTCGGTCCGCCCGGCGGGCTGCCCGGTCACGAGGGCCGATACGATTCAATGCCATCCGTCATTCAGCCGATCCGTGAGGCCGCGACGTGTCCAAGTACGTGTATTCCTTTGATCCCGACGCGCAGAACAACACAGCGGCTGCCGTGTACCGATTCGCCCGCACCGGGGGAAAGCGCGTTCTCGACATCGGATCCGGTCCGGGAATCGTCTCTCGCGTCCTTGCCCATGACGACGGACGCGACGTCACCTGCATCGACGCCGATTCAGAGGCCCTTGCCGAGGCGCGCGACGCCGGCCTGACCAAGACGTTCGAGGTCGACCTGCTCAAGCCGGGCTGGGCTTCGGTGCTGCCGGACAAGCCCTATGACGTGGTCATCCTCGCCGACGTGCTCGAGCATCTGGTTCGCCCGCAGGACCTCCTGACCACGCTGCGGCAGGAGGAGATCGTTGCCGACGACGGCATGCTCGTGGTCAGTGTCCCCAACGTCGCGCACGAGTCCCTGATCGCCGAGTTGCTCGGCGGTCACTTCAGCTACACCGCGGCCGGGCTGCTCGACGAGACGCACTTGCGCTGGTTCACCCGCGACAGCATCACAGCGCTGCTGGAATCAACCGGTCATCTCGTCACCCACGTGCACCGAACCCTGCGCACGACCTCACAGACCCCGCAGTCGCACCGCGTGATCGAACTGCCCGAGGCCGTGTGGGATGCGCTCGGCGCACTGGGGGAGGACGCGCGGACATACCAGTACGTCATGATCGTCCGCCCGTCGAGTGCCGCGGGCCAGCTCGCCGCCATGCGGCATCAGCTCGACCAGGAAAGGCGCGAGATGAGCAAGCGGCTTCGGGCAGCTCGGAAGAAGGCAAAGGGGCTCGACGAACGCCTTGCGCACGAGCGGCGGTCGCATGAGGCGGCCGAAGCGAAGCTCCAGGCGCTGCGCGGGAGCAAGACCTACCGCGCGGGCAGCGCCATGCGGAAGCTGGCTCATCCGGTGGCGAGCGCTGGCTCCTTCATACGCGGACGTCCAGCACGTTAGGCTGCCTGGCCGTGACAGAACAAACCGCTTCCGACCTCTACCTCGACCTCATGGCTGCCGTGCTCACCCGCTACGGCTTCGAGGGCAGCAACAACACCGTCAACGTGTCGACCGGCTCGTACGCGGGCTATCTCTGGGACATGCTCCGGGACGAGCTCGGCGACGGGTCGGTCCGGCTGACCAGAACCGGCAAGTTCAACGCCGCCAAGCGCGCGGAAGGCAAGGACTGGCCGGCGGACGCAGAAACCATGGTCGGTCTGCGAAGACTGACCAACATCCGCACCTGTGTAGAGACCGCACTCGCTGACGGCGTGCCCGGCGATCTCATCGAGACCGGCGCGTGGCGCGGCGGATCGACGATCTACATGCGGGCGATCCTCGCGGCGCACCAGGTCACCGACCGCGTGGTATGGGTGGCCGACTCGTTCCAGGGCCTGCCGAAACCCGATGCGCGACGCTACCCCGAAGACGCGGGCGATCAGCACTACACACGAGACGAGCTGGCCGTTTCCCAAGAGCAGGTGCGGGAGAACTTCAAGCGCTACAACCTGCTTGACGAGCAGGTCCGTTTCCTGCCCGGTTGGTTCGAGGACACGCTTCCGGGCGCGCCGATCGAAAGCCTGGCGTTGCTGCGACTCGACGGTGACATGTACGGCTCGACGATGGTGGCCCTCGACAACCTCTACGACAAGGTCGGCTCCGGCGGCTTCGTCGTCGTGGACGACTTCGGAGCCGTCGGCGCGTGCGCCAGGGCGATCGAGGATTTCCGAAGCAAGCGCGGCATCACCGAGCCGATCGAGAAGATCGACTGGACAGGCGTGTTCTGGCGCAAGTCATGACGGCGGAGAACCGAGAAAGCCACGAAGAGACCCAGGTGCAGCAGATTCGAGAGTACGCGGCTCGTGCCCAACGGGACCTGCACGCGCGGCTCGACGCCGACCTGAAAGCCGCGAAGCAGACCGCACTCAGCGCTCAGCGGCGAGCCGACCACCTGCAGCGACGGACGGAGCGAGCCGAGCGCAAACTCGCCGAACTGCGCGCGAGCCGGACATGGCGGACGGGAAAGGCCGTGCTTTGGCTTCCGTCCGTTGTGCGCCGAAGGCTCGGCCACCTCCGCGGACGTCGGTAACCATCACATCGGCGGACCCTTCGGCGCCGCATAGGTACCCAACGGGTCATGGGGTCCACAACTGCGGCGCGGTGGCCGGAGTCTTCAGTCCGGCTTTCGCGCCCGCACGACGTAGTTCTTCGGCATGCCGGAGCCGGTGTACTTCCAGCGCAGGTCGGCACGCGAGAAGGCCGCTGCCAGCACACGGGCCAACTGTCTCGTGCCCCACAACAGCGGCACGAGGTAGACGAGCCGCCATCCGGACGCGAACGCTCGCGGGTTCCGGGGCAGGTCTTGCCGCATCCGGTGAAACTGATAGGAGACGGTGCCGAAATAGCCCTCGAGCCAGGAAATCTTAATGTCGGTGAAGCCGGCTTTCGAGAACAGGTGGCGCAGCCCGTACTTGGTATAGCGAAAAAAGTCGTACGGCTTCTGGTGCTCATGGAAGAACAGCGGGCAGCTGCAGAGGATCTCGCCACCCGGCTTGAGTACTCGATATAACTCGGCCAGCGCGGCTGGCGGGTCATCGACATGCTCGAGCACCTGGTTGAACAG
>WHSS01000043.1 GCA_009379975.1 Actinophytocola sp.
ACCGCGTTGAGCATCAGCTCGATGCACATGAACACCACGATCGCGTTGCGCCGCACCAGCACGCCGACCGCGCCGATGGAGAACAGCAGCGCGGAGAGCAGCAGGTAATACGTCGGGGTCACTTCTCCCCCTCCTCGTCAGCGGCGCCTTCAGGGGCGTCCTCGGGAGCGCCGAGTAACGCGCGCGCGTCGTCGTGCTGGGGCCCGCTCACCCGCTCGCGCTCGGCGACCAGCCGCGCGGTGGTCGTGGACTCGATCAGGTCGGACAGCGACTCCGGCGCGACCGTGCCGTCCGGCAGCAATGCGGGCGTCGCCACCGAGTTGCCGGTCGCGAACACGCCAGGACCCGGGCGGGGCGACGGCCGCTCGTACTCGCCGCGGAAGCGCGCCTCCACCAGTTCCTTCTGCGAGCGCTTGGGGCCTTCGTCGCGCCGGTCCCGGTAGGCGAGCACGATCCCGGCCAGCGCGGCCACGATCAGCAGCACCGAAGTCAGCTCGAACGCGAAGAGGTACTCGGTGAAGATCAGCCGCCCGAGGCCGCCCGCACCGCCACCGGTCGCGCTGCCAGGGTCCAGCGGGGCGGCGGGGGTGACATCGGTGAGCGACCTGGTCAGCGCGGTCACCAGCAGGCCGGCGAACCCGAGGCCGAAGATCGCGGCGAACAACCGCTGCCCCCGGATGACTTCCACCACCGAGTCCGAACTGTCCCTGCCCGCCATCATCAGCACGAACAGGAAGAGCATCATCACCGCACCGGTGTAGACGATGATCTGGGTGAAGCCGAGGAACGGCGCGTTCTGCACCATGTAGAGCACGCCGAGGCTGAGCATCGTCATGACCAGCCACAGCGCCGAATGCACCGCGCTGCGCATGAAGACCATGCCGAGCGCCCCGGCCAGCGCCATCGGCCCCAGCACCCAGAAGGCAACGGCCTCCCCGGTGGTGACCGCCTGCTGCGCGGGGGACTGCGCCAGCACCAGCCCGGCGGTGAGCATCGAGGTCACTGGATGGCCTCCTCGACGCTCGTCTCGACCGTCTCCCCGGACGGCACGCCGCGACCGCGCGCCAGCTCGGGGCCATGCACGTAGTAGTCCTGTTCGGACTCGCCGAGGCGCATCGGGTGCGGCGGCTGCTCCATCCCCGGCAGCAGCGGCGCCATCAGGTCTTCCTTGGTGTAGATGAGCTTCTGCCGGTCGTCGTCGGCCAGCTCGTAGAAGTTGACCATGGTCAGCGACCGGGTCGGGCAGGCCTCGATGCACAGCCCGCAGCCGATGCAGCGCAGGTAGTTGATCTGGTAGTCCAGGCCGTAACGCTCGCCCGGCGAGTAGCGGGCCTCCTCGGTGTTGTCACCGCCCTCGACGAAGATCGCGTCCGCGGGACATGCCCAGGCGCACAGCTCGCAGCCGACGCACTTCTCCAGCCCGTCCGGGTGCCGGTTGAGCTGATGCCGCCCGTGGTAGCGGGGTGCGGTCGGGTAGTAGTCCTCCGGGTACTGCTCGGTGACGACCTTCTTGAACATCGTCGAGAAGGTGACGCCGAAGCCCTTCAGGGGATCAAACATTCCCATCGTCGCTGCCCTCCTTTCCTTGCCTCACGCGCCGGCCGGCTGGTTCGTCGCTCGGTGCCCCATCACCTTGATCCCGGTGCAAGTCGCTCCCTCCTTGCCTCGAGCCCAGGGCGGCCTTGTCGCGGTTCTTGCGCTTCTCGGCCTTCTCCAGCGCGGCGCGGCGCGGTGTCATCGCGGGGACCTCGAGGTCGAGCGGCGGCAGCGGGTAGCCGCCTCCGGTGACCGGGACGCCCTCGTCGTCGGGGATGCGGCGCTCCGGAATCAGCAGCGTCAGCAGCACGATCAGCAGGATCGCCACGCCGCCGAAGATCACGATCTGCGTCGAGCTGACGTCGCTCGCCTTGAGCGCCCTGATGCCCGCGATCAGCACGATCCACACCAGGCTGGCGGGTATCAGGACCTTCCAGCCCAACCGCATGAACTGGTCGTAACGGAACCGAGGCAGCGTGCCGCGCAGCCAGATGTAGAGGAACAGGAACAGCATCATCTTGCCGACGAACCACAGAATCGGCCACCAGCCGGTGTTGAAGTAGCCGTCGCCGATGAGCGAGATCGGCCACGGCGCGGTGTATCCGCCGAGGAACAACGTGACCGCGAAGCCGGAGAGCACGACCATGTTCACGTACTCGGCGAGGAAGAACAGCGCGAACTTCAGCGAGCTGTACTCGGTGTGGAAGCCACCGACCAGCTCGGACTCGGCCTCGGGCAGGTCGAACGGCGCCCGGTTGGTCTCACCGACCATCGACACCACGAAGATCGCGAAGCTCGGCGCGAGGATGATCGCGAACCACCAGCTGCCCGCCTGCGCGTCCACGATGTCGCCGGTGGACAGTGACCCGGCATAGAGCACCACCGCGAACAGCGAAAGGCCCATCGCGATCTCGTACGAGATGACCTGGGCCGCCGACCGCAGCGCACCGAGCAGCGGATACGGCGAGCCGGACGCCCAGCCGCCCAGGATGATGCCGTAGACACCGACCGCCGAAGCCGCGAGCACCACGAGGATGCCCACCGGCAGGTCGACGAGCTGCAGGTACGTCCGCTCACCGAAGATCGACACCTCTGGCCCGAACGGCAGCACGGCGAACGCGGCGAACGCGGGCGTGCAGGAGATCACCGGGGCGAGGAAGTAGACCTTCTTGTCGGCCTTGGTCGGCATGATCTCTTCGGCGAAGGCCAGCTTGATGCCGTCCGCGAGCGACTGCAGCCAGCCGCCGGGCCCGACCCGGTTCGGCCCCTTGCGGTGCTGCATCCGCGCGACGGCCTTGCGCTCCCAGTTGATCATGAACAGCGTCGTGACCACGCCGAAGCCGAACAGCGCGACCACCTTGATCACGATCAGCCATAACGGGTCGTCGGCGAGCACCTCCGACCGGCTGAGCGGCTCCTGGGCCTGCGCGAGGAAGGGGGTCATGCCGTACCTCCGCTGAGGGATACCGCGCCGCCGTGTCCGACACCGAGGGCGGTTCTGATCGATACCGGCGACCGGGCAGGTACCCACACCACACCGTCGGGCAGGTCGGCGATTTCGGCGGGCAACGTCAGCTCGCCTCGTTCGGTGCTGACGGTGGCGTGCTCACCGGGCTCGATGCCGTGATCGCGCGCGGTCGCCGCGGAGAGCCGGACGACCGCGGTCCGAGCCGTGCCCGCCAGGTGCGGCTCGCCCGCCTGCAGCGAGCCTTCGTCGATCAGCTGCCGCCAGGTGGCGAGCTTGAGCTTGCCGTTGCCATTGCTCTCGCCCGCGTGCGGTCGTGAGTGCTCAGCAGTGCCGGAGCCGTTGGTTTCACGCACGACGGAGCGGCCGGCACTGACCGCGCGCTCGAAGTCCGCGAACGAGGCTTGCGGGGTCTGGGTGAACAGGTCGGCGTCCATCTCGACGGCGAGCGTGTCCAGCACCCGGCAGTCCGGTAACGCGTTGGTGCCTTCCAGGGTCACGGTGAACGGCCGCGGGCGGCCTTCCCAGTTGAGGAAGCGGCCCGACTTCTCGTCGACCGTCGCGATCGGCAGCACCACGTCGGCGTGCTCGGTGACCGCGCTGGGCCGCATCTCCATGCTCAGCACGAAACCGGCGGCGGCCAGCGCCTTGCGAGCCAGAGCCGGGTCCGGCAGGTCGTCGGGGTCGATGCCGCCGACCACCAGCGCGTCCAGGTCGCCGGTGGCGGCCGCCCACAGGATGCCGGTGGTGTCGCGACCGGGGGACGACGGCAGCACACCGGCGTCGAGCCGCCACGCCGACTCCAGCGCGGCGCGCGCGTCGGCGTCGGAGACCGCGGCGCCACCGGGCAGCAGCGTCGGGGCCGCGCCCGCCTCGAGCGCCCCGCGCTCACCGGCGCGACGCGGAATCCACGCGACCTTCGCCCCGGTGCGCTCGGCGAGCCGCTGCACGGCCGAGAACAGGCCGACCACCTCGGCGGCCCGCTCACCGAGGAGGATCACCGCGCCTGCTTCGGCCAGCCCGGCGTCGAGATCCTTGGCGTGCTGAGCGATCCCGTCGAGCGCGGCGGCTTCACCACCGGGCTCGCACGCGAGCAACTCGCCGTTGGTCTTGCGCACCGACGATGTCGTCCACTGTCCGACGTGGACCACCTTGGTCGAGTGCTTCAGCGCGGCCTTACGCAGCCGCAGGAACACGATCGGCGCCTCGTCCTCCGGCTCGATCGCGACGCACAGCACGGTGGGCGCCCGCTCGATGGCCGCGAAGCTCACGTGATCGGGCGTGGTGCCGACGACGCCGGCGAGAAAGTCGAGTTCTTCGGCGGAGTGTGCCCGCGCGCGGAAGTCGATGTCGTTGGTGCGCAACGCGATTCGCGCGAACTTCGAGTAGGCGTAGGCATCCTCGACGGTGAGCCTGCCGCCGGTCAGCACCGCCGCGCCCCGGGCGTCACGGGCCTTCGACAGCGCGTCGGCTGCCACTCGCAACGCCTCGGTCCACGACGTTTCGACCAGCTCACCGGTCTTTGCATCGCGCACCAGCGGCTTGCGGATCCGATCCGAGGCGGCCGCGTACCGGAACGCGAAGCGGCCCTTGTCGCAGATCCACTCCTCGTTCACGTCCGGGTCGTCACCGGCGAGCCTGCGCATGACCTTGCCGCGCCGGAAGTCCGTGCGCTCGGCGCAGCCGGACGAGCAGTGCTCGCACACGCTGGGCGAGGACACCAGGTCGAAGGGCCGCGACCGGAACCGGTACGCCGCCGAGGTCAGCGCGCCCACCGGGCAGATCTGGATGGTGTTGCCGGAGAAGTAGGACTGAAACGGCGCGCCGCTGGAGGTCTTCGACGCCATGTCTGATGGCTCGGGTGCGGGTGTCCCGCTAAACACTGCGGCGGTCTCGGCCGTACCGACCTGCTGGTGCACACCGCGTTCGAGCAACTCGATGAACGGGTCGCCCGCGATCTGCGCGGAGAACCGGGTACAGCGCTGGCACAGCACGCAGCGTTCGCGGTCGAGCAGCACCTGCGACGAGATCGGGAGCGGCTTGGGAAAGGTGCGCTTGGTGTCGACAAATCGAGAACTCGCCCGCCCGTGCGCCATCGCCTGGTTCTGCAGCGGGCACTCGCCGCCCTTGTCGCAGACCGGGCAGTCCAGGGGGTGGTTGATCAGCAGCAGTTCCATGACGCCCTGCTGCGCCTTGTCCGCGACCGGCGACGTCCGCTGCGTCTTGACCACCATGCCGTCGGCGACGGTCATCGTGCACGAAGCCTGTGGCTTCGGCATCGGCCTGCCGCCCATCTCCACCTCGACCAGGCACTGGCGGCACGCGCCCGCCGGGTCCAGCAACGGGTGGTCGCAGAAGCGCGGGATGACCGTGCCGAGCCGCTCAGCGGTGCGGATCAGCAGCTCACCCTTGGGGGCGATGACTTCCTCACCGTCGACGATCAGCTTGACGTGCCCTTCCGGCACCTCGGTCTCGGTTTCCTCGGGGGCCATGGTCACTTGGTCACCTCCCGGCTGCGCGTGCTGAAAGACGCCTTCAGTCCACTGGGCGGAGTGAGTGACGCTTTCAGTCCGTTGAACGGACTGAAAGCGTCTTTCAGCGCAACTACCACGGTCATGCCTGCGCCCCCACCAACGCCGATTCGGACTGTTTGCTCTTGTTCGTCTCGCACAGCGCGAGGAACTCGTCGCGGAAGTACTGGATGCCGCTGGTGATCGGGCTGACCGCGCCGTCACCGAGCGCGCAGAACGAGCGGCCGAGGATGTTGTCGCAGACGTCGAGCAGGGTGTCGATGTCTTCCTCGGTGCCCTTGCCTTCGACCATCCGCTCCAGCACCTGCGCGAGCCAGTACGTGCCTTCGCGGCAGGGCGTGCACTTACCGCAGGACTCGTGCTCGTAGAACTGGGTCCACTTCATCACCGCCCAGGGCACGGACACCGTCTCGTTGAACACCATCACGGCCGTGGTGCCGAGCATGGAACCCGCCTCGGCGGCGCCCTCGAAGTCCAGCGGCACGTCCAGGTGCTCCGCGGTGAACATCGGCGTCGACGATCCACCTGGCGTCCAGAACTTGAGCGGGACGCCGTCTTTCATGCCGCCGGCGAGTTCCAGCAGCTCGCGCAGCGTGGTGCCCAGCGGCGCCTCGTACTGGCCGGGCCGCTCCACGTGGCCGGAGATCGAGAAGATCTTCGGGCCGGGCGACTTCTCGGTGCCCATCTCGCGGAACCAGTCCGACCCGCCGTTGACGATGAACGGCACGGTGGCGATGGTCTCGACGTTGTTCACCGTGGTCGGCGCCGCGTAGAGGCCCGCGGCCGCGGGGAACGGCGGCTTGAGCCTGGGCTGGCCGCGGCGGCCTTCCAGCGAGTCGAGCAGCGCCGTCTCCTCGCCGCAGATGTAGGCGCCCGCACCGGCGTGCACGGTGATGTCCAGGTCGAAGCCGGAGCCGAGGATGTCCTTGCCAAGGTAGCCCGCGTCGTAGGCCTCGCGCACCGCTGCATGCAGCCGCCGGATGCAGTGCAGCACCTCGCCCCGCACGTAGATGAAGCAGTGGTGCGAGCGCATCGCGTACGCGGCGATGACGCAGCCTTCGATCAACGAGTGCGGGTCCGCCATCATCAGCGGGATGTCCTTGCACGTACCGGGCTCGCCTTCGTCGGCGTTGATCACCAGGTAGTGGCGTTTCTCTTCGTTCTGCGGCATGAACGACCACTTGACGCCTGCCGGGAAGCCCGCGCCACCACGGCCACGCAGACCGGCGTCCTTCACCAGCGCCACGATCTGCTCGGGCGGCTTGCTCAGCGCCTTCTTGACGGCCGTGTAGCCCTCGAGCTGCTCGTAGACCGACAGCCGCCAGGAGTTCGGCGAGAGCCAGCGCTTGGTCAGTACCGGGGTTACGGGATCAGCTGTGCTCATGTGCCCCTCCAAGCGCGTTCGCGGTTGCGTAGCCGGACCTTGACTTGAAGCCGCACACCGAGTTCCCGCGGCATTGGCGGCCCGCCTCCGAAACCGCGAGGCCTCCGGCCGCGCACGTCGGGGCAGTGCCGTGGCCCGGCTGGCTACGCCATTCCATTACGCATTCTCCTCACGCATCGGAGGCGCCACCCAGCCTCGCTCCTGGGCCAGCGCGGCACCGCGCAGCGTCTCCGTCGCCGCCGATGGCCCGTCCACGTCCGCCGCGAACCGCTCCGCGTCTTCCGGGAAGAACCCGGCGAGCTGCAGCTCCGCCGACTTCAGGTCGGTCAGCGGCGCACCGCGGGTCGGCGCGGGCTTTTCGCCGCGCTGCAAGGCGTCGACCAGTTCGACCGCGCTCTGCTCGGTCTGGTTGTCGTAGAACTCGTAGTTGACCTGCAACACCGGCGCGAGGTCACACGCGGCGAGGCATTCGGCGTGCTCGAGCGTGATCGAGCCCGGCTCGCCGGGGGTGCCGGCGGTCGCCTCGTGGCCGAGCGGCTTGCCCTCGGCGCCGAGGTGCTCTTGCAGCTTGCGGTAGATCGCGTCGCCGCCCATCGCCGCGCACAGCGTGTTCGTGCAGACGCTGAGAAGGTGCTCACCGCACGGCTTGCGCTTGTACATGGTGTAGAACGTCGCGACCGCGCTCACCTCGGCGTCGGTGAGGTCGAGGTGCTTGCCGCAGAAGGCAATGCCCTCCTGGCTGACGTGGCCCTGCACCGACTGCACCAGGTGCAGCATCGGCAGCAGCGCCGACCGCGACTGCGGGTAGCGGGAGATGATCTCCTTGGCCTTGGCATGAATGTCGGCGTCGAACACCGAATCCTGTACCTCCGTCACCGGTCACACCCTCCCATTACTGGGTCTAGGGAGGCCACGGCGGCGATCACGTCGGCCACCATGCCGCCCTCCGACATCGCGGGCATGGCCTGCAGATTGATGAAACTGGGGTCCCGCACGTGCACGCGCATCGGCCGGGTGCCGCCATCGGAGACCATGTGATAGCCGAGCTCGCCACGCGGCGACTCGATCGCCGTGTACACCTGGCCAGCTGGCACGCTGAAGCCCTCGGTGACCAGCTTGAAGTGGTGGATCAGCGACTCCATCGACTGGCCCATGATCTTGCGGACGTGCGCCAGCGAGTTGCCCATGCCGTCGCTGGAGATCGACAGCTGCGCCGGCCACGCGATCTTGGCGTCTTCGACCATGATCGGGCCCGGTTCGAGCTTCTCCAACGCCTGCTTGATGATCCGCAGCGACTGGTGCATCTCCTCGAGCCGCAGCAGGAACCGGGCGAACGAGTCGGCCTCGTGCGCGACCGGCACGTCGAACTCGTACTCCTGGTAGCCGAAGTACGGGTCCGTCTTGCGGAGGTCCCACGGCAGGCCCGCGGAGCGCAGCACCGGCCCGGTGATGCCGAGCGAGAGGCAGGCGTCCACCGGCAGGTAGCCGATGCCCTTGAGCCGGTTCTGCCAGATCGGCTGGCCGGTCAGCAGCTTGTCGTACTCCGGCAGCCGCTTGTCCATCACCTTGACGAACTCGGTGACCTTCTCGACCGTGTCGGCCGGCAGGTCCTGCGCGACGCCGCCCGGCCGGATGAACGCGTGGTTCATCCGCAGCCCGGTCAGGTACTCCAGCAGGTGCAGCGCTTCCTCACGCTCCCGGAAGCCCGCTGTCATCCCGGTCAGCGCGCCGAGCTCCATACCGCCGGTGGCGATGGCGACCAGGTGCGAGCTGATCCGGTTGATCTCCAGCAGCAGCACCCGGATGACCTCGGCGCGCTTCGGGATCTCGATGCCGAGCAGCCGCTCGATGCCCATGCAGTACGCCGCCTCGTTGGACAGCGGCGCGAGGTAGTCCATGCGTGTCACGAACGTGACGCCCTGGGTCCAGGTGCGGTACTCGGTGTTCTTCTCGATACCGGTGTGCAGGTAGCCAATCACCGAGCGCAGGCTGGTGACGGTCTCGCCTTCCAGCTCGAGCACCAGGCGCAGCACGCCGTGCGTCGACGGGTGTTGCGGGCCGAGGTTCATGATGATCTTCTCGTCGCCCGCGACCTCGGAGATGACATCGTCCCAGTCGCCGCCGGTGACGGTGTAGACCGAGCCCTCGGTCGTCTTGCGCTGCTGCGCGTACGGGTCACTGTCGGAGCCCGGCCCGGTGGTATCGGTGCCGGTGGTTGCGGAGTGTAGCTCGGGCGGGGTTGATGGGGGGTGGGTGGCGGGATGAGTGTCACTGTCGCTCACGAGTACGCCCTCCTCTCATCCGGCGGCGGAATCTCGGTGCCCTTGTACTCGACCGGGATGCCGCCGAGCGGGTAGTCCTTGCGCTGCGGGAAGCCGTCCCAGTCGTCGGGCATCAGGATCCTGGTGAGCGCCGGATGGCCGTCGAAGACGATGCCGAACATGTCGTAGGCCTCGCGCTCCTGCCAGTCCGCCGTCGCGTAGACGTCGACCACGGACGGGACGTGGGCGTCTGCTGTGTCCTCGACGTCCACGCTGACCTCGAGCCGGACGCGTCGCCGGTAGGTCATCGAAAGCAGGTGGTAGACCACGTGCAGCCGCTGCGGCACATCCGGGCCGTAGTCCACACCGGACACCGAACTGCAGAACTCGAAGCGCAGCCCGGAGTCGTCGCGTAGCGTGCGGCAGATCTCCACCAGCCGCTCGCGCCGCACGTAGAGGGTGATCTCGCCGCGATCGACGGAGACCTGCTGAACCTCGCTGGGGTCGATCTGGTTCTCGGCGAGCGCGGCGAGGAACTCGTCGAAGAACTCGTCGAACCAGCCGCCGTAGGGCCGCTCCGATGCGGGCGGGGTGTACGCCGGCAGCCGGAGACCGCCGTAACCGGAGGTGTCACCACTGCCCGAGACGCCGAACATGCCCCGGCGTTCGTGGCCGGCAGGGGGTGGCTGGGCGGGAGCGACACGGACGGCCCTTGCCGGCTCGGCGCCGATCGGTGCCAGAGCGTCGCTGCCGTTGCTTTCGCCGGCGCGCTCCGCGCTGGACTGCGCCTCGCCGGGTTGTGGCGGTGTGGTGGTGGGATCGTCAGATTCGGTCACGCTTGGCTCAGCGCTCCTCTAGCAGGTTCAGGGGGATCGTGGCGCTCCGCTTGCCTGCCACCTCGTTATGCGGAACCGTCTTGAGCCGCTCTTCGCGGTCCTTGGCGCGGGCGTGGGAAACCGAGGACGGCGGCAGCGCCAGCTCCTCGCCGCGCTCGGCCTTGAGCCTGGCGCGGGCGGGCCCCATCGGCTCGTGCTTGATCTTCTCGTGGATCTTCATGATCGCGTCGATGAGCATCTCGGGCCGAGGCGGGCAGCCGGGCAGGTACATGTCGACCGGCACGATGTGATCAACGCCCTGCACGATGGCGTAATTGTTGAACATCCCGCCCGACGATGCGCACACGCCCATCGCGAGCACCCACTTCGGCTCCGACATCTGGTCGTAGATCTGCCGCAGCACCGGCGCCATCTTCTGGCTCACGCGGCCCGCGACGATCATCAGGTCGGCCTGCCGCGGCGACGCCCGGAAGACCTCCATGCCGAACCGGGAGAGGTCATAACGCGGGCCACCGGAGGTCATCATCTCGATGGCGCAGCAGGCCAGCCCGAACGTGGCGGGCCACAGCGACGACTTACGGGACCAGTTCGCCAGCTTCTCCACATTGGCGAGCAAGATGCCGCTCGGCAGCTTTTCCTCAAGCCCCATGACGGACCCCTCCCTTTCCTCGCGGCCGGATCAGTCCCATTCGAGGCCTCCCCTTGCCCACTCGTACACGTAGGGGATGGTGATCGCGACGATGAAGACGCTCACCGCGATGAAGCCGAACATGCCGACCGCGTCCGCTGCGACGGCGTACGGGTACAGGAACACCATCTCGATGTCGAACAGGATGAACAGCATCCCCGTCAGGTAGAACTTCACCGGAATCCGGCCGCCGCCGACGACCGGCTGCGGTGACGGCTCGATGCCGCACTCGTAGGGCTCGAGCTTCGCCCGGTTGTAGCGCTTCGGGCCGACCAGCGGCGCCAGCGTCACCGAGAACAGCGCGAACCCCAGCGACAGTGCCACGAGCAGTACCAGCGGCAGGTAGGCGTCCAGACCACTTGTGGTGGCGACGTCATCCGGCATGAGGCACACCCGTCCTTTCCGCGTCGATCTCGGCCAAGAAAGTTTGTGAAATCCTTCACGAGCTCGGGCGAGGCAGTTGTGAAGGGCTTCACAAGGCTTTTGAAGGCAGTCTAAGACCCGGCTCCGCCGCGTGTCTGCGGGGGATGGAAAGAAGATCGTGCGGCCGCCACCCGGTGCCGGTGCGGGCCGTCATAGTCGTGCGTGAAAGTCCTTGCTCCCGCACGTCTCAGCACTCACGACGCCCCGGGCGGCCGGTGCGGGGAATGCGCGACGACCGCACGTGCGGCTGGGGCGCGGACACGTGGGGCTGGGGCGCGGACACGGCCTATCTGGGCGATGGGGTGAGGCGCGACGCCACGGCGATGAGCCGGTCGACGCCGTCGCCGCCCTTGGCGTCGTAGCAGCCGGAAAGGCCCTTGTAGATCAGCGGCAGAAGCTTCTCGATGCGCAGGCCGTAGCGGGTGGCCGCGCGCATGACCTTCGGGTTACCGATGGCCTTGGCGAAGACGTTGCCGAGCCGGTAATAGCCGCCCATCATGTCCTTGAGCGCCAGCGGGTAGCCGTGCAGCGCGCGTTCCCGCGAAGGGCCCGCCGGGCGGGCGAGCGCCTGCACCACGAACTCCGCCGCGAGCTGGGCGGACTCCATCGCGGCCGAGATGCCCTCGCCGTTGAACGGGCTGACCATGCCGCCCGCGTCGCCGAGTAACAGCAGGCCATCGCGGTAGTGCGGGGTCCGATTGAAGCCCATGGGCAGCCCGGCGCCGCCGATCTTGCCGACCGCGTTCTCCTCGCGGTAGCCCCATTCCTCGGGCGTCGAATCGAGCCAGGTCCGCAGCAGCGCGCGGTAGTCGGTGTTGCGGAAGGCCGTCGACGTCGACAGCATGCCGAGCCCGACGTTGACGGTGCCGTCGCCGAGCGGGAACGCCCAGCCGTAGCCGGGCAGCAGCTTGGGGTTGGCGGGGTCGCTACGGTCCCACAGTTCGAGGTGGCCCTCGATGAGCGGGTCGTCGTGGCGCGGGCTCCGGTAGTACCGGCGGACGGCGACGCCCATCGGGCGCTTCTCGTGCCGTTCGATGCCGACGCTGCGGGCGAGCTTCGCGTTGACCCCGTCGCAGGCCAGGACGAGCGGCGCACGGTAGCTGACCGGCGTCTTCTCCGGCCCGACCTTCGCCTTGACGCCGACGACGCGGCCGGTTCGTTCGTCGGTGATCGCCTCGGTCACCGTGGTGCGTTCAAGCAACCGCGCGCCCGCCTTCTGCGCGGTCTGTGCGATGAGCTGGTCGAAGTCGTGGCGGGTGCGGGAGACGCCGTAGGGCGGGTAGCTGGTCAGATCCGGCCACGGCAGTTCGAGCTTGATGTCACCGGCGAGGATCCGCAGGCCGGTGCTGTGCACCCAGCCCGCCTCCTGGCGGGTGTCGATGCCGAGATCGATCAGCTGCTTCACGCCGCGCGGGGTCAGGCCGTCGCCGCAGACCTTCTCCCGCGGGAAGGTGGTCTTCTCCAGCAGCAGCACGTCGAGGCCAGCGCGGGCGAGGTAAGTGGCCACGGTGGCGCCCGCCGGTCCCGCGCCGACCACGATGACTTCGGCGTCCTCGCCCGGGGCACGCCTGCTCGAGAAGGTCATAGGCGCAACTCTAGACGGCGGCCCCGCCGCCAGATGGCGACATATGACCGCCGCCTCAGCCCGGCTTGACCGCCCGGTGGACGGCAACGACGCCGAAGGTGAGGTTGAGCCACTCGACGGCCTGCCATCCCGCGCCCGCGATGAGCTCACCGAGATCGCGTTGGTTCGGCCATGCCGCCATGGATTCCGCGAGGTAGGCGTAGGCGTCGGGGTTGGACGACTTCCGCTTGCCGAGCCAGGTCAGGGCCCGCATCAGGAAGGTGCGGTGGACGAACCGGATCGGGCCGAACGGCGGCGTCGAGACCTCGCAGATCACCAGCCGCCCGCCGGGCTTGACCACGCGGGCGATCTCCTTGAGTGCGGCCGAAGTGTCGACGAAGTTGCGCAGCCCGAAGGAGATGGTGACCGCGTCGAAGCTGCCGTCCGCGAACGGCAGCCGCAGTGCGTCCGCCGCGACCATCGGGATCGCGCGATGCTTACCGCTGCGCAGCATCCCCAGCGAGAAGTCGGCCGCGACGCACCAGGCGCCGTTGCGCGAGTACTCCACCGTCGACACGCCGGTGCCCGCCGCGAGATCGAGCACCTTCTCGCCGCTGCGCGCGTCGAGCACCTTGCCGGTGGTGATCCGCCATCGGCGGTCGAAGCCGAAGGTCATGAACGAGTTCGCGCGGTCGTAGCCGCTCGCGACGTCGTCGAACATGGCGGCGACTTCGCGGGGGTTCTTGTCCAGGCTGGCGCGCGACATGGGCCAAGCCTACGACGGGGCCGGTCGCGTGGCATTCGGGTGACCACCCAGCGGGCCCAAGATCAAGGGGGAGTTTGGGTACCAATTCGGCGCCCAACTCCCCCTTGATCAAGCAACTTCGGCACTAGTTGCGTTCGGGCGCATCATGAGACGGTGCACCGCACAGTCCGAGAGGAGCGTCCTGCAGGTGACCACTACGGGCGGCCGGTCATGACCCGGCCCGCCGCCGGACCCCGGATCGGTCCCCTTGTGCTCGCGACGATGGCCTCGCAGGCGCTGCTCGTCGTGCTGGCTCCCACGATCACCGCGATCGCCGCGGACTTGACGGCGTCGGTGTCCTCGGTCGGGCAGGCGCGGTCGGTCACCGCGATCGTGGCCGTCACCGCCTCGCTGACGTTGAGCACCCGGATCGACTCGATCGGCGTGCGGCGGCTGCTGGTGGTGGGCTCGGTGCTCGCGGTCGCCGCCTGCGCCGCGGCAGCCGCCGCTCCGAATCTGCCGGCGTTCCTCGCCGCGCACGTCCTGGTCGGCGCGGCATTCGCGTGCCAGCTGACGGCTGGCTTCGCCGGCGTCGCCGCCTTCGACCGGTCCCGCAGGCCGTGGGCGTTCGGGCATGTCGCCGGTGCCAACGCCCTTGCCTGGATCGTCGTCAACCCGGCCGCCGGCGTCCTCACCCAGGTGTCGTCGTGGCGCCTGGCGCTCGCTGTGCCCGCGCTGCTGGCGGTCGCGACGCTGCTCGCGGCGCGGACGGCCGTGTCGACAAGCGAATCGACACCTGCCCTGCCGTTGCGCGCGCTGCTGAGCGACCGCTACGCCCGGCGTTGGATCGGCGCGGAGCTACTCGCGTTCGGCTGCTGGACTTCGCTACTCACTTTTGCCGGCGCGTTCTTCATCGAGCGGACCGCGGCAGGTGAGGCCACCGCGGGATGGCTGCTCGCCGCCGGAGCGGCGGCGTACTTCGTGGCGTCCACGCGCAGCGCCTGGCTGGTCGCCCGCGTGCAGCGTCGGCACTTGGTGGCGAGTTCGGCGCTCGTCATGGCCGCGCTGCTGCCCATCATGCTGACCATTGAGGGGCCCAGCGCCATCGGCGCGGGCATCCTTTTCAGCCTCATCGGGCTGATCGCCGGCGTCCGCACCCCCGCGTCGAGCGGACTCGGGCTCGACCAGCTTCCCGAGCACGCCCAGGCGATGATGGCGATCCGGACTGCCGTGACGCAGCTCGGCTACTTTTTCGGCGCCCTCCTCGGCGGCGCGGTCATCGCGGGTGCCGGCTACGGCACCCTCGGCGCTGTCCTGGCGATCGGCATGGCCGTTTCCGCGCTGCTGGTGTTGCGGATTCGGGAGTCGCGATCCGCCGAGCCCAAGGACTCCTTGGGTACCGCATAGGTCCTTCGGCTCCACTTACCCCGCGCTATGACCACAATATTCGGCTAAAAAGGACGAAATTTGATCATAACGCGGGGTAAGTAGACGGACGCCTGCCCGACAACGCCCCGCACACGAAACCCGCTACGAACGGAGCAACCCGATGAGCCGCCACATCCAGGTCACCTTCGACGCCCACGACCCGCGGGCACTGTCCACCTTCTGGCGCGACGTACTGGGCTACGTGCACCCCGGCCCGCCCGGAGTCGACCTGCCCGAAGGTGCTGACCCGCTGGCCGCGTGGGACGACTTCCTCGCGCAGGTCGGCGTGCCGGAGGACCAGCGCAACACGAAATCGGCCATCGAGGACCCCGACGGGCATGGCCCACGGCTGTTCTTCCAGCAGGTGCCGGAGGACAAGGTCGCCAAGAACCGCGTCCACCTCGACGTCCGCGCCGCTCCCGGACTGCAGGGAGCGGAACGGATGGCGGCGCTGGAGGCCGAGTGCGACCGGCTCGTCGCACTGGGCGCGACGCGGGTACGTCGCGACGAGCCCGCTCCCCCGATGAGCGCCGGCTTCATCGTGATGACCGACCCCGAAGGCAACGAGTTCTGCCTGGACTGACGCAGCTCAGCTGTGGTCGCGGAAGCCGCGGCTGATCAGTCCGAAACGGCCGGACGGTACGACTCACAGTGGATCCCGCTAGACCATTCGGGTGAATTGATCCACTTGGCGCAAAATAGGATAACTAAACACGAATCACTCGCGAAACGGAGATGAACTCCGTGTCGTGTGTGTGGTCAGCCGCGCCATCGGCACGCCGATGAGAGGTGGCCCCATGCTTCGCAGCACTCGTCGTCGCATGTCCGGCGGATTTCGCCGCGGTACGGTCCTGATCTCCTCGCTCGCCGTCGTAGCGAGCACCCTGGCCGCACCGGCGCCGGTGGCCATCGCCGCCGAACCGGGAGTCGACGAGCTCGTCGGCATGATCGACGACCTCGCGGACTGGACGTCCGGGCTTGGCTCAGTCGGCAAGCTGGGCGAGCAGCTGCCACTGCTCCCGGCCAGTCCCGGCGGGCTGCTCGGCTATTCCGACCTGTTCGAAAAGGCGGTGTTCGACAAGCTGAAGGACGCCACCGACTTCGACGACCTCGAGCTCACCGACGAGAACATCGCCATCGGCTCCGGCCGCACCGGCAAGCTGAACACCACGGTCTCCGACGAGGGCGCCGGCAAGCGGCTCGGCGTCGTGGTCACCGTTGACAGGTCCGTGAACGAGCAGGGTCTGCACCTGGCCAGCAGCACACCCAAGGTCGACCTGTCCATCTCCGACGGCGTGACCATCGAGCTGAAGAGCCGCATCGCCCTGGACGTGGTCTGGACCGGCGGCGCGGACGGCCAGGTCTACCTGGTGAGCGGAACCGACTCCCCGCGGCTGGACGTGGACGTGCACGCGTCCATCGACGATGCGGCCGCCAAGGCATCGGTTGGCATCCTCGGTGTCTCGCTGGACGAGTCCGAGCTGGACCTCGACGCCTACTTCGTCGGCAAGGTCAACGACCCGGACAACGACGGCAAGCTGTTCTTCGACGAAAACGGCACCGCGGACGGCGAACTGGCGCAGGACGGCTCACTGGAGGGCCTGTTCTCCGCGGAGTTCGACCCGGCGGGCGCTAAGCCGATCGTGACATCGGCCCCGGACACCAAGGGCTCCGCTACGGCCGAGTTCCAGCTCGGCGCGGCTCCGGCGGCCGATGGCCTGAACCTGCCGGGCGACATCGACGCCACGGTCGGGCTCCAGTGGACCGACATCAGCGACCCCGCCACATTGACCGTCACCGCCCCGGGTCTCGCGGACACCATCGGCAAGTTCCAGAACATGAGCCTCAAGGACCTCGCCGAAGGATTAGCGCAGGTCATCGTCGCTATCAACGCGATGCAGAAGGCCAAGTGGGATCCGGACGACGACGGGCCGCTGCCCGAGATCGGCGATCTGGACCTGCCGTTCCTGCGCGGCAAGCTCTCCGACGCGATCCAGGCGGGCGACACGCTCAAGAAGTTCCTCGCCGACAACACCGTGCCCGCGCCGGGTCAGCCCGGGTTCGTCGAAGGGGTCACCGACCCCGCGCAGGCGGGCCAGCCCACGTTCACCTCGTTGCAGGACCTGCTCAAACAACTGCGGGACGACGCGGATATCGACCTGTCAGGGCTGGACTGGAACACCACGACCAGCAAGCTCGCCTTCAACCTCGCCATGACCAAAGAGCCGCCGGCGGACCCGGTCGACATCGACGAGGTCAGCGTCGCGGCGTCCGGCACCGGAGCGACCTACGGCGCCAAGACCCTCAAGGTGAACGATGCCGGCTGGGTGCCCAACCAGTGGCTCGGCAGGCGCGTCGTCGCGGGCACGTCCGCGGGTGAGGTGGAGAGCAACACCGCCGACACGATCACCCTCAAGCAGGACTGGATCGGCGGCCAGCCGTCGGACACCACCGGCTTCGTGATCAGCGGCGCCGAGCCGCATCTCGGTGCGGTCAGCTTCGCCGACCAGGTGCAGAGCGGCGGAAAGGGCATCGTCAACGCCAACGCCGACCAGACCTTCGCGAAGGTCACTCCCTCCTATACCGCGAACCTCACCTTGGTGCTGGACCTGCAGGACCCGGTCACCGGTGACGGCTGCACCACGTTCCCAGACAACACCGACCCCTGCCCGTTTACCAAGACCGACGGCCCGTTCAAGACCGAGGTGGAGTCGCTGCCGCTGAACACCGACCGGGTCATGCTGCGCACCGGCGGCACGTTGTTCGACGCCGACTTCCCGATCGAGAGCGCGGTCGACATCGACGCGAACGCGGGCTTCTTCAAGGTTCACCTGGACGGCGATCTCAAGGTCTGCAACTCCACGCTGAACGACACCTGCTCCGGCGGGACGGCAAGCGGGAACATGCTGAGCATCGACCTCGAGCCGGTCGGCGACGACGACAACGACCTGCGGATGTCCCAGCTGTTCAAGCGCCTCGTCGACGACCCGGCCGGTCTGCTCGACTTCGACACCAACGTGCGCGCGTTCGCTGACGTCACGGTGTCGCTGCCCGATGCCGAGGACTTCCTGCCCGGCGGCGCGTCGGCGAGCTTCACCGCCAAATGGGGCGACCTCACCGACCCGACCGACGTCGACCTGAACACCAGCGGGCTGAGCGAGATCTTCCAGCTCGACTTCGATACCGACGACCCGAAGGCGCTGTTCACACTTCTGATCAAGACGCTGCAGACGTTGTCAGCGCAGTTGGCCGACGCCGACACGACCAAGGGATCCGGGGTGTTCGGCAAGGAGATCCCCGGCATGGGCAAGTCGTTACGGCAGCTGCTGCTCTCCGACGAGTCCAACAGCGGCGAGAAGGTCACCTACGGTGCGAAGACACTGACCGACGACACTCGCAGCAGCGACAACAACCCGTTCGCCCCTGAGCTGCGCGGCCGCACCGTGGTCGTCGGCACGCAGATCGGCGTGGTCGACTCGGTGTCGAGCAACGGCAAGACGCTCACCATGACGGAGAACTGGGAGTCGAAGCCCGCGACGGGCGACGCCTATGCGATGCGCTCGGCGCTCGACGACGCCACCGACCGGCTGCTCGCCAGCCCCCCGGACAACATCCAGGACGCGATCGCGCTGCTCAACGAGGTGCTGGGCACCGACGCGGTCCAGTTCCGCTACCTGGCCACCGGCGACACCGGCAACCTGGTGCTGGACGTGGACTGGCAGCGCAAGTACCGCACCGCTGCCCCGATCCAGCTCGGCCTGGGCAGTATCGGCGGCAGCCAGCGCACCTTCGCCGGCGCCGAAGCCACCGGCCAGGCGCAGGTCGAGGTCACCGGCGACATCGACGTCGGCCTGGTCATCCCGCTCGCCGCCGGCGACGGCCCGGCGGATGGTGCCGCGCTGAAGGTCCTCGAGGACTCCTCGATCGCCATCGGCGCCAAGGCCACCTTCGAGGGCGTGGTGCACGGCACGATCGGCCCGCTGTCCATCGCGCTCGGCGACCCGTCCTCGGACGAGAAGGCGACCGCGAAAGCCGACCTGAGCCTGGCATTGGCCAAGTCGGGCGCGGCCGCGGACACCCCGGTTTCGTTCGACGACTTCATCGGCGACGTTGGCGTGAACTTCAACGCCACCAGCGGCACCGTCGACTGCGGCGACGGCCTGAACGACAACCTGATGGTCTGCGCCCGGCTGCCGATGTTCCTGAACAACTCCGGCGCGTCCAACGGCTGGCAGGCGATCGACGAAATCACCCTGGCCATCCCGAAGTCAACGGACCCGGCCGACCTGTTCGACCTGTCGGGCAAGCTGGTCATCCCGGACAGCCTTGCCCAGAACCTCGCCGACGCCATCCTGGACTTCGGCAACCTCGGCCAGGGCCTGGACGGTTACCTGGCCAAGATCGAGGCCGCCCTGCGGATCGCGAGCTTCGAGGGCAAGCTCCCGCTGATCGGCGACGACGCGCAGCAGGGCGCCGATTTCTTCGGCAACCTGCGCAACGAGCTGCAGACCGGGGTGTGGGCGAATCTGCCCGGCAACGGCCGCCCGGCCGATGCCACCGAGGTGAGGGACTACCTCAACGAGAAGATCGCCGACGCGCTGGCCGAAGCGGGCATGGACGACATCAGCGTCAACGTGGACTTCGAGTGCGACAAGTTCCTCGAACCCGCTGCCACGCCGACGGTTTCCACGAAGATCCGCGAGCCCGGTGAGGACGAGGATCCGATACCGACCGCGAATTACCGCTACCGCATCGTCGCCCACCAGGGCAGCGGCGGGGACACCGTGCCGAGCGGGATCAGCGCCAGCAAGACCGGCGCGGCCACCCTGGGCGCGGACGGCAGCAACACGGTCACTTGGGGCAAGGTCGAGTTCGCCTCGGGCTACAAGATCCTGCGCAGCAAGAACGGCGGGGCCTTCCTGCAGGTCGGCACCCGGCCACAGCCGTCGGGCGACACCGTGACCTTCACCGACACCAACAACGGTGGCAACTCGTACACGCCGGTGACCGAGAAGCCGCAGCTGGACCCGTGCCCCGGCGACGCCATCGACGGCGTGAGCGTGGAGTTCCACGCCAAGGTCGGCGAGGTCTCGGCCGCCCAAGGCTGCGCGGACAGCGGCGACAACGAGTGCATCAGCAAGAACGTCGCGATGGACATCGGGATACCCGGCCTTGCCTTGCGGCAGGGAAACCACGTCACCGATGACGGCATCTCGTTCAAGCTCGGCTTCGAGCTGCGCGTGAAGCTGGCACTGAACAAGACGGACGGGCTGTACTTCGCCACCCACGACGGGTGGGGTGCCGACAACAAGGCGCATCCGGAGCTGAAGGTCGGCCTCAACTTCGACCTGCCGGAGACGATGCTCGCCGAACTGGCGTTCATCAAGATCGACGTGACCAAGCGGGAGGGCGTGACCAACCCGCTGTTCGCCGGGCAGTTCCAGCTCGACCTCAAGTCCGACAAGGACGAGCCGAGCTGCTTCTCCGGCGGCTCCGGCTCGGCGTGCAACCCGGACGACTCGGCGAAGCTCACGCTGGCCGATCTCGGCGACTCGGCGGCGGACCTGTTCGGCATCTCGCTGACCGGCGTCGTCGACATCGACTGGATCGTCGAGGCCAGCGCGGACTCGGCCCTGCCCGGCGTGCGGGCCAACTTCAAGCTGGACTGGGCGTTCGACAACAAGGCCCCGAACGCCTTCGGTGCGCCGACGATCGAGTTCGCCGACATCGGGATCAGCGCGGGCGCCTTCTTCGACAAGGTGCTCGGTGAGGCCGTGGAGATGATGAAGAAGGTCACCGGGCCGATCCAGCCGGTGGTGGACACGCTCTACGCACCGATCCCGGTGCTCAGCGAGCTGTCCAGGCTCGCAGGCGGCGGTGACGTCACGCTGGTCACGCTGGCGAAGACGTTCAGCACGCTGGTGGGTGGTCCGAAGCTGGACTTCGTGGACACCATCAAGTCGGTGATCGAGTTCATCAACCGGCTGCCCGAGTGCGAGACCGACTGCTTCGTGCCGATCGGCAGCTTCACGCTGAACGGCGGCAAGGCATTGACCACGTCGAACTCGCCGACCACGGCGGCCTCGTTGTATGAGGACAAGAAGAACAAGGGCGGGACGACGCTGAACCCCGAAGTCGACGGGAAGGCGCTGAAAGCGGACCTGAACGAGGTCAACGAGACCGGCGAGGGCAGCGGCGAGAAGAAGGACGTCTTCGGCTCCGGCGGCGGCGACAAGGGCGATGCGGAGAAGTCCGGGTTCAGCTTCCCGATCCTGGACAACCCGGCCGAGGCGTTCAACCTGCTGATGGGCGGCGACGTCACGCTGGTCGAGTTCGACTCCGGACCGCTGACGCTGGGCTTCTCCTGGCGCCAGGACTTCGGCCCGGTGTACGCGCCGCCGCCGGTGTTCGTCACGCTGGCAGGCTCGGCGTCGGCGAGCCTGCGGGTCGTCGCCGGCCTGGACACCTACGGCCTGCGCAAGGCCGTCGAGGCGGTTCGCGACGGCGACAAGACCGATGCGCTGAAGGTGATCGACGGGCTGTTCTTCAAGACCGTCGACTCCGGCGGCAACCCGATCCCGGTCCTCACGCTGACCGGCGAGATCGCCGCGGGCGCGGCGGTCAGCGCGATCATCATCAAGGTCGGCATCGAAGGCGGCCTGCGGCTGACCATCAACTTCTATTGGAACGACCCGAACAACGACGGCAAGTTCCGGGTGCTGGAGTTCGGCGCGGTGGCGCTGAACAACCCGATGTGCCTGTTCAAGATGAGCGGCAAGCTGGCGCTGTTCCTGCGGGTGTACATCACGCTCGGAGTCAGCATCTTCTCGGTGACGTTCAGCTTCGAGCTGGCCAACGTGACACTGCTCGACTTCTCCGTAACACCGGACTGCGATCCGCCGCCACCCAAGCTGGGCGGCACGGTCGACGACACGCTCGTGGTCTACGCCGGCAAGCTCGGCGATGAGTCGTTCCGCGGGAACGTCGCGTGGAGTAACAAGGCCGACGAGTACGAAGAGGACATCGTCAAGGTCATCCAGCTGAACTACGCGCAGCGGGACGGCGACCTTCAGGGCACCAACCCGGACTTCGACGGGTTCGCCGTGGAGATGCTCGGCGAGCGCCGCGAGTACCTCGACAAGGTCCTGAAACGGGTCGTCGTGGACGGCAGCGGCTACGGCAAGCCCATGAAGGTGACCTTGATCGGTGACGGCAAGAAGAGCGCCGACGAAGCCGACGCCGGCGACGACCCCGGCGTGTTCGACCGGGACGCGTTCGTCATCGGCGGCAGCGGTAAGGACACCATCAGCACCGGCTCCGGTCTGTCCTATGTGGATGGCAAGGGCGAAGCGGACGTCATCGTGACCGGCGATGTCGGCGGCGCGAACTCCAAGTCGTGGGTCGCAGGCGGCAGCGGCGCCGACACCATCACCGTCGGCAACGGCGACAACCGGGTCGCGGGCGACGCCTCGCTCGGCGCGGCGACCAAGACGGTCACGGTCAAGCACAACAAGGAAGACGGCGAGGGCACCAAGAGCGTCACGGTCTTCGACTGGACCAACCCGGCCGACCCGACCACCCAGGGCTCGAGCTCCTCCGGCGATGACGACACCATCGGCGTCGGGCTCGGCGCGAACAAGGTCCGGGGCAATGGCGGGGCGGACATCATCTCCGTCGCGACCGACTCCCCGGACGGGACGAAGAAGTCCGCGGGCAACGTGCTGATCGGCGACCGGGGCCCAGACACGATCACCGGTGGCACCAACAAGGACGAGATCTTCACCTCGGCGGAGGACAAGTTCGGCGTCGACGAGTCCGGACCGTCCGACACGACGGCCACCGACGACAAGCCGAACGTCGTCTACACCGGCGAGGGCAGCGACGACGTGTGGGGAAGCGCCGGAGTCGACCTGGTGAACAGCCACTCGACGAAGACGCAGCAGGCCAAGCTGCGCGGCGGGTCGAACCGGGACGTGCTGCTCGGCGGCTACGGCACCGACGAGGTCTACGGCGGCCCGGGCGACGACTGGCTGTTCGCCGAGCCCGCCGAGGTCTCCGGGCCGGGGGCCGACGATTCGGTCAACGGCAAGAGTTACGGCCCGATCCGGACCTACACCACGCAGCCGTTGCCCGCGGGCATCACGCCGAGCAGCAAGACGCTGGTCGGCGGCCTCGGCAACGACCACGTCGTCGGCGGCGACGGGCCTGCCACCGTCTTCGGTGACAAGTACCTGCCGGATGAGACGTGCGCGCCGGGCGACCCGATCACCTCCGATCCGGTCGCGGAGAGCACCAGCGCGGCCACCGGGGACGGCAACGACTTCATCCTCGGCGGAGCGGGTGTGGACACCGTGTCCGCGGGTGGTGCCGACGACATCGCCAACGTGTTCGGCGCCGACGACCTGGCCTGCGGCCAGGAAGGTAAGGACACGCTGCGCGGCGGCAACCACGACGACCACCTGTGGGGTGGCAGCGGTGCCGACCTGCTCTACGGCGAGGCCGGCGTCGACCACGCCTTCGGTAACAACGGAGGCGACACGCTCTACGGCGGCGCGGCCGACGACGTCATCGAGGGCAACGACGGGTCCGACTGGGCGTCCGGCGGCGCCGGTGACGACACCGTTTACGGCGGTACTCGCGCAGCGGGCCGGGACGACAGCGGTGGCGACGACCTGTACGGCGACACCGGCGAGGACACCCTGATCGGCGACAACGGGACGGTCAGCGCTCCGTACCCGTTCGACCTGGCCGTGGCGACCGAGACCGCGGGGGCGGGCGACCGCATCCACGGTGGCGCGGGCGAGGACGACGCCTTCGGGGGCCTCGGCAACGACATCGTCAACGGCAACGACGCCGACGACTACCTCGAGGGCAACAACGGGTCCGACACCGTCCACGGCAACGCGGGCGAGGACCGCATCATCGGTGGCTCATCGCAGGAGGCCAGTAGTGGCGTCGGCAGGCCGGACTCCGGCGACACGTTGTTCGGTGACGCCGGAGCCGACCTGATCACCGGTGACAACGCGCAGCTCACGCTGGTGAACGAGGCCGACGATGCCACCCGGGTGACCCGGATGCGCGGGTTCGCCAAGCACTACCAGGTCCAGCTGCTCGACCTCGGGCTGAGCCCGTCCGCCGACAACTCCGGCAACGACGAGATCTCCGGTGGCGGCGATCAGGACGTGGCCTACGGCCAAGGCGGCCACGACCGGATCAAGGGCAACGACGGCGACGACTATGCCGAAGGCGGGCCGGACACGGACTGGATCGAGGGCAACGACGGCGACGACGACCTGGTCGGCGGCAGCAGCACCGTGCTGCTCGGCACCGGTGAGCAGCGGCAAGGCCAACTGGACGCCGCGGACGCGGTGTACGGCGGGCCGGGCGACGACGTGGCCGCAGGCGACAACGGCCGGGTGCTGCGCCCGCTGGAGGGACAGGACCCGACCGCGGCGACCGTGCGGATGTCGGCCGAGCCGGGAGTGCAGGTGGCCGGGCGGGTGGTCGAGCTCTACGACCGCCAGCACGGTGCGGACTTCCTGACCGCACCGCCCGCGAACCGTTTCGGCGGCGACCAGATGTCCGGCGGCGAGGGCGTGGACGTGTTCTACGGCCAGGACGGCGCGGACTTCCTCTCCGGCGGCGCGCACGACGACTACCTGCAGGGCAACGGCGGGGCGGACGTCATGCGCGGCGACGCGGCGCTGGACGCCGAGTCCGACCGCTTCACCGTGCCGCCGATCGCCGACCCGGACTGGCCGGGATCGGCCAGCGGTGCCGCGCTGCTCATCGGCGACGCGGCCCCGGCCGGGCAGGATGACCTGATCGGCGGCAGCTCGGTGCCCGCGTTCCGCGACGGCGGCGACACGGTGGAGGGCAACGGCGCGGGCGACATCATCCTCGGTGACAACGGCACGCTGATGCGCACCATCGTCACCGTGGACGGAGTCAAGCAGGAGAAGGTCTACGCCGAGCGGTACCCCAACGGCGCGGCTCCGGCCGACGCCACCAGGTCCCGCACCAACGACGAGGCCAAGCCCGGCGACTCCACGCGGTTCTGCACCACCGCACAGGCGACCTGCGAGCCCGCGGGCGCGTTCGGCGGCGACACCCTGTTCGGGGACGGCGGCAACGACGGAATGTGGGGCCAGGACGGGGACGACACCATGCACGGCAACGCCGGCGACGACGAGATGTACGGCGAACTCGGCGACGACACGCTGTTCGGCAACGACGGTGACGACGCCATCCTCGGCGACCGCGGCGGCGTGGCGATGCAGCACCTTGATGACGGCGACGAGCCGGAGCAGTTCACGGTGACCCTGGACCAGGTACCGCAGGAGTCCTTCACGGCGTTCCGTCGGAACACCGTCGACAAGCGCGCCGACCTGCTGCACGACGTCGACGGCAACGTCTTCGTCGGCGGGCCGAACAGCCCGGAGATGCCGCACCCCGGCCTGACCGAGGGCGGTGCCGACCGCATCCGAGGCGGTGCCGGCTTCGACCAGGTCCACGCCGGGTTCGGCGACGACCTGATCAACGGCGACAGCGGCGGCGACGTCCTGTTCGGCGATGACGGGGCCGACGTGATGTGGGGCGGCCGGGGTTGCGACCCGGTGCTCGATGCCGCGACCGCCGACTGTCAGGACGGCGACGGCCAGTTCGACCCGCATGCCCGCGGCGAGAACGACCGGTTCGTCGACCACTCCTTCGGCGGCGAAGGTGACGACATCATGGACTACAACCCGCGCGGGACCTACCCGGACGACTGCGCACCAGGCACGACGCCGGTCACGACCGGGTCGGGCAAGAACGCGGTCACGGTCGACCCGTGCTCGTGGTTCGAGATGACCGACAAGGCCGACGGGGACCTGGCCACCAACCAGCACCACCACGGCACCGACTGGATGTACGGCGGCTGGGACCGCGACGTCATGCAGGGCAACGTCACTGACAACGGACCGAACATCGGCGACCGGATGTGGGACTGGACCGGCGCGTACAACCTGTACACGCACTGCAACGCGGCCTACGGCGGTCAGAACGACGTCCGCCAACTGTCGCCGGACATGCAGGAGTTCCTGACGAGGCTGGCATGGGGCGACGGGGCCGGTCAGACGGCCGACGACGTCACCACCCCTGGCGCCTCGGCGTATCGGGAGCTGGCGCTGACCTACCAGTCGGACTTCCAGGAGCACGGCATCGGGCCGGCGTTCCCCGGCACTCCCGGGCACTTCGACCAGCCGAACTCGTGTGAGGAGTGAGAGGAGGCTGCCAGGGGTGCCCAAGGTGGCCCTGGGTGCCATATAGGCGCCCTATGGCACC
>WHSS01000206.1 GCA_009379975.1 Actinophytocola sp.
AACACTTCCATGTCACGAAACGGGCCGTCCTTCACCGGCACAGGGCCCACCACATCGCGGGGAAGGAACAGTATCCCCGCGGCGGAACCGGCCTGCACGAACGTCGTCACCACACCATGATATCGAACATGTATTCGACGTGGTGGTATTTACCGGCGTGTGTCGGGCCCAGCTTCGCTCGTGCGTGAAAAACCGTGCCCCGGCACGCTTGATCACTCACGACCTACAGGCTGAGGTCGTGAGTGCTGAGGCGTGCCGGGGCAACGATTTTCACGCACGACGATGGCGGCTAGGAACCCCGTTGACGTCGGCGTTTCCGCGCGATGATGCGAAGCTGACGGCCATTGGCATCGTCGGCATCGCTAAGCTCGGGGCAGGGAGGTAGCCGTGGACATCGACCTGTTCATCGCGGCGCACCACGCCGAGTGGGAACGGCTGCGTCAGCTCGTTCGCCGTAGTGGATCCCTGCGCGGCGCGGAGGCCGACGAGCTGGTCACGCTGTATCAGCGGACCGCGACGCACCTGTCGATGGTGCGCTCGGCGGCCCCCGATCCAGCCTTGCTGAACCGGCTTTCCTCGCTGGTGGCGCAGGCGCGAGCCGCCGTGACGGGCGGCCACAGCCCGACCTGGCGCGAGCTCGGGCTGTTCTTCTCGCGGCGCTTTCCCGCCGCGGTGTATCGCAGCCGCCACTGGTGGGTGCCCGCCGCGTTGCTGTTCCTGCTGGTGTCGGGCCTGCTGGCGGCGTGGGTGGCGAGCGATCCGCAGGTGCAGGCCGCCGTCGCCGCGCCGGAACAGATCCGCGAGATGACCAAGCCGGGCGGCGCCTTCGAGACGTACTACTCCTCAAATCCCGCCGCCTCGTTCGCGTTCCAGGTGTGGATCAACAACGCCTGGGTCGCCGCGGGCTGTCTGCTGCTCGGCGTGGCGCTGGGGATTCCGGTGGTGTGGATCCTCGCGATGAACGCGGCCAACGTGGGCATCGCCGCCGGGCTGATGGCCGCCGCCGGCAGGCTGGACATCTTCTTCGGGCTGATCACCCCGCACGGCCTGCTCGAACTCACCGCGGTCTTCGTCGCGGCGGGCGCCGGGCTGAAGCTGGGCTGGACCGTGATCGACCCCGGCGGGCGGAAACGCGCCGACGCGCTGGCGCAGGAGGGGCGCACCATCGCGGGCGTGGCCTTGGGGCTGACCGTCGTGCTGCTCATCTCAGGGGCGATCGAAGCCTTCGTCACCCCGTCGGGCTTGCCGACCTGGGCGCGGATCAGCATCGGCGTGCTGGCCGAGGCGGTGTTCCTCGGTTACGTGTTCGTGCTCGGGCGGCGCGCGGCGCACGCGGGCGAAACCGGCGATGTCGACGCCCGCTTCGCGGGAGATCTCGCGCCGACCGCGGGCTGAAAGACCTGCACTCAGAGCTTGCCTGCGGCCTTGAGTGCGAGATAGCGGTCGGCGAGCATCGGCGGCAGGTCGTCCGGCGTCGCGTCGACCACGCTGACGCCATGCCTGCCGAGCAGCGCGGTGGCGCGATGCCGTTCGGCGATGGTCCGTTCCGCCGCCGCGGCGTCGTAGACGGCTTGCGCGTCGCCCCTGCCTCGCGACATCTGTTCGACCCGGGGATCGGCGATGCCCGCCAGCAGCAGCCGATGCCGGGAGGCCAGTTGCGGCAGCACGGGCAACAGCCCCTCGTCGAGCGCCGCTGCTTCGAGCCCGGTGAGCAGCACCACCAGCGAGCGCCTGCGGGCGCGCCGCAGCACTTCGGCGACCATGCCGCGGGCGTCGAACTCGACCAGCGATGGCTCGACCGGCGCCATCGCGCTCACCAGGGTGGGCAGCAGTTCCGCCGCCGACATCGGAGAAACGGCCGCCCGGACACGGCGGTCATAGGCGATCAGATCGACCTGGTCGCCCGCTCGCGAGGCCAGCGCCGCGAGCAGTAGCGCGGCGTCCATCGCGGCGTCGAGCCGGGGCGCGTCGCCCACCCGGCCCGCCGAGGTCCGGCTGGTGTCGAGCACGATCACGATGCGCCGGTCCCGTTCCGGCCGCCAGGTCCGCACCATCACGTCGGTGGCGCGCGCCGACGCCCGCCAGTCGATCGAGCGGACGTCGTCGCCGACCACGTACTCCCGCAGCGAGTCGAACTCGGTGCCCTGGCCCCGGATGTTCACCGACTGGCGGCCGTCCAGTTGCTGCAGCCGCGACAGGCGCGCGGGCAGGTGCTTACGGCTGGTGAACGGCGGCAACGCCCGCAAGCGCCACGGCACGGTGTGCGAGCCCTGCCGCGCCGCGAGCCCCAGCGGCCCGAGCGAGCGCACGGTGACCCGGTCCGCGTGGCGATCGCCGCGACGGGTGGGCAGCAGCGTGGTGCCGACCCGGCGGCGCTCACCCGCGGGAATGTCGATCCGGTGCCGTGTCGTGACCGCCCCGGCGCTGGGCTGCCATGCGTCGCGCAGCACGCCGCGCACCCGCCTGCCGCCGGGGTTACCGACCGTCAGTGTCACCTCGACCTGTTCACCGAGACGTACCGCGGCCGGACCCGATCGACGGAACTCGAGCGCACGCACGCCCCCGGCCAGCGCCAGGTCGACCAGCACGCCGAGCAGCAGCAGCGCGACTACGGCGCCGATGCCAGGCCAGGACGGCGCGAACAGCGCGACCAGGACCGCGCCCAGCAGGGCGGCCAGCCCGGTGCGTGCGGTGATCGCCATGACCGCGCCGCTACCTCGGCACCGCGACCGAAGCGAGCACCTGGTCGAGCACGCCGTCGGGCGTCGCACCCTCCAGTTCGGCCTCGGGCAGTAGTTCGACGCGGTGACGCAGGGTGGGTCTGGCCACCGTCTTGATGTCGTCCGGGGTCACGTAGTCCCGGCCAGACAGCCATGCCCACGCCCTGGCCGCCGACATCAGTGCGGTGGCGCCTCGTGGCGAAACGCCGAGCCGGACCGCGGGCGAGGCGCGGGTGGCCCGGCACAGGTCGACCGTGTAGCCGGCCACCTCGACGCCGACGGCGACCCGGGCGGCCGCGGCACGAGCCGCTTCGAGTTGCGCGGCGCTGACCACCGGCCGCACGCCCGCGGCCGCGAGGTCACGCGGGTCGAAGCCGGCGGCGTGGCGGGCGACTACGCCGATCTCGTCCTCCCGGGAAGGCAGGGGGATGCTGAGCTTGAGCAGGAACCGGTCGAGTTGCGCTTCGGGCAACGGGTAGGTCCCCTCGTACTCCACCGGGTTCTGGGTGGCGATCACCACGAACGGATCAGGCAGCGGCCGTGGTTTGCCGTCCACCGAGACCTGCCGCTCCTCCATCGCTTCGAGCAGCGAGGACTGGGTCTTCGGAGGCGTCCGGTTGATCTCGTCGGCGAGCAGCAGGTTGGTGAACACGGGCCCCTGCCGGAAGGAGAACTCGGCGCTGTGGGAGTCGTAGACCAGCGACCCGGTGACGTCGCCCGGCATCAGGTCCGGCGTGAACTGGATCCGCGCGGTGCTCAGGTCCAGCGCGGCGGCCAGCGTGCGCACCAGGAGCGTCTTCGCGACTCCCGGCACACCTTCGAGCAGCACGTGACCGCGGCAGAGCAGCGCGACGATCAGCCCGGTCACCGCGGCGTCGTTGCCGACGATGGCCTTGCCGACCTCCGCGCGCAGGGCGACGAGCGCGTCACGGGCCTGCACGGTGTCGGGTTGCGACGGTTGGCTCATGGTGTTCGTACCTCGTTCTCGAGTCGATCCAATGCGTCCGCGATGCGAACCAGGGCGTCGTCGTCGGTCGGTGCCGGACCGTACAACAGCTGTCCGACGTCGGGTTGCGCGCGGCCGGTCCGCGCGGCGGCAGCGACCACGACGGCGTCCGGCTCGGCGTCGGCGGTGAGCCCGAGCCGGGTGGCGATGCGGGACCGGGCGGCGGCACGCAGCGCCTCGGCGGCGTGATCGGCGGCGCCCGCCTTGAGGTAGAGCCGGGCGCGCCCCTCGGTCGTCTCGGCGGCACGGACCACCACAGGCAGCGGCTCCGACACCACCGGACCGAGCCGCCTTGCCCGCCACAACGCGAAGCAGACCGCGGCAATGGCCAGCTGGATCAGGCCGAACTTCCAGCCGACGGGGAGCAGTTCGGCCAGGCTCTGATCGCCCTGCCGCAGCGACGGGTCGCCGGGTGATGGGATGTAGAACACCAGCCGCTCGTGCGTGCCGAGCAGCCGCATCGCCAAGGCCGCGTTGCCCTCGGTCGCCAGCGCGGCGTTGGTCAGCGGGGTGGCGGTGCCCAGCAAGGTCACGGGCGCGCGATCGCCGGTCACATGGAGCAGGGCCGCGCCGTCATCGGTCGGGTAGCACTGCTGGGCTGTGCTGGCCTTGCCCTCCGCCCGGTAGCCGACTCCGCCGGCGCTCGCCTCACCCGCCGCCGCGGCGGGCGCCCAGTCACAACCGGGGTTGCGGAGTTGCTCGTCCGGGTGACCTGCGACTTCAGTGCCCGGCGCCAACACTTGGACGGTGTCCTGTTCCGGGGCGAGCACCACGACCTCGGCCGCGTTCGCGCTGATGCGCCGCGCGTCGGCCGGCTCGAGTAACCCGGGCGTGGTGAGCAACAAGGTGGCGTCGCCGCTGGCGAGTTCGTCTTCCGCGGCCGCGGCCGTCTGGACGAGTTCGACCTGCACGCCGTGCTCGTCGAGCAGGTTCGCGAGGGCGCGAGAGCCATCGGGCGCCGCGGAGCGCGGGTCCAGCGCGCCGCCTTGGCTGCCGCCCTTGGCCAGTGCCGCCACGATGCCTCCGGCCACGATCAGCGCCACGATCGCCAGCGGTGCGCGTGCTGCCAGCCAGATCCGGCGCGCGTCGGGCGAGACCGAGGTGGCCGTCACGGAGTCACCCCGGCGAGTGGCCGTTCCGAGCGCACGGCGTCGTCTACCTGGGCGAGTAGCTGGTAGCCGTCTCGGGTCGCCGGGCGGTCGCCGTAGTGGACGTCGTCGAAGATCCGCGACGCCTGGCGCAGCATCACGGCGCAACCCGGCAGCAGCGTGCCGCCTTGTTCTGCGGCTTCGTCCGCGGTCCGGCCGGGCTGCGCGTCCAGGATCGCGCGCCGTTCGAGTTCGGCGACGATCGCCCGGAACCGTTCGGTGATCGCGCCCGCGAAGTCGCCTGCCACGAGGGCGGCTTCCGCGAGGCCGCGGTGCTCCTCGGCCGTCAACTTGCTGTCACCGACCACGGCCCGCCGGGCGCGATGCGTCCTGGCCAGCTTGCCCGCTCGCAGCCGGATCAGCAGCACCATGGCGAGCACCAGCAGAAGCAGCACGACCAGGCCACCCATGCCGCCGGGCGCGAGGGTGCCCGCCGCGTCGACGAGGTCCTGCCAGCGTTCGGCGATCCAGTCGATGATCCGCTGCGGCAACGACGGCTCGGCGGCCCGGTAGATCGGGTCGGACAGCTCGCTTCGAGCGGCCTCGCGAGCCTCGTCCCGATCGATCTCGATCGGGACGAGGACGCGTGTGCCGGCCGTGATCACGGTTGCGGCGGCTGGCTTTCCGCGCTGCGGGCGAGCTCGATGTCCAGGCCTTCGCGGCGCATCCGCTGGTCGGTGTAGAGCAGCGCGGTGACGCCTGCCGCGAACGGCTCGGTGATGGTGCTGGCGACGATGACGCCGATGGAGCTGAGCAGCAGATACCCCGCGGTGATCTCGGCGAACTCGGTGCTGAACAGGTTGCTCGTGCCGCCGCCGATCAGCTCGAACGGGACCTGGATGACGCTGCCGAGCACGGCGACGATGATGGTGGTGAGCGCCAGGATGCCGAACACCCGCCACCACGAACCCTTCACCAGGGCGCGCGATCGGCCCAGCGCGGCGAACACGCCCGCCCGCTCGAGGATGAGCGCCGGGGTGGCCAGCGAGAACGACACGAACAGCCAGATAGCGACGAAGAACACGACGACGCCGAGCAGCACACCGAGTTCCGGTGACACCACGGCGACAAGGACGACCGGGATTATCAGCGCCGCGGCGGCGAGCGGGTAGACCATGGTCAGGCCGAGCAGCCGCGGCAGCTGTGGCTTGACCTCCGCCCAGACACCGCTGAACGGCGCGGCCCTGCCGATGACGGCCTTGCCGACGACCGCGGTCAAAAAGCCGGTGAGGAAGACCCGGGCCAGGAGCAGGATCAGCAGGGTGATGCCCAGCCCGCCGATCATCGGACCCAGCATCGTCTCCACGTCCTGCGGGTCCACGGCCTGCCCGGTCGCGATCTGGTTGAGGTCATCGCTCATCGCCCATTGGAACGGCCACGCGATCAGCTGAGTGATCGTCATGACCGCCGCGGCGACGCCCAGCATGACGGCCGGATAGCTGCGCATGGTCTTGACCGCGCCGTCGATGATGTCGGTGAGGGTGAGCGGCCGCAGCGGGATGACACCCGGCCTTGGCGCCATGGGCTGTTGCCAGGATGGCGGCGGTGGCGGCATCGGCGGCGGCTGGTTGGGTTGCTGATCGCGGGCCGGGTCCGGTTGGTGCCAGCCAGGTGTGTCGCTCATGGTGTCCCCGTATGTCGAAGTGCGTATGTCGCGGTATTCCTGATGTCGGCGAGTCTATTCAGCCCGGCGCGGTGAACGGGTTGTCGGGCGTCGGGCCCGGGCGTTGCTCACCGGACAGTGACGGTGGTGATGGCGGTGCCTGGTCGTGCGGTGGCGGTTGGGCCGGCGGTTGAGGCGGCACGGTCCTGACCTGCTCGCGCGTTCGCCGTTCCGCGAGCACGGCGGACAGGTACGCCCAGGGCGGGGTAAACGGCGGGGGCGGCGCGCCGATGTGGTCCGCGACCTCCGCCGCGAGCCTCTCGCCCAGCGCGTCGCGCGGGCCGGGGCTGAGCGTCGGGTATCGGCCGAGGTACTGCCGCATCGCGAGGGCGAGCCCGTCCGGCAGCCCGGAGAGGTCCAGTTGCGCGGCCCAGCCCGCGAGCGGCTGCGGCATCTCGACGAGGCCGGTGTCCGGTTGCGGCACGCGCAGGCTGATCACCACGGTGCCCGCGAGGAAGTCCCCGACCCGCTTGCCGCGCTCCGATGACAGCGAAACGATGACCGCCACGAAGCCGCTCACGACCCAGAAGTCCACGAAGAAGCCGGCGAGGCCACGCACCAGGGCGTGCCGGAAACGGATCGGGCCGCCGTCGTCGCGCACCACTTTCAGTCCCATGGCCAGCTTGCCGAGCGTGCGGCCGCGGCTCAGCGTCTCGAACAGCACCGGGTAGCCGATGACCACGAGGATGAAGATCAGCAGGACCACCGTCACCCGCAGCGCGGTGTCGAACTCGGCCTGGGTGAGGATGACCGCGTAGAGCACCGTCAGCACGACGACTTGCACCAGCACGTCGATACCGAACGCGACCGCCCTGCTGGCCAGCCGGGCGTGCCGTAGTTCGAGTTCGACGGCTTCGCCGGTGACCAAGGGAGACACAGCGTTCACCCTAGTGGTCGACGAGCCGCGCCGGGCGGGAACCCGACTCGGGGCATGAACCCGACAGGGCGCTCGTTGGTTACGAAGCACTTCCGTTACTTCACTGTGCCGTTAGGTGACGCATCGTAGGATGCGGCCGATGAGTTCCAACACCAAGAGCGAGACCGAAACCGTCGACCCCAAACCGGAAGCCGAACCGGCAGGCGAGCAGACCACTGCTTCGCAGCCTGCGGCTTCGACAGACACTGGCGACACCGTCACTGACACTCCTGCGGCCACCGACACGGCTGATCCCGCGGCCGTTCCCGAAACCGGATCCGGCGGCACCGCGGTTGTCCCCGCGGTCACCGCCCCCCGTGGTGGCTTCCTCGCCGGGGCCGCGGCAGTTCTCAGCGCCGGGATCGGGGTCAGTTCCCTGACCGGCACCTCGCTGAGCGAGATGCTGCGCAGCCGCCAGGAGGTGATCGGCCAGATCGAAGCCGGCGCCGGCGGTGGCGGCGGCGACCAGGTCCAGGCCCTTTACGGCACCCCGTGGCACACCACGGCCGTGGTCAACGGCATCTTCGCGCTGATCGCCGTGCTGATCGGTGGCGCGCTGCTCGCGGTGCACGCCAAGCGGGCCGACACCCGGCCGTGGGTCACGGCGGTCGCCCTGGGCGGCGTCGTACTCGGCGCGCTCGGGCTGCTCGTCGCCGGCGGGATGTACTTCGACCTGTTCGGTGCACAGCCCGAGTTGCCTGCCATGCCGCAGCAACCGGTCCCCGGCGGCTAACCCACGCGCTGAAAGACGCACTCAGTCCACTGGACGGAGTGAAAGACGCTTTCAGTCC
>WHSS01000229.1 GCA_009379975.1 Actinophytocola sp.
AACGAACTCGTCGCCACCGAGCCGGGCCACATTGACCGGCCGCCCATCAATCCGGACACGCAGAAGCCGGCGCGCGACGTGCACAAGGAGCTGATCCCCCGTGCCATGACCGTGTGCGTCGTTGACTCCCTTGAAGCCATTCAGGTCGATGAGGACAGCCACGACGTGCTCGGTCTGGCGCGCCGCGACCACGAGCTCGGTGAAGTCTCGTTCAAGCCCGGCACGGTTGGCTACCCCGGTGAGCGGATCCGTCATGGCTGCACGTTCAGCCGCATTGATGCGGCGGCGCAGCCCGGCAACATGACTGACCAGCCCCGCGCAGATGAGGACAGTGATAGCGAATAGCAGGTTCATCGGTCGCGCACCTGACGTGCTGCGTCGGCCATCTCGTCGAGGTCGATGCCAAGGTGCTCGCAGTGGCGGATCACGAGCTCGGTGACCTTGCGGATGCTGAGTCGAGGTGCGCGCTTGTCGTTGACACAGTCCGCGCAGAGCGTCCGGCAGAGCACGCCGATGGGTGTCATCAGGGTGCAGACCCGCAGGTCCGAGCACCCCCTCCAGCTCGCGCAGCGGGTGGCGAGTGGACAGCTGGTGGTGTCGTCGAGGTCGATCACGCGGCCCTCCTCGGGGCGAGCGCCGCGAGGGGCTCGCCGAGGGTGCCGTTGAGCTGCAGGACTGCCAGTTGGACGGCTTCCTTTGCCACAGCCACGCTCGGCGTGCCGTCGCGGTGATAGCGCGGTTCGGGCAGACGTCGGCGGTCCAGCGGGATCCGGAGCGTGACGCGGGAGTACGCGGCGGGCCGGTCGTTGTCCTCGGGCGCGAAGTAGCGCCCGGAGGCTTGATCGGTGTGCCAGCTGCGCCATTCCCAGCCCAGGAGTCGCGCCGCGGGCGACGGCAGCGAGCTGGCGAGGTCGACCTCGATCGCGACGCGGCCGTCGTCGTCGCGGCGACTGCAGACCTCGAGGATGCGCCGGTGCGTGTTGACGTAGGCCGGTGTCATGACCGGCGGCATCGCGGTCTCGAGCCCTACAGCCGCGAAGAGGGCCGGATCGGTCGTCAGTTCGTCGTCGAGGTCGAGGAACGCCTGCTTGGCGAGGTAGACGCCGAAGCGCGATCGGCGGTCGCTGGCGTGGACTCGGTCGTAGCGCTCGTCGATGGTGAACGCGTCGGGGTACTGCATGGCGGGGGTGCTCCTTGCGATGTGGCTCCCTCGCGGCGTGGGCGCTTGGCGGCTTCGATGCCGCGCGGGAACCGGGGGTGGTCAGGGCAGGGTGCGATGCTCGTCAACGACGGTGGCGAGGGTGGCGTGGAACTGGATCGCCGCGGCGCTCGCGGTATGCAGCAGTTCGTAGGTGATCCGCTCCCGCCCGTCGAGGACGCGCGGATGGCCAGCAGATCTGGTGTGGGCCTTTTCGGCGGCCGCGAGCAGCCGCACCGTCTTCAGCGACATGTCGCTGAGCCGGTCGAGCACGACGTCGGGATCAACGCGATCGTCGAGGTGACCCCATTCGGCGACGAGTTCGGCCCGTCGGGTCGCCGTCTTCAACGCGGTCGCGGTGTTGTCAAGTCCGCTGGCGAGATCGGTATCTGTGGTGATCATGCCGGCTCCACTGCCTGGTTGAGGGTGGCCGCGCCCGAAGCGGTGAGGACTGCGGGGACGCGGGCGCCTGGCTGCGCACCGGACATCGCGGCGGCGATCAGACCGGCGTGGGCGAGCGAGTGCGCGGTGGATTGGTCGCAGCAGCACAGGCCGTCCACGTACAGGTCTGGCTCGCAGCTGCAGGTGATCTCGGCTCGGCCGGCGGCGACAGCGGTCAGGATCGCGCGGTCGCGCCCGGTCAGGGGGCGTCGTGTCTTCGTGGTGGACACTGGTGGTGCTCCTTCTCGATCGATTTCGGTGGGGGTGCTCATTGCGAGCTGGCCCGGTGCGGCGTGGGTGCTTGGCGGCTTCGATGCCGCATCGGGTCGTCGCCGGTTTCTTGCGTGCCGGCGCGTGTGGGGTGGCAGGTCGGGCAGCGCTCAACGCGCCCGTCTGAACGTTCGCGGTGGCGGGTGGCTTCGTCGCACTCGCCGCACCACTTCGGCCGCTCCGCCGCGCTAGTGGACGCGGGAGCGGGAAGATCTTCGAGGCGAGCAGCGAGGACCGCGGCTGGGGATTTCACTCCGCCAGGGTTGGCCGCGAGGTGCTCGGCGAGAGCGCGCGTGGTCCAGCCTGACGAGAGCGCTGCCGCGACCATCGGGGCCATGCGGCGGCGCTGTTTCGGGGTAAGCGTCCAGTCCGGCCCGAGGCCGGTAAGGACCTCCACCACCCGCGGGTCGATTCCTCCTCCACCGTCGCCTCCGCCGACGACGCGCAAGCGTGGTTCGGCGGCGCCCTGGGAGGGGGGTAGAGGACGGTTAGAGGAGGGTTCGGGTGACACAGCTGTGTCAGGGGTGCCCTGACGTAGCTGTGTCAGGGCTGCCCTGGCGCTCTGCCCTGGGTGCCCGGGCGATTTGCCAGGGGTGGCGTTTTGCCAGAGGTGGCAATCTGCCAGGGGTGTGGATAACTCGGCATTTTCGCTGGTCATTGGAATCTCGTAGTGGTTGCTGCGCCGACCACCGCCCGCGTCAACGATGAGATGGCCATGGCTGGTCAGGCGCTTGAGAACACGCCGCACAGTGCGCTCGTCGAGCCGAGTGCGCTGCGCCAGGCGCTTGACCGACGGCCACGCGTCACGACCGTCGTCGCCTGCGTGGTCCGCGATCGCAAGCAGCATCAGCAGCTCGGTGCCGACGGCTGGCGAGTGGTCCCAGACCCACGTCATGACCTTGATCGACATCAGGCGTTGCTCTCCCTGTCCTCGGCGACGGTGGTGACGTACTGGCCACGGCCGGTTCTGGCGACGTGGCCGGCGGAGTCGAGTTCGGCCACGAGGACCCGAACACGCCGATCGGAGATGCCCAGCGCCTCGGCGACCTCGGAGGTACCTCCCAGGCCGCAGTTCAAGGCGTCCCAAACCCGGTACTGCGCGTCGGTCAGCCCACTCGGTGCGGGAACCCGGCCAGCCGGCTCGTCGCGGTCCTCATTCGCGTCGTCTGCGGAGCTGCTGGGCTCGAACGGGGCAAGCTCAGGCAGTTGCGGGAAGGGCACGACCACAGCACCTGACTCGCCGGCGTTCCCCCGCACGATGTCGGGGCAGGCGCCGTCCGTCCGGCCCACAGCGGAGGCGGTCGGGTCTTCGGCGAACAGGGCGTCGAGCTCGGCTTGCTCCCGCTCGGCTCTGGCGTAGCGGTCGGCGAATGCCCGACCGGCCGCGTGCGCGCTGCGCTGGTCGAGCTGCTGGTTGCGCGCCACGTGGTCGAACCAGGCCTCGGCGGTAAACACCCCGTCAGGCAATGGCTCGTCGAGCTGTGCGGCCTGCCTGTCGCCGATCAGCCAGCGGTTGCGGAACGGCGCAGTGCGGTGCTGATCGTCGCCATCGTCGACCGTGTAGCCGAAGCCGGGCAGCTTCGGCAGGGCCATCAGGTCGACCGACAGGCCGGGAAAGACGCTGGACTGCACCTTGGACGCCGTGCGGAGCGCGATGCCGTTCGACGAGACGAGCGACGACCGCAGTGCGTCGGCATGCTGCCCACCGCCGAACGCGTCCAGCGTGGTGACCTGGGACGCGCCGAGGATTCCCATGCCCAGCTTTCGGCCCTCGCGGGCGAGGTCGGCCCACCGCGCGGAGGTCTGCTCGGTGAAGATCTTGTGGCACTCGTCGACGATGACCAGAATCCCCGGCAACTCCGGGCCCGGGGTGAAGCCGGTCAGCTTGTGCTTGCGGTTGTACAGCTGCCGATAATCCTTGATCGACAGCAATGAGCGCAGCATCTGCGGGGCGTCGTCAGGCCCGGCGTGCCACAGCGCGTGCTCCCACAACAATGGCGAGGAGGCGCCGTTCTGGCCGTCGATGTAGAACACCACGGTCGGCGTGCAGGCGATCGCGGTCAGCGCGACAGTCTCGAGCACCCGAGACTTCCCGGAGCCTTTGGAGCCGAGCACGTAGCCGGACTCCATAGAGTCGTCGGTGTAGAGCACGAAAGTGGCCTCGCCAATGCCGTCGGCGTAGGGGCCGAGCAGGATCCGGCCGTCGCGGTAGACCGGCTGATCGAAGTACACCGCCGTCGACACCGGCGACTTGGTGACGACCTGGATCCGCAGGCGCGACGGCGGCCCGTCGGGGTGCGCCTCGACGATGAGGTGCTCCTGCGCGACGTCCAACGCGGTCGACAGCCGCGGCAGCACGGTCTGGATATCGGACAGTGACTGCTTGCCGCGCACCAGCTGCACCTCCCCGGTGAACCCGTGCTTGTACGGCGTCACGTTGGCCAGACGGGCGCCCGCGACCGGGCCTCCGGGGCAGCCGGCGTTGCTCGCCCAGTCCTCCATCAGCCGCGCGCCGGCCACGGGCTCACGGTCGGTGCCCGCAGGTCCTGTCGGGTGCGGGTGCCGTACGTGGCGCCACCACCGCAAGCCGAGCAGGCACGTCGAGCCGTAAAGCCACACCAGATGCGAGTAGTCGAAGCCGTGGAACGCCGTAACCGAGATCCACGCGACCGCGTTGACGGCGCACACGGTCAGCCACCCAGCCCAGTACGGGTGCGTCTTCCGGACAGCCACTGTGATGACCACTGACGTCACGGCGGTGGCGCTGAGGCCGGTGGCGATCCAGCCGACGAGGAAGTCATGTCCGGCGGCCCAGCCGACCAGTGCGGCTGCGTATCCAGATGCCGCGACGAGGAGCATGACCAGCCAGGGGTAGAGCTGCCGCTGGTTGCGGTGCGCGAGTGAGCGCAGGCCTTCGCCGACTGTGAGCCGGTCGGAATCGCGAGGACGGCCGTGGCGGTCTCGACGCTGCTGGCGTCGTGGGTCGTCCGGGATCTCCGGCCGCGCCCCCGACAGCGCCGGCAACCGACGGTCCGCCACGACCAACTCGCCACGGCCGCGCGGAGCGCGGTCCACCGTTGCCAGCGCGGTGGCGACCGCGGCCTGGATGCGCGCCCGGTCGCGGGCGGACAGACTTTCGGGTTGCTGGCGTTGGCGTCGCGCCACGGCTCCTCCCTTCCTCATCGCGGGTGTCGGGCTCCTGGGCGTCAGGCGTAGGTGTTGAACTGCTTCGATCCGGCGTCGGGATTCGCGGCGTAGGCCTCGGCGACGGTCTGCTGCCGCTCGAAGGCAGCACGGGCGGCCGCGAAACCCTCGGCGGTGGCGGCGAACTGCTCCTGCGCCAGTTGCAGCGCCTCGGCCGCTCGTTGCGCACAGTCGGCAGCAGCCGTCATCTGCTCATGGGCGGCCTGCAGCCGGTCCACGGCCTCTCCGGTGACCTCGCCGGAAGTGATTCCGGCGACCGCGGTCTCCGCGGTCGCGGAGGCCTGCGCAGACCAGCCGGACATCTGCGCGGCCTGGGCGGCCAGCGCCTCGGAGTGTGCGACGGCGGCGTCGAACTGCTCCCCCATGCCGCGCGTGTAGTCCAGCGCGCTGCTGATATTGGTGACCTCGCCGGTCGGGGTTGCGTCGTTCTGGGTGTTCATCGGAGTGGAGTTCCTTTCCTCGGATACAGCGGTTTCCTGCGGGTCTTGGTCGTCGGGGTACTCCACGACGCCGCCGAGGTCGGGTAGCGGCTCGGTGGCGGGAGCGGTCGATGTCTCGGCAGGCAGCAGTCGCTCGGCGGCGACGTGGATCGGGCCGGTGCGTTCCGTCGCGGTCTCCGGCGGTACAGCGCCACCAGTGGGTGCCGCGGTGCTGGTGTGGCGGTGGCGCCGCTCGGTGCGCCACCGGTCGAACGCGTCCTTGGTGGCGCGTGCCGCCTTCTGGCGCGGAAGGTCACCGGTTTGCTTGCGCTCGTGGTGGCGGAGGCGGCGTTCGGTGGCGTAGTTCCACGAGTCCTCCCACCAATCCCCCATGAACCGGCGGAAGGGAGTCTGCCCGCTGCGGTCGCGTGGCGGCTTCGGGTGGGCGATCCGATGAGCGATCCGCGACGCCACCGCCTGGCCGATCGTCGGGCCGGTCTGCAGGCGCGCCATCTTGCGTTCGTGCTGCAGCGCGAGGCGTTGGCGGCGTTCGCGGTAGCGCGGGGACTCGGTGCCCCGTGCGGTGGCGACCAGGTCGGTGACGCCGTAGCGCACCAGGCCCCACGCCACAAGGAGCGAGAACAGGAAGGGTTCCATCAACGTCCACCTCCGAAGAAGGTTCGGGTGATCTGGCTGACCTCGGTGGCGCCCTGGTCGAGCAGGCCGGCCAGTTCGGCGAAGATTCCGCCGGCGGCGACGAGCAGCACCGGTGCGACGAACGCCAGCAACGGGTGAACGATGCGGTGCGGCTGGCCTCCGCCCTTGCGAGACAGCACGCGCCACATCTCCAGGCAGAGCAGCACGCCGATGACGGCGGTGACGGATGCGCCGACGAGGCCGTTGCTGAGTGCTGCGATCGCGCGCTGGATCAGGCCTGCGCCGCGGTTCGCGAGGTCGTACAGCATGCCTCCGCCCAGGGTGATTCCGGCGATCAGCGACAGGATCACGGTGGTGCGGGGTGCTTTGCGGGCCCAGATGCACCTGTGGCCACGACGGAGATGGCGATTACGCCGAGCAGGGTCGTCATCGCGGGTATCCCTTCGTTCGGCTCGGGGTCAGAAGAACCACGGCAGCCACCCCATTCCGGGCAGGTGCGCGAGGAGTGCGTAGAGCAGGAACACGACGAGGCACCGCGCTGGGCATTGCGCGATCCAGTCCAGCCAGACGGCGGCGGCGCGAGCGGGCAGTGCGACCGTGCGGGACCACGCCACGCTTAGTGCTTGTCTCAAAATAAGCGTTACATGTCCTGATTGTCCTGTCATGCTGCTGGTATGGCCGTGGTCATGGAGATTGATGAGCAGGTCCTGGCGGCGAAGTTCGCGACGATCCTTCCGTATCTGGACGAGCGGCAGCGCCGTTTGCTCCTCGCCGCGGAGGC
>WHSS01000083.1 GCA_009379975.1 Actinophytocola sp.
CCACGCGGGTGCCATGTCGATGTGGTGATGCCCGACCCTCTCGGGCCGCCGCCGATCCACCACGCGTACCCGCTGCGCACGCCTCACGGCCTCGGTGCCATCCCAGCATTGAGGTTGAGATGTACGAGATGCGCACCGGGCCGCAGCTCTCCGCGCTCGCGAAGGGTGGTCTCGACCTGGCGATGGTGTATGGCGAGCCCGCCTCGACCGCCCTGCCGTGACCCGGTGGTGGAATGGTTCGGCCGTGATCGCCTCGGGATGAATGATCACCACGAGCGTGCAGTCCAGGTCCAGATCGAGGTCGACCAGCCCGGAACCCAGACGTCCGCGGGCGGCTCGCGGCCGTCGTGGATGTCGAGCTACTGGTCGTCCTGCTGGCCGATGAGCGTGTTCAGCAGGCCGACGATCTGCTGCTGTCCAACTGCCGCGGCGTCGAGCTTGCCACGCGCCTCGGTGAATCCGTTGTTCATCTGCTGCCGGAAGTCGCGGATCTCCCCACGAATCTCGGTCACGTCGCGGTCCGCGCCGCCAGCCAGCACGCGGGCGGCGGCCGCGTCCTGTTCGCTGGTGCGCACGCGGTCGGCCAGCTCGCGGACTTGGGTCTCCAGCGCGGCCACGCGGGCCTCCAGGTCGTCCGGTGCAGCCATCTCCAGCAGCGTACCGGGTGACCGTGTCCCTGTCCGTTTGCGGCTGGCATCCATACCTTCCGGTCCCCACGGGGGACCGAGAAAACGCCCCGCGCAGCGCCGCCGCACGTGTCTACCGTGCGCTGTGGACCGAGATCTCCGAGCTACAGACACCGCAACCGACACACCGGATCATAGGCGCGGCCGCCGCGGAGCCGTTCACGGTTCTTCACTGAGCAGCCATATCAGCTTCGAGGACCACCTCGATGGCGCTACGCCCAGCCCCTGCAGTTCTGTCGCAAGCGTGTCCAGCAGCTTCTCGTCGGCCGTCTCAACCAGTTCGATCTCCACTTCCCGCCAGTGGCGAACCACGTTTACGGTGCGGAATCTCGCCCCTGACTCGGTCGTCGACGACTACGTCGCCGTCGTTGCGCCGGTGTGGATCGACTCGTCGTCGGGGTGGAGGGCGACGAGCAGCAGTCGCTGGCCGGAACTCATACCGGGGTCCGTTCATGCGCTCGGTCGGGCGGGAGCTGCGGGTGACGCACAACGCGGAGTTGGGTGGCGGTGGCCAAATGGGTGACCCACCTGTTCGCATCGGCCATGGTGGTTTTGGAGTGGACCAGTACCCAGTCGAAGTCCGGCCGCGTTCCGGCATCCGAGAGGTGGACGGTCATTCCCACGGCGGGAATGGGCGTCAGCTCGGTCAGGACGGCGGCATACGACGGTGCCAGCGCATCAGCCAGGATCAGGACGCGATCGGTGCTGTCGGGCACCGGTTCGGTCAGCCTGATCCACGCTGACAGCACCGGGTTCGGCGCTCCCAAATAGGGAAGTTCCTTCGTCGCCGGGCGTATCTCCATTCGCGTGGAAATCGGCACGAAGTCCGGTGGGACGCGAAAGACGTCGGCCTCTTCCCGCGGGATGACACCGATCGGCATCGGCGGCGCGAACGCGAGTCGGAGGCATGCATCGGCCGGGCGTGCCGAACACGGCTTGTGCGCTGATCACCTGGGTCGTGCCGGCGAAGGCAGACGCGTGCGCCACGGACATGGTCTCGCCGGTGCTCACCACGGATGCCTCGACGACCAGCGGACCGTTCACGGGCTTGAGGAAGTGCGTTGAGAGGCTGCGTCCTGCCGGCACATGCTGGCCCATGTGGTGGACGACGAGCGCGGCCGCCAGGCCCCGTGCAGCCCGCCGAACCCGCCGAACTGCCTCAGTTGCGCAGGGTCGACTTCGTGCGGCGCGGTCAGGAGTTCAGACAACGTCGGGGGCATGGTCAGGCACCCCTCTGCCGCGACGAGCGGTCACCACGGGTCCCGAGGGCCACAGCCCCCGCAGACACTGACAGAGCACAGATCGTCCACCACCCGTTCCGGAAGGAATCCAGTGCCGCCTCCGGAGTCGTAGAGGTGCCCAGGACCGCGACGCCCAGCGCCAAGCCGACCTGCCCACAGAACTCCCCACAGGCTGACGTCGTGTGCGCAGCACAGCGGCACCGCGAGCGTCCGCCGTCTCGTTGCCGCAGGCCAGGCGCGGTGTCAGCAGGATCTTGATGTCTCTCGGCGCCGCTCCGCGCGCGGGCCGACGAACGTCACGAACCGGCAGACGGTATCGGCGCGCATCGCGCGGGTTCCAGGGGCCAGCATTCGGCTGGCCTGCTGGCGGTCCTAGCCCTCCAGCATCGCCGCGAACAGGCCCTCGTGCGGGTCCAGATGCCGCACCTTCCGCCGGTCGAGCACGGTGTGTGCGGTACCGGCGATCTTCAGTCGCAGGGTCGGCGTTGGGCACCGTTCTCCGCGCCGATCCATGCGGGACGGCACGATCGAAGGTTCTCAAGCCTGCGCTCGGCGCCGTGCGCGCGCCGGAACCGAGCGGTGAGCACGGCGCGGGTGGTCAGGCGGCGTTGTGCGATTTGACGGCGCGGACGATGGCCGAGTGCAGCCCGTCGGCGACCTGGTGGGTGGGGGTGATCTCGATGTCGGTGAACCCGGCGGCCGCGAGGCCGTCGCGGTATTCGGTGAAGGAGAGGGCGCCGGCGATGCATTCGACGTAGGAGCCGCGCTCCGCGCGCTGGTCGAAGGTGAGGGTGTCGTCGGCGACGACGTCGCTGATGCCGATGCGGCCGCCGGCGACGAGGACACGGTGGGTTTCGGCGAACACGGCGGGCTTGTCTACGGAGAGGTTGATGACGCAGTTGGAGATGACGACGTCGATGCTGTCGGCGGGCAGCGGAATGGCTTCGATGGTGCCCTTGAGGAACTCGACGTTGGCGGCGCCGGCCTTGGCGGCGTTGGCGCGGGCCAGGGCGAGCATCTCCTCGGTCATGTCGAGCCCGTAGGCCCTGCCGGTGGGGCCGACCCGTCGGGCCGACAGGAGCACGTCGATACCGCCGCCGGAGCCAAGGTCGAGGACCCGCTCCCCGGCGCGGAGTTCGGCAACCGCGGTCGGGTTGCCGCAGCCGAGCGAGGCGGCGACCGCTTCGGCGGGGAGCGCGTCGCGGTCGGTGTTGGCGTAGAGGGCGGCGCCGAAGTTCTCGTCGACCTCGACCGCCTGGGGCCCGCGACATCCCTCGCCGGAGGTGTCGGTGCCGGGTGCGCAGCAACTCGCGTCGGCGCTGGTGGTGACGGCGGTCGCGGCAGCGGCGTAGCGGGCGCGGACGGTTTCGCGCAGGTCGATGGTCTGCTCGCTCATGGTGGTTTCCTCCAGAGACTTGTATCGATTGTTGTCAATACAAGGTTGCCAGGCTGATTCCACATCCGTCAACATAGAGATATGTCGAATCAGGGTGCGGAGGCCGCGGCGTGCTGCGACGTGGCGCAGTCGGCGTTGACCGAGGACGCGGCCGTCGAGATGGCGGCGGCGTTCAAGGCGTTGGGGGATCCGGTGCGGCTGCGGCTGCTGTCGATGATCGCGACTGCGCAGGCCGAGCAGGGCGTGTGCGTGTGTGAGCTGACCCCGGCGTTCGCGCTGTCCCAGCCGACGATCTCGCACCATCTCAAGCAGCTGCGCCAGGCGGGGTTGATCGCCTGCGAACGCCGCGGGACGTGGGTGTACTACTGGGTGATGCCGGGCGCCATCGAGCGACTCACCGCAGTGCTGGCCGGGACCGTCGGCGAGCCTGCGCCGGTATCGGTGTAGCGGTCGCGACCGAGCGGATTTCGCTGCGGTTCGCCGCGCGGGGTGAGGCCGGCGGCGTCTGCGACGACGCGTGGGCCGGCTCCTGTCAGACGACGCGTGGGGCGAGGACGGCCAGGCCGGTGTGCGCGAGTCACAGGTACACGGTGTTGTCGGGTGCTGTGTCGATGTGGCTGCGGGTGAGCGCGGCGATCCGCGCGACAGGCTGGGCGTAGAGCAGCACGAGACTGGCGGCGACCCTGTCGGCGATGCTCGCGCTCGCCGAGTCGTGCAGCATGCGGCAGGCCAGCACCCACCGCTGGTCCTCCGAGGTGAATTCGGTGGGCTGGGTCCGCGTCGCTGCGGGAATGGTGAGGGGCCCGTGGGCGATCACCGAAGACATGCCGGCGGCTCGGGCGAACTCCTCGACGAGATGACCGTGATGGGAATGCCACCCCCGCGGCATCGACGACGCACCAAACTCCGGGCGGATACCCAGCGTCACGGGGCGAGCCCCGCGCCCTCGCCGCCGCCTTTCGGTCGACCGGGAGGGCGTACTCGCCGACCAGCGCACCGTAGGCGTCGGGATGTGGCGTGAATCCCAGCGGAGGCGGCTGCGCCGCCACTGTCCACATCAGACCGCGCCGCGCAAGGCTACGGGCCGCCCCTCCGGCCCCCTCATGCAGCGACATGGGCAGGACCAGCGGCCCTGACCGCCCGAGCAGCGCGGCGCTCGAACCAAACGACGCAAGATCCCTACAAATCAAGTCTCTACGGTTTCAGGGGATTGCCAGTACAGTCCCCGCAGCGCAGTTTCGCCACGTTCGGCCACGGCGCCGGTCAACCGCCAGGCGCGACGTCGATTTCGAGGGTGGGCCGGTCAGCCACGCAGCCGCTCCAGTGCCATGGTCAGGTAGTCGATGCCCGCCTGCAGTTCGCGCACGTCGAACGACTCGGCGAGATCCAGCGCGGCGAGGACCGATTCGCCCTCGACCAGCTGATCTGCGACGCATAGTTCATCCGCGTGGTCTCGTCGAGCTCGCGCCGCGGCAGCCACTTGGCGAGCAGAGCACCCAGCGTCGTCTTCGTGCGTGCGACCTTGAGTGAGTCAGCCTCGGCCTGCAACCGGGGCGAGGGCCTTCTCAGCTTCCAGGCGGCCTGCTCCCAGCTTGCGTTGCCAGGCTTCTCGATCCGCACCGTCTGCTTGAGCATGAACCGGCTCCCCGCGACTGGGTCTTTCCCTGCGGAAAACCCGGATGCGCAGCGCGCTGCCTCGGTGCTCGATGTAGCCGTCCACGTCCGGCCATGACGGAGAACGTAACAACTGTCAGGATTCTCGTGGCCTTTCGGAGTCGGCAGCGCGGCAACCTGCTCCATTACCGCGGAGTCGGGAACGACGCGATACACCTACTCTCCGAGCCGCCGCTGAATCAAGGCCTTCATCTCCTCGGCAGGTACGGCGTCCGGATTCTTGCCTGTGCGCAGAATCTCCGCTGCTTTGTCAAGCATCCATCGGTGTACTTCCGGGCCTTGCCGCTGGGTGAGCCACGCAATACGGTGGTAGTTGCGCAGCACATCGAGCACGCTCGTCAGATCGAGGGTCTCGGCGGCGTCGGCGAGCGCTTCCTGGTACGCGCGCTCGAACGCGGCACGTTCCTCATCAATCAGTGCGTCGCGAATCGCGGCCGGCGCGGTGTCTGGCGATAGCCTATCTGGCATGTATGCGTGGCAGTTCGTGCCCCAGAACGTGCCCAGAGATCAACAAAGCCGAGTCCACACTGGCCAGTCAAAAACGCTTGGTCAGTTGCAGGCGAGAACGTTGCCCACTCCTAGGGCTCTACGGTCGCCTGCTCGCGAAGGGGGTACCAATCGTCGAGCGACTGATCACGAGGTCAGGTTCGGTCTTCCTTCACCGATCCCGACGACAACCGGTTCGAGTTCTTCCATAAGACCGTGACAGACAACGAAGAAGGCAAGCCGATCCTGGGCAAGTACAACGCGCCCAGCGAAGAGGTCGAGATCGAGCCGCTGTACTCCGGACCGACCGCCCGGTCGGTCGTCGCCACTCCATCTGGCCGCACAGCAGCGTGCGCTTCGGCCGGACCGGCCGAAGCGCTGCTCTTGCTGGTAAGCATCACCTCGACCTGTTCAGCAGCCACATGTGCCACGTACCGCCAGGTCCACGTCGAACGTAAGGTCCTGCTGTGGTTCTCCGGTGTCGCGAATTCTGAGCAGTAACTCGATCGCGGCGGCGGCGATGTCGGCGACGGGTTGCCGGACCGTGGTCAGTGGGGGGTAGCTCGCGTTCGCCTCGGCGATGTCGTCGAATCCCACGATCGCCAGTTGTTCGGGGACCTTCGTACCGGTTTCGGCGGCGGCGCGGAGTGCGCCGAGCGCGAGTTCGTCGGACGCGCAGAACAGCGCGGCCGGGTGGTCGTCGTGCGCGAGCCACGACTTGACGGTCTCGTAGGCGTCGAGGCGTCCAAAGCCGCTGCGCAGCAGCAGATCCTCGGCGGGGTCGAGGTCGGCCTGCCGCAGGGCCTGCCGCCATCCGGCAGCGCGATCGGCGAGCGGGCCCGCCTCGGCCGGGCCGGTGAGACAGGCGATCTCAGCGTGGCCGTGGCCGAGTAGGTGGCGGGTGGCGAGAGCCCCGCCCGCCGCATTGTCCACGACGATCGAGGGAATCACCGTGCCGCGGGGCCCAGCGCGGTTGACGCAGACCATCGGGACGTCGAGCCGGAGATCGGTTCGCGGCCTGGACCGGGAAAGCGGGCTGCGAGCAAGGATCACGCCGTCCACCCGCAGGCCGGCGAGGGTGTGGAGTTGGTGGCGCTCGCGGTCCGGCGAGTGCCCCGAACTGCCGAGCAGCAGCACGAGGCCTCGCATGTAGGCCGCTTCCTCGATGCTGTGCGCCAGCAGGCTGAACCAGGCGTTCGAGATGTCGGGCACGACCAGTGCGACGGCGTTGCTCCGGTTCGACTTGAGCGCACGGGCGATGAGGTTCGGCCGGTACCCGAGTTCCAGCATCGCCGCCTCGACGCGCTGCCGTGTGCCGGGGGCGACCGGGCGTGGACCGTTGTTGACGACGTAACTCACCACCGCCGTGGACGTTCCGGCGAGCCGTGCGACGTCGGCGAGCGTGACACGCCCCATGACAACCTCCTCGCCGAACTGTGCAGACCGTATCACTTGACAGCGTTAGTCTAAACGTTTAGATTCTGTTCGAACCGTGACCCACCCCAGCATCGGTTAGACAGCGCGGTGAGCGGAGCGGCCGGTCGGATCGGCCGGCGAACTGCTCGAGACCGCGCAGAAGACCCCTGACCAATCCGGCTCCTCGACCATTCCCCGGCGAGGAGAACCGGGCAGGACAGGGCGACTCGCCGTAACGAGTACCCGAGGAGTAGCGGTGTTTCTCTCAAGGTGGTTGAAGAACAAGCGCGCAGATGCGCCTCACCCGGTGGACGAGGTATTGCCGATAGGCCAGCTGAGCGCCCTCGGCTTGCAGCACCTCCTGGCCATGTATGCGAGTGCTGTCGCTGTCCCGCTCATCATCGGCAGCGCGCTCGACCTGGGAGCTGGCGACCTCCAGTACCTCATCAGCGCCTGCCTGCTGACCAGTGGGATCGCCACAATCCTGCAGACGGTGGGGTTCTGGAAGGTGGGTGTTCGGCTGCCCATTCTCCAGGGAACAGCGTTCGCCGCCGCGTCGACGATCGTCGCCATCGGGCTCAGCGCCGGAGGTGGCCCAGGCGCGTTGCCTCTCATCTTCGGTGCGGTCATGTTCGCCGGCGTGGTGGGGATCGCGCTCGCCCCGTTTTTCAGCCAACTCCTTCGGTTCATGCCACCTGTTGTCACCGGAACGGTCATCACGGTGATCGGGCTGACGTTGCTCCCGGTGGCCGTGCGATGGGCGCGGGGACGCCCGGGCAGCGACGACTTCGGGTCGCTGAGAAACCTCGCGCTCGCCGGTGGCACCTTGCTGCTGGTGCTGCTGCTGCAGCGGTTCGCGCCGGGATTCCTTGGGCGCATCGCCATTCTCATCGGCCTGGTTGCCGGCACCGCGGTCGCGGTTCCCCTCGGCCTGACCAACTTCACGCAGGTCGCCGCGGCGCCCGCGTTCGGCGTGAGCACACCCTTCCACTTCGGCCTCCCGCAGCTCACCCTCGCCGCGGCAGTGTCGATTGTGATCATCACCGTCGTCATCATGGTCGAGGTGACCGGCTGCATGATCGCCGTCGGCGACATGGTCGGGCGCCCAGCGGGACGCCAGGACGTCGCGAACGGCCTGCGCGCCGACGGGCTGGGAACCGTCATCGGCGGCTTCCTGAACTCCTTCCCCTACGGCGCCTACGTCACCAACGTCGGTCTTGTGGCGTTGACCCAGGTCAGAAGCCGATTCGTCGTCGCAGCGGCCGGCGTCATGCTCGTGGTCCTCGGCGTTTTCCCGAAGATCGGCGCCCTGGCCGCCGCAGTCCCACTTCCGGTGCTCGGCGGAGCTGGGCTCGTCCTGTTCGGCTCCGTCGCGGCCAGCGGCATCCGCACCTTGTCCCAGGTCAAGTTCGCGGACGGCCGCAACCTGACCATCGTCGCGGCAGCGCTGGGTTTCGGCCTCATCCCGCTCACCGCTCCAGACTTCTACGACCCCCTACCGGAAGCGCTGCGCACGGTCCTGGGTGAGGGCATTGCCGCGTCCGCGATCGCCGCGATCCTGCTGAACCTCTTCTTCCACCACCTGCCATGGCGCCGTCCTCCGGCCAACGCTGAAACCGCCCCGACAACAGTGGAGACCACCCGATGACCACCACGGAACTGGTACTGCTCGGCACGGCCGGTGGACCACGCCCTTCCCACGCCCGGCACGGCGTCGCATCCGCGCTCGTCGTGGACGATCAGGTGCTTCTCATCGACGCAGGCCGGGACGCGTGCACCCAGTATCACGCAGCCGGTCTGTCCTACGCGCGGCTGTCGAAGATCCTCCTGACGCACCTGCATTCCGATCACATCTGCGGACTGTTCGACTTCTTCCTGCTCGCATCATTCGTGCCGGCCAGAGACGCGCTCGCGCAGACCGTCTCGGTGTATGGCCCGGGCTCCGCGGGACAACTGCCGGACGTCGCCCGGACGCCGCCGGGGGCCGCACCACGCGACCCGTCCTCGGTGCCGGTGCTGTGCGAACACGACCCGGTGCCCGGGATCGGCCGGTACCTCGACCTGCAGCTCGCGGCCGCCGCGTACGACATCAACATCCGGATGCGGTGCTCGGGCGTGCCAGACCTTCGCGAACTCATCGCCGTCCACGAGATCGACGTCCCCAACGTCGGAGCCGACCCACGCACCGCAGTCGCCCCACTGATGGATCCGTTCGTCATCGCCGAGGACGACACCGTGCGGGTCAGCGCGATCCTGGTGAACCACCCGCAGACCTTCCCGTCGTTCGGATTCCGCTTCGACACCCTGGGCGGCTCCATAATCTTCGCTGGCGACACGACCGCCCACCCCAACGTCGTCACGCTCGCCAAAGACGCCGACGTGCTAGTCCTGTCTCCGATGTACGAGGCCTTCTTCGCCGCGCGCGACGCCGTCCACTGCGACTACATGCGTCAAATCCACATCACGGCCACCGACGCAGGCGAGGTGGCCAGGGCGGCCGGGGTCGGCGCAGTCGTGCTGACCCACCTCGCGCCGTCCGATCCCACGCTCGTCGACGACGACCAATGGCGCAAGGCAGTGGCGGCCGGGTTCGACGGCCCAGTCTTCGTCGGCACCGACCTCATGCGCCTCAACGTGTCGGCAATCGCAGCCGAACGCCCCCCGGCAACCTCGACGGCCGCGCGTCCCGAGACGGCGGTCCCGCGGTGAGTCCCTTCCGCTTCACCGCGAGCAACTGCGCGCTGTCGGCGATGATCCGGACTACCGGTACTCGCTGGCGAACGAACGCACCTTGCTCGCCTACCTGCGAACCGCGCTCGCGCTCATGGCCGCCGGTGTGGCGGTACGGGGGTTCGTCGAGGTGTTCGGCAACGCCGCTTACGACACCGCCCTCGGTGTCAGTCTGCTCGGTCTCGGCCCAATCACCTCCGCGAACAGCTTCCACCGGTGGTTCACCAACGAAACACCGATCCGGCGAGGAGCGCCACTCACGTTCAGTGCGGTCCCGAGGCTGCTCGCCTACGTCCTGACCCTGCTGGTGGCCGCCGTTCTAGTCGGAGTACTGATCAAGTGATGGCACAGCCGGGACTGCAACACGAACGCACGCTCCTCGCCTGGAACCGCTCCGTGCTTGCCTTTACCCTCGGTTGTGCCGTAATGAGTCCACGCGATACCAATCCGGGGTGCACTCGGCCAGGTGGTGGCGGTCGTTCTCGCGGTGGCCGGTGTCGCGGCGGTGATCTGCGCCTCGGCCCGGAGTCGATCCACCTCGCTCGCAGATCGTCCGCACCGTGACGCCGCCCCGACCGTCTCCCTCGTCGCTGGGCTGGCCGCAGCGACAACCACCGCGGGCATCGCCGCACTCCTGAAGTACGTGACGTGAACGCGCTGCACGCGCGCAGGCAGCCTTGAACGAGTCGGCCTCCGCCTGCAACCGCGTCTGGGCGCGCTCGGCCTCCTTGTATGCGTCCCGCGCAGCCTTCTCACGTCCGGACTTCGTTTTGGCCGGCGCGATGGGCACGGTCTCGTGGAGCACAATGCGCTGGCCCGTGGCCGGATCAGTACCCGCTGAGACCCGCACCTGGTAGCCGTTTCCGTGCTTCCGGATGCCGCCTCGCTTACGTGACTCACTGCTCATAACGTCGCAAGCTAGCAACTCTTGTGGCCAACTCGTGGCCAAAGATCCACTTCGGCATGTTCGCAAGATCGATAAGTTGACCCGCACAAAGAGAAAACCCCCAGCTCAGCTGGGGGTTCTCGCTGTCTCAACCAGACGCGCGCCTGAAGGGATTCGAACCCCTAACCTTCTGATCCGTAGATCGGCGCTCGGCGTGTCGACGGCCGGTTCCCTGAGGAATCATCGACACCTTGGGTGCCCGAGTTGGTATCGCAGGCATCGATGTGCAGCCGTTTGTGCCCAAGTACGTGCCCAGAGATCAACTGGCGTACCACCTGCACGGTGACCGCACGTGCCATGGCCGCACGAGGACAGCACCAGCACCGCTGGCATCGAGCACCGCCTGAAGCGCCGACTGTCCGGGAGGCACCCGCAGGGTCATACCGAGCGCCGTAGCTGCACTTCGCACGAGTCCTGCGCAGCAAACCCCGAAGACCGGGCCGGCTCCGCCTTTTACCGCTCCACTGGGGCATACCGCTCCAGCGGAGCGGTATGAGCGGCGAGCACCGGCTCGGCGAGGTGCTCCGGCAGGGCGACTCGTTCGGTGAGCCACCGCGTCCAGTCGGCCAGCATCGCCTGGCCCGGCTTGCTGAACTCGTCAACCCAGTCCGACATAAGGCCCCGGATGTGCGTGATCCGGCCGGGAGACACCGAGAACCAGGTCTCGGGAAGCCTGCCCTCCATCCACTCCGCTGCGGTGGCCTCGACGATCTCCGGGGCCGGAGGGGTACCCTGCTGCGCCGCGTACCAGCGCGTGAACTCCTCGACCATGGGAGTCAGGTCGATGTCGTGGTAGAGATTCGCCTGCTCGGGGAGCAGGCCATGCTCGGCGAGGTCATGGATGCGGCGGTTCACCCGGAACCAGTTGTCCATCACGTTGCGGGACTCATCACCCATGACGCCGAGCTCGGCGACGTCGCATTCGGTGAGGCACAGCAGCTCCGCCGCGGAACCGACCGGGCCCGGCTGCGCTCCGTGAGCGCTGTCGCCGACCCAGTCGCGCCATGCCGCCGCGGCCTGCTCAACGCCGCCGAACACACCTGCGCCAGCGAGCCTGACGAAACCGCTGGCATCGACGTCGAAGAGGAACACCCCGGGGTAGGAGAAGCCCGCGATCACGCCGTAGCGGGTGCCGTAGGCGTCGCGCATGCGCCAGACCTCCCCGGTGGCGGTGACTCGTTGCCAGTCACAGAGCGCCCGTTTCGGCAGGTGTTGCTCCGCGTAGGCGCGCAACGCGGGCGAGGAGATCGCAGCCATACCGTGCAACAGCCGGTCCATCGCCGCATGACGCGCCTCGCGGGACCTCGCCGCCACTGCGGCGTCCACGATCTCATGGAACAACCAGTCGAAACGCAGCCCGCCACGCCCGTCCTGCACCGCGTGATACAGCTCCGCGCCGAGCAACTCGGCGACCATCTGCTCGAGCTCGCGGGTACTGGTGGCCGACAGTGTGGCTTCGGCGCCGTCGAGGACGGTCTTGATCGCGGTGTCGAACCAGTCGGGCCGGGGAAGCCGGATGTCAGCGAACGGTGACAGCTGCATCAGCCTCGCGGGGCGGGCCTTGGCGGGCTTCCCCTTCTTCGGCTTCTTCTTGCGACCGCGCGACACCGGAGACATGACAGCCAGGATAGAGTGCCGCCGCGTACGAGCGGCTCCCGGCACGCAGATGGCAGGACTTACCGCGAACCCGTACCCGGCACGACCGATTGGCCCTCCGTCGGGATCTCGGCGAACGGCTCGATGTCGGCACCCGACGCACCAGCCAGCGCGACGCGAGTGCGAATTCATCAACGAAACTCATGCTAGTTCCTCAGTGAATCTCATGCTAATTCAATGATAACGTGTCTGCTACTTGCTGAACGACCATCTGGATGTATCTGAGCGATGACCGAATCCATGTACGTCAAGCGCATGGTCGACGAGCAGATCGAGGCCGACCTCGCCACGGCGGGCGCCGTCGTGCTCGAAGGGCCCAAAGCATGCGGGAAGACCGAGACCGCCCGCCAGCATGCCGCCAGCGAGGTCCGGCTCGACGTCGACGAGGCCGCCGCCGAACTGGTGCGGCTCGATCCCGCTCTCGTCCTCGAAGGCGATACGCCCCGGCTGGTCGACGAGTGGCAACTCGAGCCGCGGGTGTGGAATGCCGTGCGCCGGATGGTCGACGACCGCCGTGCGCCCGGCCAGTTCCTGCTGACCGGATCCGCCACACCCGAACCCGATGCCCGTCGCCATTCCGGTGCCGGGCGGATGGCCCGCGTGCGCATGCGCCCGATGAGCCTGTGGGAAAGCGGCGACTCGATCGGGCAGGTGTCGCTGGCAGCGCTCTTCGCGGGCGAACCCGCGCGCGGTCGCTGCGAGTTGACCATCGCACAGTACGCGAGTCTCATCGTACGTGGCGGCTGGCCGGAAACCGCGGTCGGCATCGCCACGAAGCCGCACCGATTCGCCCGCAACTACCTCGACTACGCCATCGAACACGCCATCCCCACGACCACCGGCGTGCGGCACGACCCCTTGCGCCTGGAACGGTTCCTGCACGCCTACGCACAGTTCAGTGCCCACACCGCGCCCTTGAGCAGGATCATCTCCCGCGTCGTCGGCGACGATGCACCCGCGGCAGGACGCGACCGCACCCTGACCTGGAACACCGCCGACGCCTACTCCGATGCCGCCCGGAAGCTGATGCTGCTCGCCGACCTCCCCGCATGGAGCCCCGAACTGCGATCCCGGACTCGGCTCGTCGAACTGAGCAAACGCCACCTCGTCGACCCGTCCCTCGCAGCCGCGCTCCTCGGCGCGGATACCGACCGGCTCCTTGGTGAACCCGCCACGCTCGGATACCTCTTCGAGTCCTTGGCAGCACGGGACGTCCAGGTCTATGCCCAAGCGATCGACGCCCGCGTATTCCACTACCGGGAACGCAACGGGGACCTCGAGGCCGACATCGTCGTCGAAAAGCCGGAAGGCAGCTGGATCGGCATCGAAGTCAAACTCGGCAGCCACGCCATCGACGCGGCAGCCGCAAGCCTGCTCGCCCTCGCCGAACGGCGCATCGCACGCCCACCCCAGACGCTCGCCATCATCACCGGATCCGGATACGCCTACCAACGCAGCGACGGCGTCAACGTCATCCCGCTCGGCACCCTCAAACCCTGACCACCGAGCAGTTGGCCACGGCAGACCACAATCTGGCTACCCGGCGAGCCGCGCGCGGACCTGGCCACACCCGCCCATTCGCCGGTGACGATCAACAAGCGCACCTGAACACCGCGAATACAGCCGCGCCGACCCCGGGCACGCGGCCGGCGTCGCACCCGCCGGAACCATCGAAGTCTCTCATCCCGCCCCCAGAGTGCAAGGAATCCAGCAATACCCTCGATGCGCACGACGACCTTCTGAGCGAACTCGTAGCCAGAACTGTGCCCAAAGATCCACTTAATTGACCATAAACGATCTCGAAAAACAGAAAACCCGCTGGCCACAGCGGATTTTCTGCAGGCGCGCCTGAAGGGATTCGAACCCCTAACCTTCTGATCCGTAGCTGAACGCCAGGCGTCCAGCAGATCCGCGCCAGTCCATACACGCTGGTCAGAGTCCTCCACCCGTCCACGCGGACACCTCAAATCCGCTGGACGAAACGCAGTCCGTGAGACGGCTGTGAGACGGAGGACCTCATGACAACCCAACCCACGACCCCATCGCCAGCACCGATTACAGCTTCCGCGATGAACTGCGTCAGGCCGAGGAACAGCTACACCAGCTGCAGCTCGAGCTGTCGAAGCTGACAGGCCGCTACGCCGAGCACGGCACCCGCGCCGAGCTGGTCGCCGAGCTCGAGAAGCTGACGGGGCGGTCGTCGTGATCCGCGGGGCGCTGGCCCTCGCCCTGGCCGTGCTGTTCGTGATCGCTCCGACGGGGAAACGGGAATTCGTAGGCGGGAGCGTGCGCGCCGTCCGCGGCCGCGCAAGCTGAGTGCGATCCCGACCTCGAACTGGCACGCACGCTCGACGAGCTCGGCGCCGACCCCGGTGTGTGGTCGATCGAGGAGATCGACGACGACCGCAACCCGTTCGGCAAAGCGAAGGACGGCCTGGTGGTGATCAGCCCGCAGGCGCCGTGCGAGATGGTCGCCGACATCGCACGGCACGAGTGGATGCACCTGCAGCAGCGCCGCCACCACGACAGCCCGAAGGCCTACTACGGCGGGCAGGAGCGTGTCGAGCTGATCGCTGACTGCGGGTCGATGCTGCTCGGGTCGACGGTGACGCCGTACCTCGACCCGGAGCGCCACGCCTACATCGGCCAGTGCCAGCCAGGCGACTACGCGGAGGCTCGCAGGCTGATCGACTGGCCCGGTTGGCGTGCAGACGCACAGCCATGACCTACTCGCCGGAGCACTTCGGCTATACCCGGATGCCAGCCCAGCGGGCGAACCCGGCAAGCGAATCGGTAGCGCGACGGTCGGCATCGGCCAGTGCCAGGACGGTCTCCCGGACGGCAGGGTGATACCGCGTGTTGTACGGGGCGACCCGCCGGGCCGCGTTCAGGTGGTTCAGAGACTCGGCCCGGTCACCGTGGAGCATCCACGCGCGCGCCATGTCGATGTGATGGTGACCGACTCTCTCGGGCCGCCGCCGATCCGCCACGCGCACCTGCTGCGCACGCTTCACGGCCTCGGTGCCGTCGTACTGCTCGACCGGCGCGGCGCACCAGTGCACGGTGACGTTCAGTTGGCTGGCGTCGATGTTGTAGTACGGCGTGTCCGGCACGTCGGCGCCGGCCATCGCCCGGGCTTCCTCGATGTAGCCGTCCGCCTCAGTGCTGTCTCCCGCACGCGCGGCGAGCACCGCGGACCGCAGGTGCAGCTGGACGGCGATCGCGCGATCTACCGGCGTTGACTGCACATGCTCGCGAGCGCGATCGAGGATCCTCAGTCCTCCGCGGTAGTCGCCGTGCTGCAGGTAGCCGCTGGATCGGTGGTAGGCGCTGATCGCGATCCGCAGCGGATCACCGGTCAACGGTGCGAGCTGGACGTGTCGCTCGCTCGCGACGGCGGCGAGGTCGGCCTGCCGTAACCTGCCAGCGACGGAGGCCACCATCCGGTAGGCGTCGTGCAGCGCGGCGCGTGCCTGCTCACCTTCGGCGCCTGGCTGCTCGGCCAACAGGTACAGGTGGTGTAGCAGCCCGGGCAGTTCGCGGGCGGCGTCGGCGTAGCGAAGCCCGTAGACGTAGCGGGACAGGACAGCGATCCGCTTGCGGGCCGCGTCCAGTGTCAGCGGGCGGCCCTCGGGGCGCGGGTCGTCGTAGGCGTCCAACGCGCTGCGCAGCGCGTCAATCTCGACGGCCGCGTTCGGCTCCTCCACAATCTCCCGATCGTCGGTGCCGTACAGGTGTGTGGGCTTCGAGCCCAGCACCCGTGCGGTCAATGCCACGAACGCCGCGGATGCCGGGGTGCGTCCTTGCTCGACCTTCTTCACCAGCGACGTCGAGAGGTGCGCCCGCGCGGCCAACTGCTGCTGTGTCAATCCACGCAGCTTGCGCAGGCGCCGTAGCCGCTCGCCGACACCATCCTCGTCACGATCCAACATCCGCACCCCTGGCCGCTGTTGTCCCTTCCTTGTCCCTCCAGCGTCGCACAGACGGCGACTATCCAACACCATGAGCTGGATAAGCGGATCGATGTCGCTGCCGTCGAACGACTACAGCGGGCTCGTCGCCCCAGACCTTGCCGCCACAGACCTCGATGACGATGAAGTCGACGACGAGGAGCCTGAGGACGCCGAGGCGTGAAGCGTCGCCACGAGCCGCCACCGGAGCTGGCCGACCGGCGAGCACCGGCCGCCGTCGCGCGCGAGTGGTCTGCGAACACCCGGACCAGTCGATCGTGCTGGTACTGCGGGACCACCTACCTCACGGCGGCGGACGCGACACAGTGCGAGATCGCGCTTGAAGAGGCCAACGAGCGCGAGCGGCGGCAGACGGTGCCTGCCGAGAGCATGTAGGTTCGAGCCGCCACGTCGAGCGCGGTGAGCCCCAGAGCACGAGAGGACACAATGATGGCGGACATGCCCGATGACAGCAGATGCCCGGTCTGCGATCGGATCGTCAACACCCCACCCGGGGGGTCCGCCCCAATCCACCGGCCGCCGGGGGAACAAGGCAAGTGTCCAGGGTCGGGTCAATCCACGGTTCCGCGATGAGCGGTGGCACCATGGTGGCCATGAAGGTGAGCGAGCTCGACGAGCTGATCGTGAACGCGCTGGCCGGGAGTGACCACCCGGAGATCACCAAGATCGAGCGCGTCGCGGGCGCCAGCGCCGATCACACGCGAGTGGTGGTGTACTTCGCCAACGGCACCACCACGGTGATCATGGTTCGTAAGGTGGAGGGCACTGGGGTCCCGCCGCACGCTGACTACCAGCTCCCGGCAGGGGTGATCTGACAATGCACGCAGAGCGGTTCCGCAAGCTCCTCGAGTCGAGCCTCGCTGACGTCAGCGATGACATCACTGTCGAGACCTATGAGGTTCCCTCGGTGCAGCAGCCCGTCCTCCGGTGCGCGGACGGCACGGCGTTCTTCCTCATGGTCGTGCACACCGGTGACAACTCGGAGCCCGAGCACGTCGTCGAGCGTGGTAGCGGCACCCAGATCGAGGTCACCACCCGCTGACTCAGGCCTTGGTCGACGTGTAGGCCGACGCCGTGCCGGTGCCGAGTGCGGCTGCGGCGAGCGCGACCCACAGCGGGGCGGCCTGGTCGTCGAGGACGCCGTAGACGATCAGCAGCGGCACCGCGGCGGTGAGGATGCGATAAATCCAGGCTCTCGTTGCCTCGGTCATGGTGTTCCTTCCTCCTCTTCGGCGCCGCCGAGCGCGTCGCCGATCTCGCGAACCACGGCTTCGGCGACCTCATCGGCCGCCAGGTCGCCGAAGTCGATCCCCTCGACGGCCTCGCGGATGAGCCGCTTGAACCGCTCCGGGTCGTCGTGCGACGCCAGCTCGGCGCGCACGGCCGTCAGCTGACGGTTGACCTGCTTCAGCAGGGCGTATTCCTTGTCCTGCGTGTCTTCGATGTGGGCAATGTGGGTGTGCGGTACCCAGAACTTGTTGTCGTTCGTGGCGTTGTGGTTCGGGATGATGCCGTCCTGCGTCCAAATCTTTTCGACGTCGGCGTCGGTGACCGAACGCCCTTGTCGGCCATGTAGCGGATCACGCGGACGCTGCCGTACACGCCGACCCTGGACCAGCCGAGCACCGACGCCGCGCCCCGCAGGTACGCGTAGCAGGCAGGCAACTGGTGCTCGCCAGCGTCGAAGTCGACGGCGAAGTAGATCGGCGCCGGGCTCGGCCCGCCGACGGCGCGGTGCATCTTCTCGGCGTCACGCGCGTACTGCGCGCCGAGGTCGAACCCGCCGAGCGCATCCTTCGCGCCCTGCTGCCACACCGTCACCACCGACAGTCCCGCGGCGGTCAGTCGCTTGACCTCGGCGGCGGTCATGCTCTTGCCGGTCGTCGAGTAGGAGACGTAGCGGACGGCGAACCGGAACCCGCTCTTGTACAGGCACGCCGGGTCGGGTCGGGCCCAGCTGTAGTCGACACCAGCGATGGTCATGTCAGCTCCTCCTGTGTCCGCCGAACGCCGGCGGCGACGTCCTCGGCGTGCCAGCGCCGCTGACGTTCCTCGTCGGGCTGCTTGGTGAGCTCCTGCATGCGCTGCTCGAGCCCGTCCACGCGGGCGCGCACGCGGTCCATCTCGGCGGCGTGGCGCTGCTCGGCGGCGGCGAGCGCCTGCTGATACGCCTGCCGGTCCGCGCCGCCGTTGCGGATGACGTAGACCAGCAGCACGACCACCGCGGCCGCCGAGCCGATGCCGCCGAGGTTCTCCAACGCAACTCGCAGGACATCGCTCATGACGCACTCCTGAAGGTCACCGACACATCGATGCTGGCCGACGCCGCGTTCGACCACGTCTGTTCCGCGGTCCAGCTCAGGGCAGAGACGTCGAATGAGGACCGGCCTGCCACGTTGAGGGTGCGGCCGATGATCGTGGTGAACTCGTCGCTCTTGCCGGTGACGATGCTTTTGCTGACGCCGGCGGAGGTGAACCCGTCGAGATCGATCTGGCCAAGCAGGTTGTCCGTGTCGGAGGCGCCCGCGTTGGTCGCGGCGTGAAGTGCGCCGGCGAACACCCCAGCCTGTACTGCCCAGCCCGGGACGGGCACGGTCACGGTCACGGTCGCGACCGGTGACGGGGTGGTTGTGATGGTGACACCGGATTCAAACTGGGCGTCTGCGAAGAAGTCGACGGCTACGACCATCGCGCCGAGCAGTGCGAGCCGGTTGTTACCGAGTGCCCAGCCGGTCGAGCCGGGGTTGCCGGCGGGCATGTCGCCGTCGAAGTCTTCCGACCGGATCACGCCGCCGCCGTCGACGCGCATGCCGCCGCCGTCTTGGACGATGATGTCGTGGCTACGCACCACCAGGGCTGGCGGGTCCACCCCGGGGAGCACCGGGCGGCCGAGCAGCCACCAGGTCTGGATGCCTTTGCGGCCGGCCGACGATGTCGCCAGGTTTGTAGCCCAGCGCTGAGACGCCGGCGAGGACGGGGATGTCTTCGAGGATGACGCCCCGCCATTCGATGCGGTTGCGGAACGTGTCCGGGTCCCAGGACAGGATCACCCCTTGTCCGTAGTGCACCGACGGGTGTGGCAAGTTGTACAAGGCCAACTGAATAGCAGTACGACCGTTCGGGAGAAATTGTGAGACGATCGGCCCCTGAGATGACTCAGAGCCCCGTCTCACCGAAGTGAAATAGGGCTCTGACCAGCGCCGCAGCTTGCGCGCCTGAAGGGATTCGAACCCCTAACCTTCTGATCCGTAG
>WHSS01000272.1 GCA_009379975.1 Actinophytocola sp.
CCGCCGTAGGTGCCCGCGATATAGACCGCGATCATCAGGCTGATGCCGACCTCGACCGTCATGCCGTAGGTGAAGGGCAGGATCAGCAGCAGTCCCATGACGAACGTCAGCCCGGGCAGCACGCCGACGAGCAGGCCGGTGATAACACCGAGGACCAGCGCGAGCCACAGCGTCCCGTCGAAGTTCGTGAGCGCGTTCAGAATGCCGGATAACGTGTTCATGACGCTCTCTCCCTTGGCCTAGTACGCGCCGATGAGTTGGAGCAGGCGGAACGTGATCTCGTCGAAGATGCCCACTCCGGTCGGCAGCGCTATGTAGACGACCTTGACGAACACGTAGCAGAAGCCGATGGCCAGCGCGGTGGCGAGCGGAACGGTGAACCAGAGCTTGCGCTTACCGGCCAGGAACAGAAACGCCGTGACGAAGCAGATGGTCGCGATGAACCATCCCAGATACATGGTCGCGATGACGTAGCCGATCGCCATCCCAATGATGAGTGCGACCCGTGGCGAAGAGAGGTTCTCCTCGGCGAGATCGTCCGGCTGCGGTTCGGCCGGAGCACCCCGCCGCTGCCTCAGGAGCTGGCGAATCTGCTGGGCGACCAGGAAGACCGCCGCGAAGGCCAGCAACCCGATGAGGATGCGGGGATAGAGCGCCGGGCCGGGACCACCCGTGCTCCCCGCGTCGTAGTCCGCCGTCTGTGTGTAGAGCACGGCGCAGAGAACGAGTACCGCGAGTTCTGGGAGCAGGCGGAGAGCGAGCCGCGGAAGTGGTTGGGGTCTGTCTCTCGCAGGCAGTTCGACATCGTTGTTCGCGCCTGCTGTCAGAACAGCAGTCTCGTGCGGTTGGTCGGGAGTGTTGGTCGAAACTTCCTGCATCACTCGTGTCTCCGTCCTCCGCGTGCTGCGGACGCGGATCTTTGCGGTGACTCCCATATATTGGCATTTACTTCCACGAGAACATACAACTCTGCCGTCGTGACGTCAATCACGAGCTTGGAAGCCCTGAGTCCCCTGTCGGCTTGCCGGGGTGTTCCCGATTGACAGCGCCACCCTGCGCTCATACGTTGAGATGGAAGTTACTTTCAAATTGTGAGACTATTGGGAGTGGGTGGGCGGCACGGTGAAGCGATGTCCGAGCCCTGGCCTGGAGCGGTTGCGTGCGAGCTGGGCGGAGACGCTCGCGGCGGCGGGCAGGCCGCGAGTCGCCCTCGCGGATGGCGCCGATCCTCGCGCGGTGGCGGCCGCGGCCTTTCTGGAGTCAGTAGGCCTGGTGCAGCCTTGCCTGGTGGGCAGGATCGAGGAAATCGCCGACACGGCGGTCCGCGCGGGGGTCCGGCTGCCGCCCTCGGTACGGATCGTCGACATCGACGCCGCGGCGCGCGATGACCGTTGTCGCGCCGTATTGGACAACGCGGTGGCGGGCCGGGGGTTGTCCGATGGCCAGGTGGAGATCCTCGCGCACGACCCGGTCTGGGTGACCGCCATGCTGCTCGGCTCGGGGCAGGTGGACGCGGCGGTCGCCGGCGCGACCCGGCCGACCGCGGACGTGCTGCGCGCGGGTATCCGGGTCCTCGGGCTCGAGCCGGGTGTCGGCACGGTCAGCAGTTGCTTCCTGATGGTGCTGCCCGATGGCAGCAGGCTGGCCTACGCGGACTGCGCCGTGGTGCCCGATCCCAGCGAGGCGCAATTGGCCGACATCGCCGTCGCGACCAGCCGCACGTTTACCGAGCTCACCGGTCAGCAGCCCAGGGTCGCGATGCTGTCGTTCAGCACCGCGGGTAGTGCTTCGCACGCGAGCGTGGCCAAGGTCCGCGGCGCGACCGAGATCGTCCGGGCGAAGCTGCCCGGTCTCGACATCGACGGTGAGTTGCAGTTCGATGCCGCGGTGGTGGCCGCCGTTGGCAGCCGGAAGGCTCCGGGGTCGTCCGTCGCGGGGCACGCCAACGTGCTGATCTTTCCGAACCTGGACGCGGGCAACATCGCGTACAAGATCACCGAGCGGCTCGGCGGTGCCGTCGCGATCGGCCCGATCCTGCAGGGTCTTGCCGCGCCGCTGAACGATCTCTCGCGTGGGTGTTCCGCCACGGATATCGTCAACCTTGCCGTGATCAGCGCGGTACAGGCGAGTAACCGGGACCGAACGGGGAGCATGGTATGACGGCCCAGCGGCCAACCGGCACTGCTGTTACCGGAGAGTCCGTGGCGGGCGCCCAGACGATCGCTCGCGCGCTGGCGATACTCGACGTGCTCGCCGACGCCGACACTGACCTCGGCTTCAGTGAGATAGCGCGATCGCTCGGTCTGCACACCAGCACGACCCACCGGATCCTGCGCGCTCTTCTCGCCGCCGGCTACGTGACCCAGAACGCGGACGAGCGTTACCGGCTCGGCAGGCACGCATTCCTGCTGGGGCGCGCCGCCGAACGCGGGCTCGGTTTCGATCTGGTCCTTCCGTTGCTGGAGCGGGCGTCCGAGCAGACGGGGGAGTCGGTGAACCTGGTGGTGCGGGATGGCGCGGAGGGCGTGGTGGTGCTGCGAGTCGAGTCGAAACAGCGACTTCGGTTCGCGCAGCCTGTCGGTACCAGAATACCGTTGCATTGCACCAGCACGGGCAAGGCGATGCTGGCGTTCGCGGCCGATCCGCGGGCCGAGCTGGCAGCGCTCGGCAAACTGCGACGGGTCACGGACGCGACCCTGACCACGCATCGTGCGCTCCTCGAGGAATTTGATGCCATCCGGCGCCGCGGGTACAGCGTCAACCGGGCCGAGCGCGTGCCTGGCGTGCACGGTGTCGCCGCTCCGGTGCGTCTCACGGATGTCGCGGTCAGTGCCGCGGTCGCGGTGCAGGGCCCAGACATCCGAATACCGGAAGATCGGATCGCCGAGCTCGGTCAAGTGGTCGTCGCACTGGCCGCCGAGGTCGCCGCGATGGTGCCGAGCGGGTACCAGCTCTGAGTGTCAGCGCTGAGCCACTAACGTCCGGAGACGGTGGCGGTAGTCCGCGATGGACGCCGACTTGACTTCCTCGTAGCCCCGCACCATGTCGGGGAGGCCGGCGATCTCGATCGCACGACGATGCGACGCCGGTGTCAGAGACGCCAGTAGTTCGCCCAACACCTCGCGGTACTCCGCGATCAGCTCCCGCTCGAGACGCCGGACAGGGGCATACCCGAACACGTCCCAGCGGGTGCCGCGCAGGCCCCGCATCTTCCGAAGTAGTAAGAAGGCTGGGGTGAACCATCGGCCGAGGGTGACCTTCCGCCGCATCCCCAGTGCACGCAGGATGGGCGGATGGAGCTTCCAGGAGTAGCGCGCGCCGGCACCGAACTGTTCCTCGATCTGACCGCCCAGCTTGGGATTGATGGCTAACCGAGCCACCTCGTACTCGTCCTTGTAGGCCATCAGCTTGTAGAGATTCCTCGCGATGGCCTCCGCCAATTCCGTCGATCCCGGTACCGCCGCGGCCTCCGCGGCGCGCACGCGCTCGACGTCGGCGACGTAGCGATCCGCATAGACCTGGTTCTGCGTAGGAGACGAGGTCCGGCGCCCTGATGCCGACCAGCCTCGCCAGTTCCGAGTCACGCGGAGCGCGCGAGCGCCGGGACCTCGGCTGACTCCGGCTCGGGCACGCGGTGTTCGAACGCGCTGGGATCGGCGACCACCTGCCGCCCTCGCCGGAACGCCTGGGTGTTGCGCTGCCACGGCAGCACCGTTCAGTTCGATGGCCCGCTCGATCGCCGATGCCGGGAGTCGCAAGGCGCCGGTCTGGTATGCGGCGCCGACAAGCAGCATGTTCGCGTACTGGTCGTCGCCGAAAAGCCGATCCGCGAGCCCTCGGGCGTCGAACCACACACCTTCGCGAACGGCTTCGTCGATCCGGCGAGTGACGCCGTCGACCTGAGGGAACGCGACCGATGGATCGACGATCATCGCCCCGGTCGGTACCTCCGTGGTGGACACGACGGCGACGGTCCTCTCGGGATCGGTGGCGGCGAGGGTCGTGCTGTCCGCGGCAACGAGCAGGTCGGCGCCCAGGTACAGGTCGCATTCCCTGGCGGCTGCGAGACGGTGACGACGCCGGTTCCGCCCACCCCGGCGATACGGACCTGGACCGAGTCGAGGCCGGATTCGGGCGGCACCGGAATATCGTCCGGCCCGAGCGGGGCGAACTCCTTCTTGACTGGTATGTCAGGGGTCACCGTCAGGAACGAAGGGCAGTCACTCTTGAGGCACGAGAAGTCGAGGTTGCACGACGACTGGTGGATGCGCGTCTTCCGGCCGAACTCGGTGTCGACGGGCTGGACGGACAGGCAGTTGGACTTCGTGCCGCAGTCCCCGCAGCCTTCACAGATGCGTTCGTTGATCACGACGCGCTGGTTCGGGGTCGGGAGCTTGCCGCGTTTGCGCTTGCGTCGCGACTCGGCGGCGCACGCCTGATCGTGGATCAGAATCGTGACGCCCTCGGTCGCGGCGAGCACCCGCTGTGCCTCGGCTAGCCGGTCGCGATGCCAAACCTCGGTACCGGGGGCCAGCCGCACCCGGCGATAGCGCTCCGTCTCTTCCGTGATGACGATGATCCGGGCTACGCCTTCCGCCGCCAGAAGCCGGGTGACATCGGGGTCCATCAGCAGAACCATCGCGTGACAACCGATGCCGGCGCCGACGAGTGAGCCTTCGGTGGGCTTGGTCGAGGAATTGTGGGGACAGCCCGAGCAGAAGAACGGCGTGCGGGCCGCCAGCGGAAGGGAGATCTGCCCTCGGCGTCGTGGCCGCCGAACCTCCCGCCACGAGCGCACGGACGGGAGTTCGGACAGTCGCGAAGACAGCGCGAGGGCGATCGAGTCGGGGTCGAGTTCGCCGTGATCGGCGTGGCAGGCTTCCTCACCGCTGCCGTTGGCCTTGTCGTTACCGCCAGCGTGCCGACCATCGCAGGAGCCGCCGCAGGCGCAGGCTTCATGATGGCCACTGTCGCCCTCAACACCCGGATCCGGCGCCGAGTCCCCGATGAGCTACGCGGTGATCGTCGTTCCGCCTAACGGGCTAGACTGACGTGTCGACGTGGACCTGTCGGCAGTCAGAGATCCCGTATGGAGATGCGACTTTGGGCCCTGCAGTCAGCTCAACAGAACCCACCGCAATACGGAGTGTCCTCA
>WHSS01000230.1 GCA_009379975.1 Actinophytocola sp.
GAAGCCGAGGCCAAGGCGGTCGAGGGTGCGAAGCCACCGGTTGCGGCGTCCGCCGTTGCGGTCGGCTGCCGCGACGCCGCGGAGCGTCAGCGCGATGCCGAGCGAGCGGATAGGCTCGGGCGGGAACGGGATCGGCTTGCTGCGCACCAGTTCCAGCCGGGTGCGTTCGGTCTCCTCGCCCGCCAGCAGGTCCAGCATCACCTCGGCACCGAACCGCGCCGCGCCGACCCCGAGCCCGGTAAACCCGGCCGCGTAGCCGAGCCTGCCCCGGTACGCGGTGCCGAAGAACGGGCTGAACCGGCTGCAGGTGTCGATGACCCCGCCCCAGCGATGACTGAACCGGACCCCGCTGAGCTGCGGAAAGGTCTCGAAGAAGTGCTCGGCGAGCGTCTGGAAGGTCTCGGGCCGCTGATCGAACTCGGGCCGGATCTCGCCGCCGAAGTGATGCACGATGTCGTAGCCGCCCCACAGGATGCGGTTATCCGTAGTGAGCCGGTAGTAGTGGAACTGGTTGCCCGCATCCGCCAGGCCTTGACGTCCCCGCCAGCCGATGTTCGCGAGTTGTTGATCGGTCAACGGTTCGGTCATCAGCGCGTAGTCATAGACCGGGGCCAGGTAATGCCGGAGCCGTTTGAGCGGTCCGGGAAACGCGCCGGTCGCCCAGGCAACCCGGCGAGCCAGTACCGAACCGCGATCGCTGCGGACGCGCAACGCATCGCCTTCACTTCGAATCCGTTGCGCCGCGGTGTTTTCGTAGATCCGCACCCCGCGGCGCAGGCATGCTTCGCGCAACCCCCAGGCCAGCTTGGCGGGGTGCAGCATCGCGACGGCGTCCGGTGTGGCCAGCGCGCCGAGGTAGGTCGGGGAGTTCACCTCGGCGCGAGCTTGCTCGGCGTCGAGTTCGTCGGCCCGGTAGCCGAGTCGCCGCAGCCCGGCCGCCTCCTCGGCCAGTTCGCCGATCTGCCAGGGCTGTGTCGCCAGCGTCAGCTCACCGGTCCGCTCGAACTCGCAGTCGATGCCGTGCTCCTCGACCGTGGCCTCGATCCGCGCCAGGTTCTCCCGGCCGAGGCGTTCCAGTTCGCCGATCTCGCCGGGCCAGCGGGCGGCGCCGTTGCCGTAGCCGTGGGTGATGCTGGCCGCGCAGAACCCGCCGTTGCGGCCGGACGCAGCCCACCCCGCGGTGTTCGCCTCCAGCAGGACGACCTCCCGGCCGGGGTCGCGTTCGGTGGCGATGAGCGCGGTCCACAGCCCGCTGAAGCCGCCGCCGACCACCAGCAGATCCGTACTGACCTGCCCCGACAGCGGCGGCGCGGGCTCCGGCACATCGTGTCCGGGGATCGCCGGGTCCAGCCAGAACGGCCGGGGTTCGGCATCGGCCCATGCGCTGGCGGCGGCTGCGGCGAACTCGGTCGTGGTCATGGCCGCCCCCGGGATGCCTGACGCCGAGCGAGGATCACGTTGATGACGGCGAGCAGCACCCCGGCGGCGAAGATCAGCGTGCCCATGACGTTGACCTGCGGCGGGATCCCGACCCGGGTCGCGCCCCAGATCCACAGCGGGAACGTGGTGACCTCGCCCGCGACGAACGACGTGATGATGTAGTCGTCGATCGACAGCGCGAAGGCGAGCAGCCCGCCCGCCATGATCGCGGGGAGCAGCATCGGAAACGTGACGAGCCGGAAGGTCGTCCATGGACCGGCGCCGAGGTCGCGTGCGGCTTCCTCCAGCTTCGGGTCGAGCGTGATCACCCTGGCGCGTACCGTGATGGCCACAAAGGACACCGTGAACATCACGTGCGCGAGCAAGATCGCCACGAACCCGGTCGTGACGCCCATCAGCAGGAACAACGACAGCAGCGCCGCGCCGAGTACCACCTCCGGGGCGCAGATCGCGGCGAACATCACCAGGTTGGTCGTGCCCTTGCCGCGGAAGGTATGCCTGCCGAGCGCCAGCCCGAGCAGGCTGCCGATCGTCCCGGCGATGACCATGGTGAGCAGCGCGATCGCCAGCGAGTGGAACAGCGCCTGGGTGAGGTCGGCGTGGTCGAACGCCTGCCCGTACCACTTGACGGTGAAGCCCTGCCAGGTGACGTTGTGCCTGCCGCTGATGTCGTTGAAGCTGAACGCGATCATGAACACGATCGGCACGAACAGCCAGCCGAGCACCGTCCAGGTGAAGAGCTTGCCCCAGTCGATCCGGCGGCGCGGCCGGGGCGGGGCCGGCGTCCCGGTGACAGCGCCTTCGACGATCACGCTCATTTCGCCTGCACCTCCATGACTCGCTCGGTACCCAGTGCCCGCGCATAGCTGAAGATGCCGAGCAGGAGCACGCCCATCAGCACGAACGTGATCGCCGATGCGATCGGGTAGGCGTTGTTGACCAGGTATTGGGTCTGGATGATGCTGCCGATCATGGTGTTGCCGGTGCCGCCGAGCACCGAGGCGTTGACGTAGTCGGCGGTGGTTGGGATGAAGGTCATCAGGCCTCCCGCGAACACCCCCGGCAGCGAGATCGGCAACACGACCCGGACGAAGGCCTGCACCCGGCTGGCATACAGGTCGTGAGCGGCCTCGACCACGCCGTGGTCCATGCGTTCCAGTACCGCGTAGATCGGCAGCACCATGAACGGCAGGAAGTTGTAGGCGAGGCCGAGGATCACCGCTGGCGCGGTGTTGAGCACGCCGAAGTCCGCGGGCAGCACGCCGATCTGCTTGAGGGTGCCGAGCACGATCCCGTTGTCGCTCAACGTGAACTTCCACGAGATCGTCCGCAGCACGAACGACACGAAGAACGGCAGCAGGAGCAGCAGGAGATAGGTCGACTTGTGCCTGCCGCCCTTGAACGCGATCCAGTACGCGGCCGGGTAACCGATCGCGATGCAGATCAGGGTGGCACTCAACCCGTAGAACAGCGACCGCGCGATCTGCTCGCCGTAGGTGTCGATCGCGGTGAGGTAGTTGCCGATGTTGAACGTCTGCGAGAAGCCGGTGATGACGTTGCCGCTGGTCAGCGACAGCGAAGCCATGCCGGCCAGCGGCACGACGAAGAACATCGCGAGCCAGGCCCAGGCCGGCAGCGCGAGCAGGTACGGAGCGAGCTTGCGTCTCATGGCCGGCTACGCCTGCGTGATCGCGTGGAACAGCGAGGTGAAGGATTCCTCCTCGCCCGGCTTGAGTTCGACGTAGCTGTGCAGGTGCGCGTAGTCGTCCTCGGTCGGGAACACCAGCGGGCTTTCGATCAGCGCCGTCAGCGCCTCGCGATCATCGCCGGAAGCCTGCTTCGCCTGCTCGCGCAGGACGTCCTGCGCGGCGGGCACCGGCGGGATGTAGGTGATGTACTCCGCGAGACTCGCCGCGACCTCCGGGTCGTAGAGGAAGTCCATCAGCTTGATCGCGTCGACCGGTGCCTCCGAGGTGACCGGGATGACCATGTTGTCGGTCCACAGCGTGGCGCCTTCCTCGGGGATGACGAACTTGAGGTCGGTGCCTTCCTCGGCGTTCTGCTGGTAGATGTCGCCGGACCAGGCCATCGACAGCCAGACGTCCCCGTTGGTGAGCGGCTGCACGAAGTCCTGGCCGTAGTAGGAACGCACGATGCCGTCGTCGCGCTGCTTCTTGAGTTTGTCCGCCGCGGCCTGCCAGTCCTTCTCGGTGGACTCGGCCGGCTTGACACCGTTGACCAGCAAGCCGAAGTTGCCGATTTCCTGGGCGTCGGACATCATGCCGACCCTGCCTTTGAACGCCGGGTCCCACAGGTCGGCGATGCTGGTGATCTCGCGGTCGACGAACTGCGGGTTGTAAGCGATGCCGGTGATCCCCGACGCGTAGGGCATGGTGTGTTTGTTGCCCGAGTCGTAGGCGGTGTCCTTGTAGGCCGCGCCCGCGTGCCGCGTGAAGTTCGGCATGCGGCCGTGGTCGAGCGGCGCGAGGTAGCCCAGCGCGATGAACCGGGCCAGCTCGATGCCGGTGGTCAGCGCGAACATGTCGTAGCCGGTGGAGTCGCCGTTGGCGAGCTTGGGCTGGATCTTGCCGGCGAACGCGGCGATGTCCTGCACGTCCTCGCGGTAGTCCACCTTGATGCCGGTGGCCTTGGTGAACTCCTTGAGCTGGGTGCGGTCGGAGTCCATGTACAGCGGCCAGTTGGCGAACCGGACGTTGCCAGTCTCCTTTTTGCCTTCCCAGAAGTCTTTCGCCGCAGGGGCTTCCTGCTGCTTGGCGGCGACACCGCAGGCGGACAGGGCCATTCCGGCGGCGGCCAGCCCGGAGAACTTGAGCATGTCGCGGCGGCCGTAGCGGGCCTGAGCGAGCCCGCGCAGCAGGGTGGGGTTGACTCGGTTTCGGTTACGCACGATGGTGGCTCCCTTGGGTGGCGTCGGTGGGGCCGGAGTTCTCCGGCAGGACATAGGAATGGGTGGGGTGCCAGGACAGCCAGACCGGGCTGCCCGGCGCCGCTATGGCGTCGGCGGTCACGTCGTCGGCGTTCTGGCGGAAGACGACGATCTCGGTGCCGTCGGCCAGCCGAACCGTGTAGTGGGTGGCCGATCCCAGGTAGACAGCGTCGGCGACGGTGCCGGGCACCCGGCTCGATGCCGGGTCGGGCTCGGCGGTGCCGATCCGGATCTTCTCCGGGCGCACCGTCACGTCGACGGCCTCACCTGCGTCGAGCGTCTCGCCGATGCGGAGATCCGCGCCGCAACCGAGCCGGACGGTGCTGCCCTCGCTCGACGCGTCGGTCACGGTCCCGGGCAGCAGGTTCGAGGTGCCGATGAACTCCGCGACGAACCGGCTCGCCGGCCGCTCGTAGATCTCAGCGGGCGTGCCGAGCTGCGCCACGTAACCGCCGTTCATCACGGCGATCCGGTCCGACATGGTCAGCGCCTCACCCTGATCGTGCGTGACGTAGACGAAGGTGATGCCGACCTCGCGCTGGATGCGCTTGAGTTCGAGTTGCATCGCTTGCCGCAGCTTGAGATCCAGCGCGGCGAGCGGCTCGTCGAGCAGCAGCGCGCGGGGCCGGTTGACCAGCGCGCGGGCCAGCGCCACCCGCTGCTGCTGCCCGCCGGAGAGCTGCCCTGGCTTGCGCTTGGCGTGCCCGGCCAGCTCCACCAGTTCGAGCATGTCGGCGACGCGCTGCTTGACCTCGGCGGCGGGGACCCGTTTGCGCTTGAGTCCGAACGCGACATTGTCGGCGACGGTGAGGTGCGGGAAGAGCGCGTAGCTCTGGAACACCATGTTGACGTCTCGGTGGTTCGGCGCGACCGAGGTGACGTCCTTGCCGTCGAGCCGCACCACACCGCTGGTGGCGTCCTCGAACCCGGCGATCATCCGCATCGTGGTGGTCTTGCCGCAGCCCGATGGGCCGAGCAGCGAGAAGAACTCGCCCGCCTCGATGGTCAGGTCGAGCTTGCCGACGGCGGTGACGGTCTCCCTGCCGGAGCGAAAGGTCTTGCTGACGCCTTCCAGGCTGATCGCGGGGACGGTGGGTGCCGCGGGGGCCGGTGTGGCAACCGGCGCCCGCGCCGCGGTAATCGCTGTCATACGTTCTCCCATCAGCCGAAGTAGCTCATGACGTGCTTGACGCGGGTGTATTCCTCGAAGCTGTAGGCCGAGAGGTCCTTGCCGTAGCCGGAGTGTTTGAAGCCGCCATGCGGCATCTCGGCGATGAGCGGGATGTGCGTATTGATCCACACGCAGCCGAAGTCCAGCCGCCGCGAGACCCGCAGCGCCCTGGCGTGATCGCGGGTCCAGACGCTGGACGCAAGGCCGTACTCGACGGAGTTGGCCCAGTTGACGGCGGTGTCCTCGTCGTCGAAGCGTTGCACGGTGATGACCGGGCCGAAGATTTCCTCGCTCGCCATCTCGTCGCCCTGCTGCAGGCCCGCGACGACGGTGGGGGCGTAGAAGTAGCCACGCTCGCCGACGCGCTTGCCACCGGCGAGGACCTTGGCGTGGCCGGGGGCGCGGTCGAGGAAGCCGCTGACTCTCGCCAGCTGGCTGGGGTTGTTCAGCGGCCCGTAGTCGGCGCCGGGGTTGTCCGGCCCGGCGGTGACGGTGGCCCTTGCCTGCTCGGCGAGTGCGGCGGCGAGGTCGTCGTGCACGCCGGGCGCGGCGAGCACGCGGGTCGCCGCGGTGCAGTCCTGACCGGCGTTGAAGTAACCCGCGCCCGCGATGCCCTCGGCAGCCCGCTCGATGTCCGCGTCGTCGAAGACCAGTACCGGGGCCTTGCCGCCGAGTTCGAGGTGCAGCCGCTTGAGGTCCTTCGCTCCGGCCTTGGCGATCTCGCGGCCCGCCCGTGTCGAGCCGGTCAGCGAGATCAGCCGCGGCGTCGGGTGGTCGACCAGGGCGCGCCCGGTGTCGCGATCACCGGTGACAACGTTGAGCACACCGGGCGGCAGAAACTCGGCGGCGATCTCGGCGAGCAGCAGCGTGGACACCGGGGTGGTGTCGGAGGGCTTGAGCACGACGGTGTTGCCCGCTGCCAGCGCGGGCCCGATCTTCCACGCCGCCATCGCCATGGGGTAGTTCCACGGGGTGATCTGGCCGACCGGGCCGAGCGGCTCGCGGCGAATCCAAGAGGTGTGATCGGCCATGTACTCGCCCGCGGCCTTGCCTTCGAGGTTGCGTGCGGCGCCCGCGAAGAACCGCAGGGCATCGGTGACCTGGAAGATCTCCTCCTCCTTGGTGGCCTGCGCAGGCTTCCCGCAGTTCTCCACCTCGGCTGCGACCAGTTCGTCGGCGCGTTCCTCGACGGCGTCGGCGAACTTGTTCAGCGCGATCTGCCGCTGCGCCGGGGTCTCATCCCGCCAGCCGTTGTCGAAGGCGGCCGCCGCTGCGTCGAATGCGGCGTCGACATCCGCTGCCCCGGACAGCGGTGCTTCGGCGAACACCTCCGCCGTCGCCGGGTTGACGACCTCAGACGTCCGCCCATCTATCGC
>WHSS01000281.1 GCA_009379975.1 Actinophytocola sp.
ACCGGGTCGGACAGCAAAACTCCCACCAGCCGATCATGCTGGTGGGAGTTTGCCTGCCACGGTTGGCTACTCGCCGACCGCCCTCCGGTACACCGGCGGGCCGGGCTCGCTGAGCTCGTGGAACGCGGGATCCTCGTCGTCGATGTCGACGACCACGGTGTTGCGGCGCTGCCGGGCGTGCGGGCGAGGCTTGCGCTCGACACCGGCGATCGTCCTTGCCGCCTCGGTGATCTCGTACTCGTCCTCGTAGGCGTAGCTGCTGTACTCGCCCTCGAGTTCGACCTCGTCCCGCACGCGCCTGCGCGCCGCCGAGGCCGCGCCGCCTAGGCGCGCCAGCCTGCGCTGCCGGATGTCCTCCTCGATACGGACCTGCCTGCGGAGGTAGGCGAGGTAACCGACCAGCCCGGCGAGCGCCGCCCCAGTGACCCACCACACCTCGGGCAGCACGAAACCGGCGACGGCGGCGCTGATCACTACGGTCGCGAGCAAAGAGACGACGACGCGCTGCCGGAAGGCGTACTTCGCGCGCGCAGCCAGCTCCGCCGCCTCGGGGTCGAAGCCGCCCCGGCCAGGGCGATACCGGCCAGGGTTGCCCCGGCGAGCCGGCGCCGCAGGCTCTACGTCAGCCTCGTACTCGTCATCCAGGTCGTCGACGGTCGCCGCAGGCGCCATCCGTTCATCCTCGGCTGCCAGGTGGTCTGCTTCGCTGGGCAGCGCAACGTCATCTGCGCGGTCGATCTCATCCGCGGATTCGGACATCATGCGTTCCTCCCGCTGTTCGCCGCGCGGGCCCCCACTCCGCACGATCCGGGACGCCAAGGCATCGTCGCCGGTGCGCGCGATCTCTTGCCGTTTTCGCGCGACCATCGGCACGAGCACGACAAGCCAGGCCACGGCCAGCGCGACGATGATCAACGAGCTAGGCATCTCGGCTCCCCGACTGCAAAACTTCCGGTGCATTGCCACGCTAGTCACACCAGTCACAGATCGGGCGGAGGCACGCCGCGAGTGATCACAGAATGTCGCTCACTGGATGTGATGAATGTTGCGCTGCGTTATCGGTGGTTAAAGCCCGATGACCGGGATTTGCCCCGCCTTCAGAATACCTAACTCAGGGCGACTACACCCATTCGGCACGATCGTCAGCCACGAGGCGTGAAGCCATCCCGCCGCCGGTTTCCTCAGCGGTGATGGCGAAGCACAGGTGGTCACGCCAGGCGCCGTCGACGTCGAGATAGCGCTCGAACAAGCCCTCCTTGCGGAAGCCGACCTTGGCCAGCACTCGCACGCTCGGGAGATTATCCGGCCGGACCGTGGCTTCCAGCCGATGCAGGCGTGCCGCGCCGAACGCGTGATCGACGGCCAGCGCGACCGCGGCCGTCGCCGCCCCGCCGGATGCATGCCGGGAGTCGATCCAGTATCCGATCCAGCCGGACCGAAGTGCCGCCCTGACCACGTTGCCGATGGTGAGCTGACCGGCGAAGACGCCGTCGATGGTGATGGCGAACGGCAGGCAGCCGCCACGGCGCGCGAGCGCGCGCAGCCCCGCCCACTGCACCGCCCACGACAGCCCGCTGTGCCGGTCCTCCCAGCTACCCGGCGCGGTCGGTTCCCACCGCTGCAGGTAGTCCTTGTCGCGCAGCCGGATCCGGCGCCACTCGCGGCCGTCCCGCAGCCGCACCGGCCGCAGGCGCACCACGCCGGCGGGCACTCGGAGCGGTTCGAGCCGGGCTGGCCAGCCGGGGCTCTTACCTTCGGCAGCACCCGCCCCGAGGTCGGGTGGCAGCGGTCGCGTCATCGAGGGATCGCTAGCCGCGCTGCGCGAGGAAGGCAACCTTGACCTGCTCACCAGCGGTTATCTCGGTCTGCATCTCGCCGACCGTGATCAAACAGTTCGCCTCGGCCAGCGACGCCAGCAGGTGCGTGCCGGAGGTGCCGAGCGGCTGCACCAGGTACTCGCCGTTGCTCTCGTCCCGCAGCAACTGACCGCGCAGATAACCCTTCCGGCCCTGCGTTGAGCTGATCGGCGAGAGGAGCCGGGCACTCACCACGCGCCGCTGCGGGTTGCGGGTGCCCCTTGCGACCTTGATCAGCGGCCGGATGAACACCTCGAACGCCACCAGCGCGCTCATCGGGTTACCCGGGATGAGGAACGTCGGGACCGAGTCGGGCCCGAGCTTGCCGAAGCCCTGCATCGAACCGGGGTGGATGGCCACCCGCGTCATATCGATCCGCCCCAGATCGGACAGCGCCGCCCGCACGTCGTCACCGATGCTGCCGCCCGTGCCACCGGCGACGATGACGACCTCGGACATCAACAGCCTGCCCTCGACGACCTCGCGCAACCGTTGGCCGTGCGTCGACGCGATGCCGACGCGGTTCACCTCGGCGCCCGCATCCCGTGCCGCCGCGGCCAGTGCGTAGGAGTTGACGTCGTAGACCTGGCCCACGCTCGGCGTGCGGTCGACGTCGACCAGTTCGTCGCCGACCGAGATGACCGAGACCCGGGGCCGTGGGTAGACCAGCACCTTCGACCTGCCCACCGCGGCGAGCAGCCCGACCTGGGCGGCCCCGATGATGTCGCCCTTGCGCACCGCGACGTCGCCGATCTGCACGTCCTCACCGGTGCGCCGCAGATACGCCGCCGACGGCACCGATCTGGTGATCGACACCCGCGCCGGATGATCGTTGGTGTACTTCGTCGGCACGACCGCGTCGGCGAGCGTCGGCAGCGGCGCCGCCATCGCGACCCGCACCGCCTGCCCCGGCTGCAGCCTGCGTGGCTGGCGGGAGCCCGCCCCGATCTCCCCGACGACCGGCAGTTCCACCGGGTTGTTCTCGGCGGCGTCGCGCACATCGACGCTGCGCACCGCGTAACCGTCGACGGCGGCCTGGTCGAACCCGGGCAGCGCCTGCTCGGCGACGACCTCCTCGGCGCACAGCAACCCCTGCGACTCCGAGATCGCCACCCGCACCGGCCGGGGCCGCACCGCCGCGTCGAGCACCATCGCGAGTTGATCGTCGACCGAGCGGAACTCCGTCGCGGCGTCCTCGGTGGGCACGGCGGTCAGCGACGCGGCGTTCGCCGCACCCTGGTGGGAGTCGGTCGCGGGTGGCTCGGGTGTGGTCATCGCGTCGTACTCTCGATTCTTTCGGTCAGCCAACTGCGCAGCGAGGGACCGTAATCGGGATGCTCGAGCGCGAAATCGACGGCGGCTCGCAGGAACCCGCCGGGGTTCCCGAGGTCGTGCCTGCCGCCGCGATGCACCACGACGTGGACCGGGTGGCCTTCGTCGATGAGCAACGCCACGGCGTCGGTCAGCTGTAATTCACCACCGGCACCGGGCGGCGTTCTGCGGATCGCGTCGAAGATCGCGCGGTCGAGCAGGTAACGCCCCGCGGCGGCCAGCGTGGACGGCGCCTCGTCCGGTGACGGCTTCTCGACCATGCCGTTGACCCGCTTGACGTCGTCATCGCTGGTGTCGCTCACGTCGAAGACGCCGTATGCCGAGATCTGCTCCTTCGCCACGTCGAACGCGCACAACACGCTGCCGCCGTGCTCCGCGCGCACCTTCGCCATCCGCTCCAGCACCCCGGTCGGCAGCACCAGGTCGTCCGGCAGCAGCACCGCGACGGCTTCGTCGGCGTCGGTCAGATTGGGCTCCGCGCACGCGACGGCGTGACCGAGGCCGAGCGCCTGCTCCTGGATCGCGGCTTCTACCTCGATCAAGGCGGGCCCACGGCGCACCTTCGCCAGCAGGTCGTCCTTGCCCTTGGCCGCCAGACTCGCTTCCAGCTCGGGCGCCGGCTTGAAGTAGTCGACCACCGAGGCCTTCCCCGGCGAGGTCACGATGACCAGCCGGCTCGCACCCGCCTGTGCCGCCTCCGCCGCGACCATTTCGATGCCGGGAGTGTCGACGACGGGCAGCAACTCCTTGGGCACGGCCTTGGTCGCCGGCAGGAACCGAGTGCCCAAGCCGGCGGCAGGCACGATAGCAGTCAGGTTCGCGCTGGGTACTGTGCTAGGGCCCGTCATAGCGCGAAGCCTAACCGTTCGGTGGTACCTAGTCTCAGCCTCACTCGCCGACTCGGTCGGTGAAAATGGGATCAAGACGGCGGCATAACCGGCGAAGCGCATCTAACCCGGCACCGCAACCCTGCTCGGCGCGGCCGCACGGCCCGCGTCGGCGCCGGTGAACCGTGGTGTGACGAATCCCCGATTGCGCTGGGGGAATGCCGTCGGTCATCATGGTGTTAGCACTCTCACAACACGAGTGCCAGCGCGACCCCGCGCCACCCGGTGATGCCACCCGAGTACCTTGGACAGCCGGCGTCGGTCAGGGAGACGCAGATTCAGTGATTCAAGGAGCTTGAGGAGCTTCAGGTGCCGACTTACCAGTACGCCTGCAAAGTGTGTGACCACCAGTTCGAGGCCGTTCAGTCGTTCTCCGAGGAGAGCCTGACCGATTGCCCTCAGTGCACGGGGCCGCTGCGCAAGCTGTACGGGGCCGTCGGCGTGATCTTCAAGGGCAGCGGCTTCTACCGGAACGACTCCCGGGCCAAGTCGACCGCGA
>WHSS01000074.1 GCA_009379975.1 Actinophytocola sp.
ATGGGATTCGTGATCCAGATGGTCGCTGGCAAGGCGGCGGGAAGTCCTAGTACCGGTGTTGTACTCGGGCTTTCCGGCAACACAGCCAGCGACCATCTGGGCGCGAATACCGCGATCACGGATCCGTAAGACACGGCCTAGGACATTCAGTCCTCGACGAGACCGGAATCCCGGCGATAGCCGTTCTGCCGCGGGCAGATGTGCCCCCCGGGGTCGAGCGGCTCACCGCACAGCGGGCACGGCTTGCGGCCCGCGCTCACCACCCGTTCCGCGCGCTCGGTGAACGCCCTGGCATAGGCGGGCGTCAGGAACACCCGCACCGCGTCCGGGCCTTCTTCGGTGTCGTCGAGCACGACCGTCTCGTCGACTTCGCCCTCCGTCACCGCCAGCAGTTCGATGACTACCGAAGAAGACTCCGCATCCCAGCCGAGGCCCATGGTGCCCACCCGGAACTCCTCCTCGACCGGAACCTCGAGCGGTTCGTTGTCGACGAGCTCGGCGGGCGCCGCGGCAGGGACCTCGGTGCCGAAACGCGTGGTGATCTCCTCGAGCAGCGAGGCCAGCCGTTCCGAGAGCACCGAGAGCTGCTGCTTTTCGAGGGTGACGCTGATCAGCCGGGGTTCCGCACTCGCCTGCAGATAGAAAGTGCGGTCGCCGGGCTCACCGACCGTCCCTGCGACGAAGCGATCGGGTTGATGGAAGACGTGAATGACGCGAGCCATGGCACCAAAGACCCTAGGCCACCCTGGGTTGATCGGCATCTGCCGCCCCGCCGGAAACGCCAGGCACGATCCGGTGGACGACGACACGCCCTGGTAGGTCCGAAGTGCACATCCATGACCGGTACTGCTTCCATGGCCGCCTCGAGCCTGCCCGCGGAATGTGACTATTCTCGCGCGAGTGAGGACTATCGCGGAGTACGGCAGCTGGGTTTCCCCGATCAGCGCGGCACAGGCCGCGGCCGCCAGTGGCGGTCCTTCCTGGACGGCCTTCGTCGGCGATGAGGTCTGGTGGGTGGAGTCGCGCACGAACGAAGGTGGCCGCGTCGCGTTGATGCGAGAGACCGCCTCCGGCCGCGAGGAGTTGCTCGCCGCTCCCTGGAACGTGCGCAACCGGGTGCACGAGTACGGCGGCCTGCCCTGGGTGCATGTCGAGGACAGCGCGGTGTTCACCAATTGGGATGACCAGCGGGTTTATGCCCGGCGCGAGGACGGGGAGATCGTGCCGCTCACGCCGGAGCCTGCTGTCGAGCACGGCTTGCGCTACGCCGACCTGCGTCCCGGGCTGCCCGGCGAAGTGTGGGCGGTGCGGGAGTCGGTGACCGGCCCCGCGCCGACCGATATCGCCCGTGAGCTGGTCGCGATTCCGGTGACCGGGGACGCCGAGCCGAGGGTGCTGGCGGCGAGCCACCACTTCATGACCACGCCGAAGCTGTCCCCGGATCTGCGGCGCGTGGCGTGGCTCGGCTGGCAACACCCGGACATGCCGTGGGACAGCACCGAGCTCTGCGTGGCCGACGTCCGCCAGAACGGCACGTTCGACGCGCATTCTGTCATCGCGGGCGGTTCCGGCGTGTCGATCTGCCAGGTGGGGTGGGAAAGCGACGAGTCGCTGCTGGTGCTCGCCGACCCCAGCGGCTGGTGGAACCTCTACCGCACCGGGCTGTCGGGTGACTGGCACAACGTGCAGCCCGTGGACGAGGAGATCGGCGGCCCCATGTGGACCATCGGTGGCAGCTGGTTCGCGCAACTGGGGCGTGGTCGCTACGCGGTGCTGCGGTCCGGGCGGCTGGCCGTACTGGACGAGCAGGCGGGCACACTGACCGACGTCGAGGCGGTGCAAGCGCTGCCGGCATGGTCGGCGTCGCTGGCCGCACGCGACGGCGTGGTCGTCGGTGTGGCCGCCGGCCCGCATTCGCAACCCGCGGTGACCGCGGTCGGCATCGACGACGGCACCGTCCGGCAGGTCAGCACGACGCCTGGCGAACTGCCCGCCGAGGCGTACCTGCCGGTGCCCGAGGAGCGGATGTTCGAAGGGCGCGACGGCGAGATCCCCGCCTTCGTCTACCCGCCGACCAATCCCGATTTCACCGCACCGGAAGGCACGCTTCCGCCGTACGCGGTGCACGTTCACGGCGGCCCCACCGGTCGCTTCTCCCCCGTGCTGAACCTGCAGATCGCCTACCTGACCAGCCGGGGCATCGGCGTGGTGGCCGTCAACTACGGCGGCTCCGCGGGGTACGGCCGCCAGTTCCGTGAGCGGCTGCGTGGCCAGTGGGGCGTGGTCGACATCGCCGACTGCGCGGCCGTCGCCGAAGCGCTCGCGGCGGAAGGTACCGCCGATCCCGTGAAGCTGGGGATCCGAGGCGGCAGTGCGGGCGGCTACACCTCGGCTGCCTCGGCGACGATGACGAAAACATACGGCGCCGCGACGATCATGTTCCCAGTGATCGACCTGCTGACCTTCGCCAGCGGTGAGACGCACGACTTCGAGTCCCGCTACCTCGACGGCCTGGTCGGTGACCTGCCCGCGTCGCGGCAGCGCTACGTCGACCGGTCGCCGCTGACGCACGTCGACTCCCTGGCGTGCCCGGTGCTACTGCTGCAGGGGCTGGAGGACGAGATCTGCCCACCCGTGCAGGCCGAGCGGTTCGTGGATTCCGTCGCGGGCAAGGGCATCCCGCACGCCTACGTGGGCTTCGAAGGCGAGCAGCACGGGTTCCGGCGCGCGGAGAACATCTCGGCGGCCCTCGAGGCGGAAGTGTCGTTCTACGGCCAGGTGTTCGGGTTCGACACCCCTGGTGTCCCCCGGCTCGAACTGCGCACCTGACGGGCGTGCCGGCCACCACCATCTCGTGAGTGATGGTGCGTGCCAGGGCAATGATTTTCACGCACGAGGGCGCGGGCGGCTCGCACCTTAGGCTGAGCCCATGCGGATGACGGCGGATCAAGCACGGGAGAAGTTCGCCGCCGCCCAGGTGGCCGCTCTCGCCACCGTTGACGCCGAAGCGGTGCCGCACGTGGTGCCGGTGACCTTCGCGGTGTCGGCGGACACCGTGGTCTTCGCCGTAGACGACAAGCCCAAGACCACAACCGACCTGCGTAGGCTGCGCAACATCGCGGCGAATCCCGAGGTCAGCCTGCTGGTCCAGCACTACGAGGACGACTGGTCGCGGCTGTGGTGGGCCCGAGCCGACGGCACGGCCACCATCCACGAGGTCGCGGCAGAGCGTGCGTCCGCCGTGCGGTGGCTCTGCGCGAAGTACCCCAGCTACACCGAACGGCCACCGCAGGGCGTGGTGGTACGGATCGAGGTCGCGCGATGGAGCGGCTGGCAGGCAGCACCATCGGCCACCTGACACACTGAGCGGCTACGAGCGAGGCTCAGAGGTCGCAGCGCCGCCGCCGACACGCTCTGTGCCGCCATCCTCGGCTCGCTCACGCCGGAACGCGGCGACGATACCGAGCGGATCCGGCCGCAGCAGGCACCATGCGGCGTAGCCGCTGACCGCGAAAACCCCAGCCATGAACCACACGTTGTTCAGCCCGGCTGTGCCGGTCGGGTAATACACCAGCACCAGCATCACCGAGATCGCCACCACGATCGCGAGGTGTTTCTTCTGCCAGGTGAACGCCGCCGCGATGACGAAACCCCAGGTCAGGTACCACGGCAGGGTCGGAGGCGCCAGCATGGCCGCGCCGATGAGGGTCACCGCCATATGCCAGACCGCGGTGCGGCCGCCGCCCCGCGCCAGCCACCACTGCCACACGATGAACCCGGCCAGCACCACCCACGCCACACCCCGGGCGCCGGTCACGAACGGCGACTGGGTGACCGGCGTGAACACGTTGGTGATGGCGTGCACCAACTGCCCGATCCCAGTCGGGAAGTTCAGCCAGTTCTTGATGATCTGCGGGCCTTCGAGACCGGTGATCCAGCCGAGGTTGACGGAGCCGATCGAGGCCCAGGTCCCCGCGATGTAGACGACGCCGAAGATGCCAAGCGACGGCGTCACCGCACGCACGAAGTTCGCGAACTTACCTCGGGTGTCCGGCAGATGGTTCGCCCAGATCCACACCATGAACGGCAGCGCCAGCGCCGCGGTCGGTTTGGTGAGCATCGCCAGCGTCACGAGGACGATGGCCAGCACGTGCTTGCGTTCCAGCGCGGCGACGACGCCGAGGGTCAGGAAGCCGAGCATGATCAGCTCGTTGTGCGGGCCACCGACGAGGTGAACCACCGTCATCGGGCTGGCGACCGCGAGCCACATGGTGATGGCCGGGTCGCCGCCGAGGTGCTTGATCAGCCGCGAGAGCGCCCACACCATCGCGATCAGCCCGGGCAGCAGCACGATGCGCATGGCGATCACGCCCGCGATGGGGTTGTCCTCGGTCACCGACACCACGCCCTTGGACACCGCGAGGAAGAGCGGCCCGTAGGGCGACGGCGTGGCCTGCCACGCCGAGTACACGTTCTGCACCACGTTCGGGATGTCGGTGAGCACATTCGGCGCGTTGGTGTACGGGTCGTGGTCGTAGAGCAGGGCGCCTTGCGCCAGGTAGGCGAACACGTCGCGGGTGAACAGCGGCGGCGAGACGAGCAGCGGCGCCATCCAGCAGCCAGCCGCGATGAGGACCGGCCTGACGCCGATCCGGTGGCGCAGCACGTAGCGGCCGAGCCGCACCCACGCCCACACCACCAGCGCGAAGCCGATGTAGAGCACCGCGTTCGCCAGCGACCTGCCGTGCCCGTAGCGAAGCCACGACAGCGGGCCGGTGCCGATCAGCGGATCGGAGATGAGGATGCCGCCCGCGCCGATCGCCGCGGCCATGAGCAGCACACTGCCGACGGTGCCCAGCGCGATGGTGCGGTAGGGAAAGGTGGAAGGCACACGGCCACCCGCGATGAAGATCCTCATGACGAAGGACCGCGGCTGCCCTTCGGCGGGCGTTCCCGTCGCCGGAGATGCGGCCCCTCGCCCGGGGTCAGTCGAAGTTGTCATTTCGACACCAAAGGCTACACACCCGCCGGGAAGGCCTCTCCCACAACACAGGACGGTGGCGGCGGTCACAACGTGGCCGGCAGACGTGACGGACTGCATTGATGTGTGTTCGGTCGAGCGCCGCCGATGGGGATAGCATCCCCCCGGACGCCCCATTCCCCTAGCAGGAGATCGCAATGACCCAAGCTCCCGTCAACGTCACCGTCACCGGCGCGGCCGGTCAGATCGGCTACGCGCTGCTGTTCCGCATCGCCTCCGGTCAGCTGCTCGGTGCTGACACCCCCGTCAAACTGCGCCTGCTGGAGATTCCGCAGGCCGTCAAGGCCGCCGAGGGCACCGCGCTCGAGCTGCAGGACGGCGCGTTCGGCCTACTGGGCGGGGTCGACATCTTCGACGACGCCAAGCAGGCCTTCGAAGGCACCAACGTCGCCCTGCTCGTGGGCGCCCGGCCGCGCACCAAGGGGATGGAGCGCGGTGACCTGCTCGAAGCCAACGGTGGCATCTTCAAGCCACAAGGGGAGGCGATCAACGCCGGCGCCGCCGAGGACATCCGGGTGCTGGTCGTCGGCAACCCGGCCAACACCAACGCGCTCATCGCGCAGCAGCACGCCCCCGACGTCCCCGCCGAGCGCTTCACCGCGATGACGCGGCTGGACCACAACCGGGCGATCGCGCAGCTCGCGGGCAAGCTCGACGTGGCCGTGTCCGACATCAAGAAGCTGACGATCTGGGGTAACCACTCCGCGACGCAGTACCCGGACATCTTCCACTCGGAGGTCGCGGGCCGGAACGCCGCCGCGGCGGTCAACGACCAGAACTGGATCGAGAACGACTTCATCCCCCGGGTCGCCAAGCGCGGCGCTGAGATCATCGAAGCCCGCGGTGCGTCCTCGGCCGCGTCGGCTGCTTCCGCCGCGATCGACCACGTCCACACCTGGGTCAACGGCACCGCCGAGGGCGACTGGGTTTCGATGGGGATACCCTCGGACGGCTCCTACGGCGTGCCGGAAGGCCTGATCTCGTCGTTCCCGGTGACCTGCTCGGGCGGCTCGTACGAAATCGTCCAGGGCCTGGAGATCGACGACTTCTCCCGCGCCAAGATCGACGCCTCCGTGCAGGAGCTGGCCGACGAGCGCGAAGCCGTCAGCAAGCTCGGCCTCATCTGAGCAGCTTGATGTGACGGCACCTGCGGGGATGACACACCCGCAGGCGCCGGTCACGGCATGCGGGCCGTCGAGCCCACCAGCTCGCGCGCATCGCGGGCCGCAACCGCGCTAAGGGCGAGTTCGGCCAGCCGCACGCACTCGGCCTCGGTATGTGCCGCCAGCGCCAGGCGGACCGCGGGCAGCGCCGCGGGCGCCATCGACAGGCTCGTCACGCCAAGGCCGACCAGCACAAGTGCCAGCAGCGGATCGCTGGCCGCCTCGCCACACACGCCGACCGGCTTGCCGAGTTGCCGGCCCGCCTCCGCGGTGCGCTGTATCAGTTCCAGTAGCGCCGGCTGCCACGGATTCAGTAGTTCGGCGAGTTCGGCCGCCATCCGGTCGGCCGCCAGGGTGTACTGGCCAAGGTCGTTGGTTCCGATGCTGGCGAAGTCGCACTCGGCCAATACGTGTGACGCGCGCAGGGCGGCCGCGGGCACCTCGACCATCGTCCCCGCCACCGCGAGGCCGTGCGCGTGCGCCCGCTCGGCGAACGCCTTCGCTTCGGCCGGGGTGGCCACCATGGGAGCCATCACCCAGACCTCGGCCTCGTGCTCGGCGGCAGCAGCGGCGATCGCGGCCAGTTGGTCTTCGAGCATCCGCGGATGCCGCGCGGCCAGCCGCAGCCCGCGCACGCCCAGCGCCGGGTTCGGCTCCTCACCGTGGTCGACGAACGCCAGCGGTTTGTCGGCGCCCGCGTCCAGGGTCCGCACCACCACCTTGCGCCGATCGAACGCCGCGAACACCGCCGAGTAGCCGCGGGTCTGTTCGGCGACGCTGGGCTCGGTGGTCCGGTTCAGGTACAGGAACTCGGTGCGCAGCAGGCCGACGCCTTCGCTGTCCACTTCGGACGCCGTGGCCAGCTCGCCTGCCCCGCCGAGGTTGACCAGGAGTGCCACCGCCTTGCCGTCGGCCGTGCGGCCGGGTCCGTGGCTCGCGGCCAGTGCCTGGGACAGCTGCTCGGCCTTCGCCGTCGCCGCACGCACCTGCTCGGCGTCCGGCTCGATGACCACGGTGCCCGCGCCGCCGTCGACCAGCACCGTGGTTCCGTCGATCAGGCTCGGCGCCTGCGCACAGCCCACGATGGCCGGGATGCCCAATGACTTGGCCAGGATCGCGGTGTGGCTGGTCGGCCCGCCCTGTTCGGTGACGATCGCCAGCACGAGCTCGCGGTCCAGCGTGGCGGTGTCGGCGGGCGCCAGGTCGGTGGCGACCAGCACGAACGGGTGCCCTGGGTCGGGGATGCCCGGCATGGGCAGGCCCAGCAGTTCGGCGACGGTCCGGTTGCGGAGGTCGTCCAGGTCAGCGGCGCGCTCCGCGAGATACCCGCCTGCCGCTTCGAGCGCCGAGCGGAACACGCCGAACGCCTCCGCGACGGCGTGTGGCAGGGACCGCCCCGCGTCGAGCGCCTTCGTGATCTGGGTGGCCAGTGCCGGGTCGCGCGGCATCATCGACTGCGCGAAGAGCACGTCGGCCGACGGCCCGGTCGCCGCGGCAGCCCGTGCGTCCAGGTCGACGGCGACCGCTTCCAGCGCGGTCCTCGCCCGCTCGGCCGCCAGCGTGACGTCGGCTTCCGGGCCGCTGTCCCGAGGAATCGTCGGCGGCGCGGCGAGCCGCGCTACCGGCCCGGCCGCCACCCCAAGGCTCACCCCGATGCCCACCGCACTGCTCGCCATACCGACCTTCCGCGCCATTGCCGCCATTACCTTCGTCATGCTGAGTTGAGTTCCCCGGAATCGTGATTGGCCGCGATGACGGCGACCAGTTCGTCCAATGCCGCCTCAGCGTCGGACCCCTCGGCACCCTCGGCACGGAGTACGACCTCGTCTCCGCCACGGGCATCGAGCCCGATCACCGACAGGATGCTGCGGGCGTCCACGAACTCCTCGCCGTCCTTCCCGATCGAGATCGGCACCGGCTGCCGGGCGGCGGCCTGCACCAGCAGGGCCGCGGGGCGGGAGTGCAGGCCGACCGAGGATCCCACCACGACTCGACGTTGTGCCATGACTGCTGTCCTTTCGTGTTGTGACTTCGGCTAGCTTCAGGCGGCGACCGGCTGCCGGGCGGCAGCGGCCTCGGGGGTGGCGGTACGGCGGCCGACGTGTTTGGCGGCCACGACGACTCCGGTCGTCACCAGGCTGCCCGCGACCAGCGCCACCAGGTAGCCCAAGGGGTTACCGATCAGCCCGATCACCCAGATCCCGCCGTGCGGTGCACGCAGCGTGGCGCCGAAGGCCATCGAGACCGCGCCCGCTGTCGCGCCTCCGGCGACGGTGGCTGGTATGACGCGGAACAGGTCGGCAGCGGCGAATGGGATGGCGCCCTCGGTGATGAACGACAGCCCGAGCAACCACGCAGCCTCGCCTGCCTGCCGCTCCGCCTGGCTGAACAGCGCGCGCCGCACCAAGGTGGCCAGCGCCAGTCCCAACGGCGGGACCATGCCCGCGACCATGACGGCGGCCATGACGGTGAGGTTGCCGGAGACCAGGGCGCCGGTGCCGAACAGGTAGGCGACCTTGTTCACGGGGCCGCCGAGGTCGAAGCCCATCATCGCGCCGAGCAGCGCACCGAGCAGGACCGCGTTGACGCCGGCCAGCCCGTCGAGCCACTCGGTCAGGCCGCTCTGCACCCCGGCGATCGGCGGCCCGAACACCACGATCATCAGTAACCCGACCGTGAAGACCGAGAGCAGCGGGATGACCACGACCGGCATCACGCCGGCGACGCCGCGCGGCACCTTGATCTTCTTCAACGCCATGGTGACCGCGCCCGCGAGCAGGCCGGCGACCAGCCCGCCCAGGAAGCCCGCACCGATGGCGACGGCCAGCAGGCCACCGACGACGCCCGGTGCGATGCCCATCCGGTCGGCCATGCCGAAGGCGATGAACCCGGCCAGGATCGGCACCAGCATCTCGAAGGCCGTCGCGCCGATCTTGAACATGATCCCGGCCAGCCCGGCCTGGCTCCACAGCTGCGACAGGTCGCTGATGCCCGCGTGCTCGGTGCCCTCGTAGGTACCGCCGTTGACCACGGCGGCGATCTCCGCGCCGCCGATCACGAACGACAGCGCGATGAGGATGCCGCCCGCGGCGACGAACGGGATCATGTACGAAACGCCGGTCATCAGCCACTGGCGAAGCCGGGAAGCGAACCCGAGTGCCTGGGGAGCGCGAGGCGGCGGCGCTTGTGCGGGAGCGGCGGGAGCTACGCCCGCCGCGGCCTCCAGGGCTTCCCGCACGAGTCCGTCGGCGTCGTTGATCCCCCGCTTCACGCTGCCGATGACCGTCGGCTTGCCCGCGAAGCGTTCCTTACCGCGGACCTCTACGTCGGCGGCGAAGACGACCGCGCCCGCTGCGGCGATCTGTTCCGGGCTGAGCGCTTCGGCGCCGGCAGCGCCCTGCGTCTCGACGACGAGTTCGTGGCCGGCGTTCTTGGCCGCTTGCTCGAGCGCCTCGGCGGCCATATAGGTGTGCGCGATTCCCGTGGGGCACGATGTGACAGCGACCAGTTTCATCGTCCCAGCACCTCTTTCTGGACGAGTTCGACGACCGCGTCGGGGCTCGACGCGGCGCGCAGTGCGTCCCGGAACGACTGGTGGACCAGTCGTCGGGCCAGCGAGGACAGCACCTTCATGTGTTCCTGGCCGCCGCCCGCGGGGGCGGCGATCAGGAAGATCAGGTCCGCGGGCCCGTCGGCGGCGCCGAAGTCAACTCCCGCGGTGCATCGCCCGAACGCGAGTGTGGGCTCGGTGACGTGTTCGGAGCGCGCGTGCGGGATGCCGATGCCGCCCTCGATACCGGTGGGCATCTGCTCCTCGCGGGCTCGAACGTCGGCCAGGAAACCCTCGGCGTCGGTCACCCTGCCCTGCTTGACCAGGCGTGCCAGCAGGCTTCCGGTCGCTTCGTGCCGGTCTGCACCCGTGAGGTCCAGGTCGACCAGATCGGCGGTGATCAGGGCCGGCGCACTTGGGCTCGGGGTGGTGGGCGGGAACCCAGTTGTCATGTCAGCTCCGCTCTCTTAGTACCCGGTCGGGATCGATGGTCGGATTCACTTCGACCGCGGCGCGGTCGAGTTCGTTCGGGGTGGGCATGCGGCTGCCAGGGAGGGTGACGGCGGCGCTGCCCCAGGCCACGGCGTCGACGAGCGCCTTCTCGCCGCTCCCCCCGGCGGCCAGGAATCCGGCAAGGGTGGCGTCGCCCGCGCCTACGGTGCTGGCCACCGGCAAGCTGGGCCGGGCCTCGGCGTGGATCGAGCCGTGGTCGTAGACCAGGATCGCGCCGTCCGCGCCCAGGCTGGCCAGCACGGCCTTGGCGCCCCGGTCCCGCAGGATTTGGGCGGCCTTCACCGCGTCTGCCAGGGTGTTGACTTCGAACCCGGCGCACTCGGCGAGCTCGGCCAGGTTGGGTTTGATCAGGTCGGGCCGCGCGGGCAGGCAGGCGGCAAGGGCCTCGCCGCTGGAGTCCACGGCGGCTCGGGCGCCGCGAGCGTGGGCGCGCTCCACGAGCCGCGCGTAGAAGTCGCCGGGAATGCCCGGCGGCAGGCTCCCGCATCCGGCGACCCAATCGGTACCGGTGTGGATGGCATCCGAGGCGGCCGCCAGCAGGGTGGTCAGTTCCGCTTCGGTCAGCACGGGGCCCGGCTCGTTCAGTTTGGTGACCACGCCGTCGGGTTCCACCAGGGAAAGGTTCGTGCGGACCCCGCCGGCGACCGGTACCAGGGCCAGCGGGACGCGCGCGTCGTCGAGCAGGGCGACCAGTTCAATGCCGGCGTAGCCACCCGTGCACAGCACGGCCACCGTCGGCAGGTCGTGGGCCACCAGCGCGCGGGCGACGTTGACGCCCTTGCCGCCGGCGTGCACGTAGGTGCTCAGCGCTCGCAGCACCTCGCCTCGCCGCAGCTCCTCCACCTCGACCGTGCGGTCCAGGCTCGGATTGGCGGTCACGGTGACGATCACGCGCGCACTACCTTCGGTCCGGTGGCTTCCAGTTCGGCCGCCTGCTGCTCGTCGACCCCGGAGTCGGTGATCACCACGTCCACCGAGGACAGTGCGCCGAACCGTGCGAGGCAGTCGTTGCCCACCTTGGTGTGATCGGTGAGCACGACCACCCGGCGCGCGGCCGCGATCATCGCGCGCTTGACCGCGGCCTCACCGGTGTCCGGTGTGGTCAGGCCCCGTTCGACGGATATGCCGTTGGTGCCGATGAAGGCCACGTCCACGTAGGTGTCCGCGAGGGCGCGCAAGGCCCAGTCGTCGATCGAGGCCATCGTGCGGCCCCGCACCTTGCCGCCGGCGATCAGCACCGTGGTGAGCGGGCGACCGGCGAGCGTGGTGGCGATCGGCAGCGAGTTGGTCACCACGGTGAGTTCGCGGTCGGTCGGCCAGATCTCGGCCAGCCGCGCGGTCGTCGTCCCGGAGTCGAGCAACACCGCGCCCTCGGCGGGCACCTCGGCGAGCGCTGCCTTCGCGATGCGCTCCTTCTCCGAGGTCATGACCGCATCGCGGGTGGCGAGCGCGGGCTCGAAGCCCAGCCGCTCGACCGGGATCGCGCCGCCGTGCACCTTGCGCAGGACGCCGTACCGCTCGAGCGCGGTGAGGTCCCGGCGGATGGTTTCGGTGGTGACGTCGAAATCCGCCGCGAGCACGCCAACGTCGACCCTGCCCTCGGCGCGGGCAAGCTCGACGATCCGCTGCTGCCGCTCCTCTGCGAACATGTGGTTTCACCGCCGTTCTTGTTGACTATGTTGTTTATAGGTGGTTTTATGTGAGGTGTCAAGGGTCACAGCATGTGGATTCAGGTGGTAACCCATGGTCAGCGATCAAGACCGCGAGCAGTTGGCACTCGCCACCGAACTCGTGCTCGCCGTGATCGAACGGCACCGCAATGAGGACCTGAGGATGTTGAGCATCTTCAACGCCGCCGTGCAGGACATCCGGGTCGGCGAGCGCTACCTCGGAGCCACCGCGGCGGGCGGCGAATCCGCCGCCTGAGGTGACTAGAGTCAGCGGGCTGCTTCGACACCGCCGACTCGAAAGGCACCCATGGCCGCCGCCAGCACTGAGATCATCGCCAGGGCCGTCATCCGCCGGGACCACCAGATCCTGCTCGCGCGGGAGCGCGCCTCGTCGTGGTCGTTCCTCCCGGGAGGTCACGTCGAACCGGGCGAGCGAGTCGAAGCCGCACTGATCCGGGAACTCGCCGAAGAACTCGGCACGAACGACGCCACGATCACGCGCTTTCTCGGCGCCGTCGAGTACGGCTATACCGCGGCAGGCATCCCGCATCACGAGATCAACCTGGTCTTCGACGTCGATCTCGTCGAAGCCGACCCGGTCAGCCAGGCAGATCACATCGAGTTTCACTGGCTGCCCGTCGACCAGCTTGGCGACGCCGAGGTTCGGCCGGAGAGCTTGAAGCAGGCGTTGCTCGTCGCTGATGAGTGGCCGTTCTGGCGTGGTTGGCCGGCCTGAGGGTCGGGACCTCAGGCGCCGGGGTCTCCCCCGACCGCGGCGTCAGATGACCTGGCAGCGTCCCCGGCTTCGCCTTCCGCGGCTTTCTCCTCCGGCGGCGGCGCGAGCCCGCTGAGGTCGTCACCGTCGTCGTTGAGCCGCAGCAGGAACGGCCGCAACGGTGTGTAGCGCACCACCGAGATCGACCCCGGATTGACCACGATGCGCTGGAACGCGTCCAGGTGCTGGCCCAGGGCGTCGGCGATGATCGATTTGAGGACGTCGCCGTGACTGCACAGCAGCCACACCGCATGCTCCCCCGCCGACGCCGTCACGCGCTCGTCATGCTTGCGGACGGCGGCGACGGCCCGCGCCTGGACGTTGGCGAGCCCCTCGCCGTCGGGGAAGGCCGCCGCTGAAGGATGTGCTTGCACCACCCGCCACAGCGGTTCCTCGACCAGGTCGGACAGCTTCTTGCCGGTCCACGACCCGTAGTCCACTTCGGCCAGGTCAGGCTCGACGACGGGGTCGAGCGCCCGGTCTTTGGACAGCGGCTGCAGCGTCTGTTCACAGCGCAGCATCGGCGAGCTCACGATGGCGGCCAGCGGCACCGTGGAGAGCCGTTCGACCAAGCCCTGCGCCTGTTGCCGTCCGCTGTCGTCGAGTTCGACACCGGCGGACCGGCCGGCCAGGATGCCCGATCCGTTCGCGGCCGACTTCGCATGCCGCAACAAGATCACCGTGCCCACGACAGCCAGCCTAGCGGCTTCGGAGCGGAACCGAGGTGCCATGGGGCGCCTATATGGCACCGAGGGCCACCTTGGGCTCCCCGCCACCACGCACCCACCGAGCGTCTTTCAGCGCATGCCGCGTGGCTAGATGGCCGGGCCCGCCTCCGGATCGAGGACGCCGGTGAAGACCAGCACGAGCAGCAGGATGCCCAGGAAGATCCGGTAGATCACGAACGGCATGAAACTGCGCCGTTTGATGTAGGCCATGAGCCAGGAGATGACCGCGTAACCCACGGCGAAGGCGATCACGGTGGCCACGATCGTCGGTCCCCATGCCGGCCCGGCGCCGTTGCCGATGTCCTTGAGCTCATAGAAACCCGCGCCGAGCACGGCGGGCACGGCGAGCAGGAATGCATACTCGGCGGCGTCGGCACGCTTGTAGCCGAGGGCGAGGCCCGCGGTGATCGTGCCCCCGGAGCGGGAAACGCCCGGGATGAGCGCGAACGCCTGCGCGAGCCCGTAACCGATGCCATGTTTGACCGTGAGGTGATCGAGATCGCGGCGCTTCTGGCCGTAGTGATCGGCCAGCGCGAGCAGGATGCCGAAGAAGATCAGCACGACGGCGGTGAGCCGGAGGTCGCGGAACGCCGATTTGATGTGATCCTGGAACAGCACGCCGAGGATGACGATAGGCAGCGTGCCCACGATGATCAGCCAGCCGATCCTGGCATCCGCGTCGTGCCGGTACTCGGGCTTGTACAACGAGAAGAACCAGGACCGCAGGATGTGACCGAGTTTCTTGCTGAAGTAGAGCAACACCGCGAGTTCGGTGCCGATCTGGGTGACCGCGGTGAACGCGGCGCCCGGATCCTGCCAGCCCGCGAAAGCGGCGGTGATCCGCAGGTGAGCGCTCGAGGAGATCGGGAGGAACTCGGTAAGCCCCTGCACGATGCCGAGCACGATCGCTTCGAACCAGCCCATTACGCGACCCCCGCCTTGTCGAATGCTTCGGCGGCCGCGCGCAGCGTGGCGACAGCGCTGGTGTCACCGGTGCTCAGTGGTGACACGGTCAACGTGCCTACCCCGGTCTCGGCATACCGGCCCATGCGCTCGGCGACCCGCTCGATCGGGCCCAGCAGCGATGTGGCATCGATGAATTCGGCGGGTACCGCCTCCATAGCGCCGGTGTAGTCCTTGTCGAGGTAGTGCTCCTGCACCCGCAATGCGTCCCTTTCGTAGCCCATCCGGCAGGCGAGCTGGTTGTAGAAGTTCTGTTTCTTACTGCCCATGCCGCCCAGATACAGCGCCGCATAACCGCGCACGGCGTCGGCACAGGCTCGCCAGTCCGGGCCGATGACCAGCGGCACGCTCGGTGCGATGTCGATGTCGGCGACCGTCTTGCCCGCGTCGGCCGCTCCCCGCTCAAGGTGTTCGAGCTGGTGACCGGCGTGCTCCGGGGCGAAGAACACCGGCAACCAGCCGTCGGCGATCTCGCCGGTCAGCCGCAGATTGCGCGGGCCGATGGCGGCGAGGTAGAGCGGGATGTGTTCGCGGACGGGGTGAATGGTGAGGTGCAACGCCTTGCCGAGGCCGTCCGGCAGCGGCAGCCGATAGTGCTGCCCGTCGTAGGACAGTCGCTCCCGGCGCAGTGCGGCACGCACGATCTCGACGTACTCCCTGGTCCTGCCGAGCGGGGAGGCGAACGGCACGCCGTGCCAGCCCTCGGAGACCTGCGGACCCGACACGCCGAGCCCGAGCCGGAACCGGCCGCCGGAGAGCACGTCGAGCGTGGCGGCGGTCATCGCCGTCATCGCGGGCGTGCGCGCGGGGATCTGCAGCACCGCACTGCCGAGATCGATCGAGCTGGTTTGGGCGGCGAGCCACGCCAGCACGGTCGGCGCGTCCGACCCGTAGGCCTCCGCGACCCAGGCCACCGAGAAACCGAGTTGATCGGCCTCCTTGGCGAGCTCGAGATTGGTGACGTCGTTTCCGGCACTCCAGTAACCCAGGCTCAGACCAAGTCGCACGGCGAGACCATATCGGCGCCGGACGGTTTGATCTCGCGGGGGTCGTGAGGGGGCCGGCCCGCACCGGTGCGGGTGGGCCCAAGGAGCTGAAAGACGCTTTCAGTCCGTTCAACGGACTGAAAGCGTCTTTCACTCCGCCCAGTGGACTCACAGCGTCTTTCAGCGCGGGGCTCGCCTGACAGCGGCCAGTACGCCTTGCCGGGCCGGACGCCAGGTAACCTCCCGCGCATGGAGCAGCGACGGCTAGGCGCCTCCGGCATGAAGGTGTCGAGGATGGCGCTCGGCACCATGACCTGGGGCGATGACACCGACGTGGAGGAAGCGGCCAGCCAGCTCGTCGCGTTCGTCGACGCGGGCGGCACCTTGGTCGACACCGCGGACGTCTACCACGAGGGTGAGAGCGAGCGAATCCTCGGAACGCTGCTGGGTGACCTCGTGCCGCGAGAAGACATCGTGCTCGCGACCAAGGCCGTCGCACGGCGCACCGACGGCCCGTTCGGCGGCGGCGCCTCCCGGGGTGCGCTGCTGCACGCCTTGGACGGCTCACTGCGGCGGCTCGGCGTGGATCACGTCGACCTGTGGCAGCTGCACGCGTGGGATGACCAGGTGCCGATCGAGGAGACGCTCGCCGCGCTCGACACCGCGGTCGCCGCGGGCAAGGTCCGTTATATCGGCGTGTCCAACTACACCGGCTGGCAGCTGGCCACCGCCGCCGGGCGGCAAGGCGTGGTCTCCCCCGCCAACCCGATCGTCTCAATCCAGTCGGAGTACTCATTGCTGGAGCGCGGCGTCGAGCGGGAGGTCGTGCCCGCGGCCACCCACCATGCGACCGGCTTGCTGGCCTGGGCGCCGCTGGGGCGGGGTGTGCTGACCGGCAAGTACCGCAATGGCACCCCTGCCGACTCTCGCGGGGCTTCGTCGCGATACGCCGCCTACGTCGAACACCATCGGACCGATCGCGCGGCCCGGATCGTCAAGGCGGTCACCACCGCGGCGGACGGCTTGGCGGCCTCGCCGTTGGCGGTGGCGCTGGCCTGGGTTCGCGACCAGCCCGGAGTCACCGCGCCGGTGGTCGGCGCCCGCGACACCGGCCAGCTCACCGGGATCCTCGCCGCCGAGGAGATCGTCCTGCCACCGGCCATCAAGGCGGCCCTTGACGACGTCAGCTCCATCGAGCTGGGTTACCCCGAGCGCCGCCTTGGCTGAGCGTCGATCCCCCACGCCGTGCCTCGGGCGGCGTGCCGTCGCGGTGCTGGCGGCATGCGCACTCGTCGCGACGGCCTGCACAGAGAACGATGCAGGCAGCGGTGACGAACTGCAGATCGTCGAAAACCCGGTCGCCGCGTCCCCCGCGGACTCCCCCGAACGCACCGCCGAGCCGGCAGGCGACGTGATCGGTACCGGCGACGACGTCACCGCGGTCGCCATCGAACCGGACAGCGGCGCGCTCGCGGTGGCCACCGGTTCGGCGGTGCGGTTCTATCAGCTGTCCAAGCCGCGAGCCAAGCCCAAAGAGGTCGAGGTGCCGGGGCCGATCGAACGGCTGGTGCCGACCGGTGACGGGCGGCTCGCCGGCGCGATTCCGAGCGAGAAGCTGGTGGTGTCGCTGTCGCCGGAGAGCGAGCAGGTCACCGAGGTCGCCCAGAAGGGCGAGCCCGCTGGAGTGGCCAGGCTGGGCGCGCAGACGCTCGTGGCGCTCCGCGACAGCGCCAGCGTCGCCGTGCTGGAAGACGGCAAGCAGGTCACGACCATTAGTGGCGCCATAGCCAGCGCCGATCAGGTGCTGGTCGCCGACGGACAGGCCGTGGTGCTCGATCGGCTGCGTAGCGCGATCTTCGAGGTCGACGTCGCGGCGGGCGAGATCGGCCTCGGCTTGCGGGCGGGGCAAGGGGCCGCGAACGCGGTCACCGACCGGTTCGGCCGGGTGCTGGTCGTCGACACCAGGACTGCAGGCCTGCTGGCCTTCTCACTGGATCCGCTGGTGCTCCGGCAGCGCTACCCCGTTCCTGGCCGCCCGTATGCGATCGCCTACGACGCCGAGCGCGACCTCGCGTGGGTGACGCTGACCGAGCGCAATGAGCTCGTTGGCTTCGACGTGGCGGGTGGCGAACCTACCGAACAGGCGAGATTCCCTACCGTCCGTCAGCCGAATTCGGTTACCGTCGATGAACGCACGGGTAGCGTGGTAGTTGCGTCAGGAGACGGCGAAGGGATACAGGTGATCGAGCCATGACCGCTGGCTCGCCCGGTTCGGCCGGGTGAGCATGGGTCCTCGGGCCTGCGTGAGTGGTCGAAGACGTGAGGAAGTGTTGCACGGTGATAAGCCGATGAGTAGCGCAGAGGCGGTAGCCGACGAAGATTCCCTGGGAGACGGCGGGGCCGCGGTCGAAGGAAAATGGGAGTACCGGAGACTGCGGTTACCGCCAGGGGTGTCCCGTCCAGCGGCCGCCACTCAGCTGGCCATCCACGCCGAGTTCGCCGGCTGGGAGCTCTCCACAGTGCGGCTCTACGCCGACGGCACCCGCCGGGTGTGGCTGCGAAGACGACATCAAGCGACACTCGCGGGGCTACGCGGTCCCATCACATAGCCGCCGTTGCACCATATGCACCAGTGAGACGATCCGCGGCAGCACCTCGGCCGCGCGTTCGAGCGGGAGCATGTGCCCCGCCCTCGGCAGCGTGATCACATCCGCGCCGGCGATCGGTGCCAGCAGCTTCGTCGCCTGTTCCGGGGTGACCAGCCGGTCGCGCTCGCCGACGAGGCCGATCACCGGAAGGGCCGCGGGCAACGTCAGCTTGACCTCGCGCACGAACTCGTCGAGCGCTGGCCGGAACAATGCCATCGTGTGCGGCCAATGGTGACGGATCATGCGCAAGGTCAGCAGCACGTCCTCGGCGCGTGGTTCTTCGCCGAAGAGTGACCATCGGGTCGACGTGATCATCGCCTTGTGCGCGCGGTCGGTGATGAGGTCGACCAGCCGCGGTCCGACCAGCGCCTCCAGGTCCCACATCAACTTGGTGATCACCGCGGACACCGCCGAGGTCGACGACTCGACCGCGAGCCCGGTCGCCGCGCGCGCCTCCGCCGCGATGTGGTTCGCACCGGTCGACAGCAGGGCGAGCGCGGCCACCCGGGGTGAGGTGCCGGCGTCCGCGGTGAACAGCCCGGGATGACGCTCGCTCAGCGCGGCCGCGGTCAGCCCACCCATGCAGTGGCCGACCAGCACCACCGCGCCTGCGGGGGCAACCTGGCCGATGAGCTCGGCGAGGTCGTCGCCCAGTTGCTCGACCGTCGCGGTCTGCTCGGTTGCGTCCCCCGACTTTCCGTGGCCACGCTGGTCGTAGGCCACCACTTGGATCGGCCGCTCCACGGCGCTGGGAAGGTCGCCGGAGATGCGATCCCAGCAGCGATGGTCGAGCGCGTAGCCGTGGCTGAACACCACGGTCACCTCGGCTTCGGGATCCCCGGCACGGTTGACGTGCAACGGAGTTCCATCCGTCAGGGTGACCGGGTCCATCAACAGCTGCGCAGGAACCGGTCGAGTACGCGCGTGCCGAACCGCAGGGCTTCGACCGGCACGCGCTCGTCGGCGCCGTGAAAGAGCGCCGAGAAGTCCAGGTCCGGCGGGAGTCGTAGCGGGCAGAAGCCGAAGTTGCGGATGCCGAGCCGCTGGAAATGTTTGGCGTCGGTGCCACCGGAGAGCATGTACGGCAGAGTGTGCGCTTCCGGGTCCTCCGCGAGGACGGCGGCGTTCATGGCGTCGACGATGGCGCCGTCGAAGGTGGTCTCCACCGGCGGCAGCTCGAGCCATTCACGCTCGATCTCGGGCCCGAGGATGTCATCGAGCTCCTCGTTGAAGGCTGCCATCCGCCCGGGCAGGATGCGGCAGTCGACGGTGGCCTCCGCGACCGAGGGGATCACGTTCCCCTTGTAGCCCGCGTTGAGCATGGTGGGAGTGGCGGTGTCGCGCAGAGTCGCCCCCACCACGCGCGCGATCGGCCCCAGCTTGGCCACGGCGCCGTCCAGGTCGTGCTCGGGGAACTCGTGACCGGTGAGCTCGGCGACCCCGGCGAAGAACTCGCGCACGGTATCGGTCATCACCAGCGGGAACTGGTGGTTGCCCAGCCGCGACACCGCGTCGGCCAGCTTCGTGACCGCGTTGTCGTGGTTGATCATGGAGCCATGGCCTGCCGTGCCGCGCACCCGCAGCTTCATCCAGCGGATGCCTTTCTCCGCCGTTTCGATGAGGTACGCCCGCACGTCCTGTGAGAGGTGGATGGAGAACCCGCCGACCTCGCTGATGGCCTCCGTCGCACCTTCGAACAGCTCGGGGCGGTTCTCGACCAGCCACCGCGCGCCGTAGGTGCCGCCTGCCTCTTCGTCCGCGACGAAGGCGAAGATGAGGTCGCGGGGCGGGACGATCCCGTTGCGCTTGTAGTGGCGGGCGAGGGCCAGCGTCATGCCGAGCATGTCCTTCATGTCCACCGCTCCCCTGCCCCAGACGTAGCCGTCTTGGATGACACCGGAGAACGGGTGAACGGACCATTCGGACGGATCGGCGGGAACCACGTCGAGGTGCCCGTGGATCAGCAACGCTCCCCGGCTGGGGTCGGCGCCAGGGAGCCGGGCGATGACGTTGTGCCGGTTCTCGCCTCCCGACTCGACGTACGTGATCTCGTAGCCGACCTCGGTGAGCTTGGCCGCGACGTACTCGGCGGCTTCTCGTTCGCCGACCAGCGTCTCCGGATCGCCGGTGTTGGTGCTGTCGATCTGGATCAGTTCGCTGGTCAGGGCGACGGCTTCGCTCGCCGCGTCGTCGATGGTCGTTGAGGTTGCAGGCAGGTCAGTCACACTCGTCTTCCTACCATTGCGGCGCCGGAATGTGGGTATCCACACGGTGTCGACCCGTGGTCGATGGCGCCCACCCCGCGTGCGGCTGGCTCCCGCAATCGGCTACGCTATCTGTTCAGCAGGTCCGAGTGGCGGAATGGCAGACGCGCTAGCTTGAGGTGCTAGTGCCCGTAATGGGCGTGGGGGTTCAAGTCCCCCCTCGGACACG
>WHSS01000042.1 GCA_009379975.1 Actinophytocola sp.
CGCCATGCCGTAAAGCGTCGGGTCGAAGTGCTCCGCCACATGGGTGGCGACGTCACCCTCATTGGCCTGCTTCAGCGACAATGAGATCCGGCGACGCTCGAGGTCGATGTCGATGACCTTGACCATGACGGGCTTCTCGACATCGACGACTTGCTCAGGCAGTTCGACGTGACGCTCAGCCAGCTCGGAGATGTGTACTAAGCCCTCGATGCCGTCTTCGACCCGAACGAACGCACCGAATGGCACCAGCTTGGTGACCTTCCCTGGCACGACGTGACCGATCTGGTGCATTCGAGCGAACTGTTGCCATGGGTCCTCTTGGGTCGACTTAAGCGACAGCGAGACACGCTCGCGGTCCATGTCGACGTCGAGCACCTCGACGGTCACCTCGTCACCGACCTGCACGACCTCGCTCGGGTGATCGATGTGCTTCCAAGACAGCTCGGAGACGTGCACCAGGCCGTCGACACCGCCCAGGTCCACGAAGGCACCGAAGTTGACGATGGAGGACACGACGCCCTTGCGGACCTGGCCCTTGGCCAGCGCGTTGAGGAACTCGCTGCGGACCTCGGACTGCGTCTGCTCCAGGTAGGCACGGCGGGACAGCACCACGTTGTTGCGGTTCTTGTCCAGCTCGATGATCTTCGCCTCGAGCTCGCGGCCCACGTAGGGCTGCAGGTCGCGCACGCGGCGCATCTCGACCAGCGAAGCAGGCAGGAAGCCACGGAGGCCGATGTCGAGGATCAGGCCGCCCTTGACGACCTCGATCACGGTGCCCGAGACCGGCTCGTCCTTCTCCTTGAGCTCCTCGATCGTGCCCCAGGCGCGCTCGTACTGCGCGCGCTTCTTGGACAGGATCAGGCGGCCTTCCTTGTCCTCCTTCTGGAGAACAAGGGCCTCAACCTCGTCGCCGACCTTGACCACCTCGGCCGGGTCGACATCGTGCTTGATGGACAGCTCGCGCGAGGGGATGACACCCTCGGTCTTGTAGCCGATGTCGAGCAGGACCTCGTCCCGATCGACCTTGACGATGGTGCCTTCAACGATGTCGCCGTCGTTGAAGTACTTGATCGTCTTGTCGATGGCAGCGAGGAAGTCTTCCTCCGACCCGATGTCGTTGATGGCGACCTGCTTGGCCTGCGCTGGCACAGTCGGGGCGGTGGTGGTGTCGGTGGACATTAGGTGGGTTGCTCCGGAATGGATTGTTTGGGCTCGGACAGTTGCTATTGGTCTGCACACAGTGGAAAGCAGGCGGTAGATTACGAACGCCCGGTCACACGTGGTCGCCGACATCACCGCAAACGGTGCGCGACCCGGACCCAACTGAACTTGAGTTGAGCGAAAGGCAGCGCGAACCCACTGCGCTGTGGATATCCTACGCGGCCGTCTAATACCAGCACAATCTAGGGTCCGTGCCGCCGGCCCGGGCGCAGTAGTTGATCATCGTAGCGCGGAATCACGCACCGGGATCCGCCCGGTCCCCGCCAGAGCAACAGGAGTTCGTCGTGTTCGATTCGTCCATTCCGGCGACCGGCGCCGAGGCACGGCTCGGCACGGCAGGCATCGCGCACCGGCATGTCGAGTCCGCCGAGGCGGTCGCCGCGAACCTCGCTTGGTGGGACGCCGACGCCGACGATTACCACGCCACCCACGGCGAGTTTCTCGGCGATGCCGACTTCGTCTGGTGCCCGGAAGGCGTGCGGGAGTCCGAAGCCGGGCTGCTCGGCGACGTCGCGGGCACGGACATCCTCGAAATCGGCTGCGGCTCGGCGCCATGTGCGCGCTGGCTCACCGCCAACGGCGCCAGGGCCGTCGGTGTCGACCTCTCGGCGGGCATGCTGCGCCACGGCGTCGCGGCGAACCGCCGCACCGGCATCCACCCCGCGCTGGTGCAGGCCAATGCGGAGCGGCTGCCCCTGGCGGAGGCAAGCTTCGACGCTGCGTGTTCGGCTTTCGGCGCGGTGCCGTTCGTGTCGTCGATCGAGGCCGTCTTCGCCGAGGTTCACCGGGTGTTGCGGCCGGGCGGGCGCTGGGTATTCGCCGTCACGCATCCGCTGCGGTGGATCTTCCCCGACGACCCTGGCCCGAGCGGGCTCACCGTGACGCAGCCCTACTTCGACCGCACGCCCTACGTCGAGGTCGACGATGCGGGCCGGGCGACCTACGTGGAGTATCACCGCACGCTCGGCGACTTCGTGCGCGCGCTGCATGGAGCGGGCTTCGTCATCACCGACCTGCTGGAGCCCGAGTGGCCGGCGGGGCATACCCGGGTGTGGGGCCAGTGGAGCCCGTTGCGGGGCAAGCTGTTTCCCGGCACCGCCATCTTCTGCTGCCGGAGAGACTGAGATGGCCTCCCTCGCCGAAGCCCAAACCGCGGTGCACACCGGGCTCGACCCGCGGCTGCCCGCGATGTCGAACCCGCCGCCCGGCACGGCGATCACCGCGAGCCTGCCGGACGGGCGCGCGGTCGCGGGGAGCGTCTATCGCTCCCTCAACGCGGCCGATGCGGTGGAAAGCCTGTGGGAGCCGCGGACGGTGTGGGAGTTCAGCCCGCTCATCGGCGACACCGGGAGCGCGGGCATGGCCGCCGCATTGGCCGCGATGCGTGCCTGGCTCGCGGGCGATGCCGCCGAGGAGATCGCCGATCCCGACACCGCGATCGAAGTCATGTGGCCGAGCCGGGATGTCGGCGTCGCGCCCGCGTTGCTCGGTCACGGGTTCGTGCCGATGACCACGCTCGCCGTCCGCACCGGGCGCCACGACGATCCCGGTGCCGGGCGCGCCGAGGTGGACGTGCGACGCGCGACGATGACCGATCTGCCCGAACTGGTCGCCATCGAACTCGCCGAACTCGACTACTCGCTGCGGGTCATCGGCGGCACGATGCGCTCGAATGCCGAGGAGTTGCTCACGACGGCGCTGCGGCGCGCGGTGTTCTTCGGCGGCCGGGTCCTGATCGCCGAGTCCGGCGGCGTCGCGGTCGGCGCCGTCGATTGCGGGGTGGCATCCCCCGCCCCTGGAAGCTCGATCGAGTACCGGCTGCGCGAAGGCCGATGGGGTTACGTCGGCACGCTTTCGGTGGTGCCTGCGGCGCGCGGGACCGGTGTCGGGCGCGTGCTCATGGCGGCCGCGCATGCCATGCTCGCCGCCGACGCCGACGCCGGCACCTACTTGTTCTACGACCTGGCCAACCCCCTGTCATCGGCGTTCTGGCCACGCCAGGGGTATCGCCCGCTCTGGACGAAGTGGGTGTGCAAGCCCGCCGCCCGCATGCGCTGAAAGACGCCTTCAGTCCGCTGGGTGGAGCGAAAGACGCTTTCAGTCCGTTTGAACGGGCGGCTAGAGGGGTGGTGGCCAGGGCCGCAGTTCGCCGACCTGATGCTGGGTCAACGGCCGGTCGTCCAATGCTCTGCGGACGGCGGTCAGCACACCCTCGACGATCTCGGCGTGCGTGAGCCAGCGTGTCAACGCGCCTTCCCTGACATAGCCGAGCAGCACGCGCTGCGTCGGGTGACCCGCCAGCGCCGGCTCGGGAAGGTTGGCGACCTGATCGTTCACCGCGCTGCCGTGGACCTCGACGATCGGCGCGTCCGGTCTCAGCAACCCGGAGATCGCGTTGAGCACCGGCACGCGATAGGTGTCGTGTACCCAGGACACCAGGAGATCGGCCTCGCCATCCAGTGCCTTAGCGGCGTCGTGGGCCAGCCGCTGCGACCGTTCCCAACGCGCTTCGACCCAGATCGCCCGCCCCGGTTCCTCGATGACGGGCTCGATCTCGTCGATGGGAATCGGGCAGTACCGCCTGCTGGGCAGCACGACGTGCCAGCCACTACTCACCAGCCAGCTGGCGACCCCGGCCAACATTCCGGTGCCACCGAGAACGAGTGCACGACGTGCGGGCATGCCTCAACCGTACCGCTTTTCCGATGCGACGGCGCCGCATCAATTTGGCCGTCAATGCCGTCGGCCGGCAGCGCAGACCGTCGACCGCGGATCAGCACTGCGGCACACTTGATGTATGAGCGCATAACCCGAAGAGGCGGACATATGGTCGGCAACCGGACTATGGCCTTGCCGTGACCGAGCCCGACGCGCAGCCCCCGAACCGGCGACGCGAGAAGCTGATCGGCCTTGGCCTCCTGCTGGCGGTGCTGGTGGCGCTCCCGCTGATCAGCACCCAGCTTCGCGTGCCGTCGGATCGGGCCGACGCCCCTCCCATTGAACGCACCCCGACGCCTCCCCCGACCGGTTCCGACATCGACCCGGCACACGTCGCGGAGATCATCTCGGTTGACTTCGCAGATCGGCGTCACGGCTTCGCGCTCTGGAGTCACTGCGTCGAGAAGGCCTCCGCCACCCGGTGCAGGCAGCGCTTGCTCATCACATCGGACGGCGAGAACTGGACGGTCCGCAGCTTCCCCGGCAGCGACTTCGAAAGCCAGGGCGATGCCGGGGACGATGTCGTCGCGTTGGGGAAATGCCAGGTCATCCTGGACCGGGCTCACCCCGAATATCACTTCGAGTATCACTTCCGCCTGTTCAGCGACGACTGCGGCCGAACCTGGGTGCGCGTGCCACTCAAGCCGGCAGGTTCGATCTCCGAGATCCCGGAGGGCGCGACACTGGCATCACCCTGCACCGGCGAGCGCGATGTGGTCGATGACTGCGACGGTGGGCGCCTCATTGTCACCATGCCGGACAGCGGCCGCCGTACCTGGCTGGCTACCTCGCCGATACTCGAAGACCCGTCGCCGGAGTCAGTGCCTGCCGACGACGGCGCCTGGTGGGTCTCCGGGCGCGATCCCGCCACGGGCCGGCGGGGCGTCGCGGTCAGCCGTGATCAGGGCCGTTCCTGGTCGGTGAGCCGGTTGCCGCGCTGGCAAGCACGGCAGGTGCACCAGTTGTCCATCACCATGCGCGGCCGGGAAGCGTACGCCGTTGCCGTTGGACCTCTCCATGACGTCCGGTACGGCTTACTCGCGATCTTCCACAGCCAGGACGGCGGCGAGACCTGGGAACAAACCTGGCTCGCATCTCCGGACAAGAGTCCGCGCAGCATCGGCGGATCCCCGATCGCGGGGCCGCGAGGAATCCTCATCGTCGCCGACGAATCAGTTCCCGTGCATCACCGCAGTATCAACGGAGGACGGACATTCGACGCAGGCAGTTTCAACCAGCCGATCTCTTGGCCGCGCCGCACGCGGGGCGGATACCTTGCCACCGCCGACGGACCGCCTCGGAGTTGGTACCGCGCCGTCGACGGCCTGAGATGGCAAAAGATGAACTTCCCCAGCGGTCCCTAGCCGGACACGTGGGACTGGAGCGCGGACGCGTGGGACCAGAGCGCGGACACGCGCGGGTTGGCTAGTGCGCGGCGTCGTTCCAGGAACGCCCGAAGCCGACCGAGACCTCGAGCGGCACCGCCAGCTCGTACGCGGCCCCCATCTCCTTACGCACCAACGCTTCCAGCGCTTCGCGCTCACCGTCGGCGACCTCGATCACCAGCTCGTCGTGCACCTGCAGCAGCACCCGGCTGCGCAACTGCTGCGCGGTGAGCGCCCGGTGCACGTTGAGCATCGCCACCTTGATGATGTCGGCCGCACTGCCCTGGATCGGCGCGTTGAGCGCCATCCGCTCGGCCATCTCCCGGCGCTGGCGATTCGGGCTCGACAGGTCGGGCAGGTAGCGCCGGCGCCCGAAGATCGTCTCGGTGTAGCCGACCTTGCCCGCCTGCACCACCACGGTGTGCAGATAGTCCCTGACGCCCCCGAAGCGGTCGAAGTACTCGTCCATCAGCTCACGCGCCTCGCCGGTGGAGATGCGCAACTGCTGAGACAACCCGTACGCGGACAACCCGTAGGCGAGCCCGTAGTTCATCGCCTTGATCTTGGCGCGCTGCTCGCTGGACACGGCTTCCGGCTCGACGCTGAAGACCCTGGCCGCCGTCGCGGCGTGGAAGTCGAAGCCGGACTGGAAGGACTCGATCAGCGCGGCGTCGGAGGACAGGTGCGCCATGATGCGCATCTCGATCTGGCTGTAGTCCGCCGTCATCAGCTCCGCAAAGGGAACACCGTCGTCGCCCGCCCCGACAACGAACGCGTCCCGGATCCGGCGGCCTTCCTCGGTGCGGATCGGGATGTTCTGCAGGTTCGGCTCGGTCGACGACAGCCTGCCGGTCGCGGCGATGGTCTGCTGCAACGTGGTGTGGATCCGGCCGTCGTCGGCGACCGAGCGCAGCAAGCCGTCGACGGTGACCTTGAGGCGGGTCGCGTCACGGTGCTCGAGCATGTGCTGCAGGAACGGATGCTCGGTCTTCTCGAACAAGGTCTGCAGGGAGTCCGCGTCGGTGGTGTAGCCGGTCTTGGTGCGCTTCGTCTTCGGCATGCCAAGCTCGTCGAAGAGGACCACCTGCAGCTGCTTCGGCGAGCCCAGGTTGATCTGCTTGCCGATGACCGCGTAGGCCTCTTCGGCCGCGCGCTTGACGCGGTCTCCGTAGTGCGCTTCGAGGGTGGTGAGGTGCTCGACGTCCACCGCGATTCCGGACCGCTCCAGCTCGTCGATCACCTCGAACAGCGGCATCTCGATCTGCTGCAGCAGGCTCTCTGCGCCGATCTCGCTCACCTCGGCCGTCAGGGCGTCCGACAGCTCCGCGATCGCCCGCGCCTTGACCAGCTCGCTCTCCACGAGCTGCTCCTCACCGTCGGCGTCGTCCAGCAACGAGAGCTGGCCGTCGCCGTCCGCCTCCGTACGGAGCTCCCGCCGCAGGTAGCGCAGCACCAGATCGTCCAGCGCGAACGAGCGCTGCCCCGGCCGGACCAGATACGCGGCGAGCTCGGTGTCCATCGCGAGCCCGGCCAGCGACCAGCCCCGGCCGTCGATCGCGTGCAGCGCCGTCTTGCACGCGTGCCCGACCTTGATGCGGGACGCGTCGGCGAGCCAGCTCGCCAGCGCCTGCTCGTCCGCGGGCTCGAGCGTCGCGACTTCCAGATAACAGCCTTCACCGTCCTCGGCGGCGATGCTGATCGACCACACATCAGCCGTGATCGACGCGCCTGCGGTGCGCAGCGACAACGCCGCCTTGGTGCCGGTCCCGGCGTGCGCCTCGAGCCAGGCGGCGAGCGTGCCCGGCGCGATCTTGCCGCCGTTGACCGCGAAGCCGGCATCCGCCTCGGGCTCGGCGCTGGACAGCGACTCGAACAGCCGATCCCGCAGTACCCGGAACTCCAGCTCGTCGAACAGCCGGTGCACCGCGTCACGGTCCCAGGGCCGCAGCTCGAGTTCGGCAGGCGTGGACTCGAGCGGTACATCCCGCACCAGTTCGGTGAGCTGCCGGTTGAGCAGCACGCTGTTCAGGTTCGCCCGCAGCGCATCGCCGACCTTGCCCTTGACCTCGTCGACGTGGTCGACCAGCGCGCCGAGCGAACCGAACTGCTTGATCCACTTGGTCGCGGTCTTCTCCCCAACGCCGGGAATGCCGGGCAGGTTGTCCGAAGGGTCACCGCGCAGCGCGGCGAAGTCGGGGTACTGCGAGGGCGTCAGGCCGTACTTCCCCTCGACTGCGGCGGGGTCGTACCGCACGAGGTCCGACACGCCCTTCCGCGGGTACAGGACGGTGACCTCATCACAGACCAGCTGCAGGGCATCCCGGTCGCCGGTACAGATCAGCACGTCGTAGGAGAGCTCGCGAGCCTGCGTGGCCAGCGTCGCGATGACGTCGTCGGCCTCGTAGTTGTCCTTGCGGAGCGCCGGAATCCCCAGCACCTCGAGCACGTCCTCGATGAGCGAGACCTGCCCTTTGAAGTCGTCGGGTGTCGCGGAGCGCGTGGCCTTGTAGTCCGCGAAGGTCTCGGACCGGAACGTCTGACGCGAGACGTCGAACGCGACCGCGAGGTGCGTCGGCCGCTCATCGCGCAACAGGTTGATCAGCATCGAGGTGAAGCCGAACACCGCGTTGGTCGCCTGGCCGGTCGTGGTGCGGAAGTTCTCCGCGGGCATGGCGTAGAAGGCGCGGTATGCCATCGAATGGCCATCGATCAGCAACAGCCGGGGCGCGACACCCTCGGGCCCCTCCTGACCGGCCGCCGGGGACGCCGTCGCGGCGTCATTCGCAACTGAGGTGTCTTCGCTGGGGCTCACGCCCGCGAGTCTAGGCGGGAGCACCGACGCCCGAACGAGTGCGGGTCCCCGGCGCGAGGGGCCCGGCTACCGGATCTCGGCGTGGCTCACGATCTTGCCGCCCGCCACCTTGTAGGCCCACGCGGTGCTCTTGGCCAGCTCGCCCTTGTCGTCCCAGTCGAGCTGGTTGCTCAACCCCTTGCCCTCGTAGCGACCGACGTAGCGCAGCAGCGACTTCCGGTCCTGATGGCCGGCGTCGATGCCGGCCAGCAATACGGTCGCGGCATCGTAGGCTTCGACGGAGTAGGTGCCGGGCGGGGCGCCGAACGCACGCTCGTACAGCGCGACAAACCGCTCGAACTGGTCACTGGGCACACAGGAACAGGTGAAGTAGGCCCCGGCAGCGGCATCGCCCGCACCCTTGACGAACTCACCGTCCTTCGCACCATCGGAGCCCACGAACTGAGCCTCGACTCCGGCGGCGCGCAACTGTTTGGCGAACGGCGCGGCTTCGGGGTAGTAACCGGCGTAATAGACGGCATCCGGCCGCTGCTCCTTGATCTGCTCGGCCACCCCGTCGAAGTCGTCCTGCCCCCGCTTCACCCGCTCTTCGCACGTGGCTTTGTCGCCGAGCGAGTCCTTCACGACCTTCGCCAGCCCTGAGCCGTACGAGGAGTCGTCGTTGACGACACAGACCTTCTTTTTCGCGAGCTCCGTCGTCAGGAACTTCGCCGCGGCCTTACCCTGCACCGAGTCATTGCCGGTCGCTCGGAAGAAGGTCTCCCACCCGTTGTCTGCCAGCGCGTTGCTGGTCGCCGACGGAGTGATGAGAACGAGCCCGCCGTCGTGCAGGATCTTGCCCGCCCGCTTCGCCTCGTCGGAGAAGGGCAACCCGACGACGCCGATGATCCGCTTCGTGCCCACCATGCCGCTGACGATGCCGGGCGCCTTCGCCGCGACGCCTTCCGTCTCGTGCTCGACCAGCTCGACCAGGCAGTTCTTGTTGGCCTCGTTGTGCCGCCGCACCGCCAGGTCCACCCCGTTTCGAACGCTGCGGCCGAGCTCGGCGGTATAGCCGTTGATGGTGCCGACGTAGCCGATGGCGACGCCCTCGCAGCGCGCCTTGCCATCGCCCTTCGGGTTAGCCACCCCGGGAGGCTCGGGCGCCGTATCCGCCAGATCGTCACCGGCGTCGCCACGCCACTGCGCGCAGCCGGCCAGTACGAACGACACCGCCGACACCAAGGCGATCAAGGTCCGCAGCCGCCTGCCGGTGGCGAACCCTCCGCGCACTACAGCGGTGTTGTCGCAGTGGCTCACACCCGCGAGTCTAGTGTGAGACCGCCAGGCGGGTAGGAGACGGGAGTCAGCATTGTTCGAGCCGGAAATCAGCTATCACGAAGCGATGAGAGCCTTCATCGACCCGGCATACGTGGACCAGCAACTCAACGACAAGATCGGGCTCACCGTGACCGAGGCCTCCGCCGAGCGGGTCGTCGGCACGATCCCGGTGAAGGGCAACCTGCAGCCTTACGGCCTGCTGCACGGGGGCGCGAACGCCTCACTCGCCGAGGCCCTCGGCTCGATCGTCGCCGCGCTCAACGCGGGCGAAGGCAAGGCGGCCCTGGGGCTCGAACTGTCCTGCACCCACCATCGGGCGGTGCGAGAGGGCATCGTCACCGGTGTCGCCGTCCCGGTGCACGCCGGCCGGGGCACCTTCACCGCGGAGATCGTGATCACCGACGAGCGCGGCCGTCGCTCCTGCACCGCGCGCCTCACCTGCATCATCAGGGACACGCCTCCTGGGGCTTGACAAACCCGCATCCGACACCGGTCAAAGCCGTCAATAGCCGACATGGACTCGATTCAGGTCACGAAGCCACAACGAGATCTGGTGGTGGCTACGGCGCGCTTGCGCCGAGACATCAGTGCGCTAGGTTCCGAGCCACATGAAACGTGTCGGGAGTCCCACGCGATTCCCCCAACACGTACGCGTATCGAGGAGACAACTATGGCTCGATCATGGTCCCTGATGAGGGGGATCGCACTAGTGGGTGCCGCTACCCTCGCGCTCACCGCCTGTGCGCAGGACGACGAAGGAAACGGAGGCGAAGGCGAAGCCACCGGGGGCGACGGCGTTTTCAAGCTCGGGTACATCCTCCCGGAGACCGGCGACCTGGCCTTCCTAGGCCCGCCGCAGATCGAGGCGACGAAGTACGCCATCGACCAGATCAACGCGGCTGGCGGCGTTCTCGGCAAGGAGATCCCCGCAGTCGCCGGCCGGGACGAAGCAGGTCAAGAAGCCGTCGCCGCACAGTCGGCGGATCAGGTGCTCGGCGAAGACGTCGATGCCGTCATCGGTGCTGCGGCGTCCGGTATGTCGCTGGCGATCATCGACAAGATCACCGGCGCAGAGGTCGCCCAGTGCTCTGGTTCCAACACGGCACCGACCTTCACCGACTACGAAGACAACGGGTTCTACTTCAGGACCGCACCGAGCGACGTCCTGCAGGGCCCGATCCTGGCGAGCACCATCATCGGTGACGGGCACAGCAACGTAGCGCTCGTCGCGCGTGCGGATGACTACGGCCGCGGCTTGCTGCAGGCCACGAAGGAATCCCTGGAAGAGCAGGGCGCCTCCGTCGTGCTCGACGAGACGTACGACCCGAAGGGCACGAACTTCGACCCGGTCGTCCAGCAGATCGAGGGCTCGAATCCCGACGCCGCAGTGGTGATCGGTTTCGAGGAGGGCACTCAGATCCTGCAGGGGATGATCGAGAGCGGCGTCGGGCCGAACGACATCGGCGTCTACGGCGCTGACGGCCTGCGTAACGAGGACCTGGCCAACCTGGTCTCGAAGTCCGACCCAGGTCAGCTGGAGGGCATGAAGGGCACCGCTCCCGCTTCCGTGGAGAACAAGGAGTTCACCGACGGGCTCAAGGAGTCGGCACCCGACTTGAAGGAGCTCCAGTTCGCACCGCAGGTCTTCGACTGCGTTGTTGTCATGGCCCTTGCCGCGGAGGCGGCGGGCAGTGACAGCGCCGCCGACTTCGCACCAGGGGTCAACGGCGTGACCAAGGACGGCGAGAAGTGCACCTCGTTCGAGGACTGCAAGGCACTGCTCGACGAGGACAAGGACATCGACTACGACGGTGTCAGCGGTCCGCTGGACTTCATCGACGCCGGTGAGCCGGGCGTGGCCTCGATCGAGGTCTACGGCTTCGACTCCGACGGCAAGATGGAGGTCATCAGCACCGAGAAGAGCGAACTGGAGGAATAGAACTCCAGCCGCACACGAAAGTGGGGCGGGATCGGCCTGGTGCCGGTCCCGCCCCATTTTCGTGGGGGATCTCCTGTACTTCCCGTGGGCGACGACCATCGGGCGTTGGCGCCCAAGGCGCCCTTCGGTGCCGTATATGCACCCAATGGCACGGCTCCGCCGGTTAGCGCGGTCACCATACGCCGTTCGGCCTACCAGGCCCCGCGCTACTTGACCTTCGCCAGGGTGCCGAGATACAGCTCGATCACCTTGGGGTCGTGCAGGAGCTCGGAGCCAGTTCCGTTGTAGGCGTTACGGCCCTGGTCGAGCACATAGCCACGGTCACAGATCTGCAGGCAACGCCGGGCGTTCTGCTCGACCATGACGATCGAGACTCCGGTGCTGTTGATTTGCTTGACCTGTTCGAACACCTGGTCCTGGTAAGCGGGTGAGAGACCGGCCGACGGCTCGTCGAGCAGGAGCACCTGCGGTTCCGCCATCAGCGTGCGGCCCATCGCGAGCATCTGCCGCTCGCCACCGGACATCGAGCCCGCCTTCTGACTGCGCCGATCGGCCAGCCTGCCGAACAGTTCGGCGACCTTCTCGAAGCGCCGGTCGAACTCCTTGGGCTTGAGGTAGGTCCCCATGCGCAGGTTCTCTTCGACCGTCAACGTCGAGAAGACGTTCTCACGCTGGGGTACGTAACCGATCCCCTTGGCCACCAGGACATGCGCGGGTGCGTTCGTCACGTCCTCGCCGTGGAAACGCACCGCACCGCCGCGGGCGGGCAGCAGCCCGAACATCGCCTTGATCAGGGTCGACTTGCCCGCGCCGTTCGGCCCGATCACGCCAACCAGTTCGCCAGGGGCGAGGGTCAGGTTGACGCCGTCGAGGACGTTCACCGCGGGTACATAGCCCGCGACGAGCTCGTCCGCGACGAGAACCGGCTCACTCGACGGAGCCGTCTGCCCCTCGGTCGTCGGTGAATCGGTACGGTGCTGGGCCGATTCGGGCTCGGTCATGACGGCAGCTCCTCAGCGGGTGGTGTGCCATGCGCGCGCCCGAGGTAAGCGTCCACGACGGCCGGGTTGGTGCCGCAGGACTGGGGCAAGCCTTCTGCGATGATCTCGCCTTCGGCAAGGCACACGACCCAGTCGCTGGTACCCATCACCATGTCCATGTCGTGTTCGACGAAGCACACGGTCAAGCCTTCGTCGCGCAGGTCCGTGATGTGGTGCAGCAGCGACTGCGCCAGCGCGGGATTCACCCCCGCCATCGGCTCGTCGAGCATCAACATCGTCGGGCGAACCATGAGTGCGCGCGCGAGTTCGAGAAGCTTGCGCTGCCCGCCGGACAGAGTGCCGGCAAACTTGTCGCGCAGGTGGTCGAGCTTGAAGCGCTCGAGCAGTTCGTCCGCACGCTCCTGAATCGCCTTCTCTTGCGCACCCCAGAGCGGCCTGACGAGCGCGGCGAACATTCCCTCACCGCGTTGGGCGGTCGCCCCGAGCAGGAGATTCTCCAGGACGGTCAGCCGGGCCAGCGCCTTGGTGAGCTGGAACGTCCGGACCATGCCGCGCCTCGCGACCTGGTACGCGGGCATCCCGGCCATCTGGTGGCCCTCGAAGGTCCATTTGCCACCGTCGGCGCGATCGAACCCGGTCAACACATTGAAGAACGTCGTCTTGCCCGCACCGTTCGGCCCGATCAGCGCGGTGATCGCGCCGCGCTGCAGCTCGAGGTGGTCGACGTTCACGGCCTGCAGACCGCCGAAGGACCGGGTGACACCGTCGGTCACCAAAATCGGGTCGGGCTTGGGCGCACCTGGCTCTGGCGGCACGCCGGCCAGCACGCTCTTCATCGCCACTTCAGCGGGCATCGAGCACCATCTCTTCCTTACGACCCAGGATGCCCTGTGGCCGGTAAACCATCAACAACAGCAGGCCGAGCCCGACCAGCGCGAACCGGACAGCACCTGCCTCCGACGCGCTGAGTACATCCGACGGGATGTAGCCGGCACCGATCGCCTGCCGCAGTGTGGAGTCGAGCGAAACCACGATGAACCAGAACAGCACCGATCCCAGCAGCGGACCGAATACGCGTCCCGCTCCGCCCAGCACGAGCAGGGTGTACAGGAAGAACGTGACGACCGGGTCGAAGCTGTCCGGACTCGCCGACTGCGTGTTGAACACCAGCACCATGCCGCCGAACGAACCGATGACGCCACCGAGCACCAGGCTCTGCAGCTTGTAGGCGTAGACGTTCTTGCCCAAGCTGAGCGCCGCGAACTCGTCCTCGCGGATGGACCTGATGACACGACCCCACGGGCTGTGGATCAGCAGGTACACGAGCAAGGTCGCCAGGAGCACAAGGCCCCACCCGAACAGGGTCACCCAGAGGTCCCGAGAGCTGAGGATGATCGGCCCGAGTTCGTAGCGGCCCGGCGGGATCGGATTCAGGTCGTAGAAGTCATTCGCGAACCGTTGCAGGCCGAATACGCCGCCGGTGACCGGTTCGGCGAAGCTCGATCGATAGAACAATCGCAGAATCTCGCCCGCGGCGATCGTCGCGATCGCCAGATAGTCCGACCGCAGCCGCAGTGTCGGCAGGCCGAGCAGGAGGGCGAGCACGACGGCGCTGAGGACGCCGACGAGCATGCCGACCCACAGCGGCAGCCCGAACACCGATACCGAGATCGCAACGCCGTACGCGCCGACCAGCATGAAGCCGACCTGGCCGAAGTTCAGCAGGCCGGTGTAGCCGAAGTGGACGTTCAGACCGATGGCTGCCAATGCGTAAGCAGCGGCGACCGGGCCGATCGCACCGTTGAGAGCTGTGGTCAGGATCGAAGCAAAGTCCATGATGTCCTCCTCACCCGACCCGTTCCTTGCGGCCCAGGATTCCCTGCGGCCGCACCAGCAGTACCACGATCAACACCAGGAGAGCCCAGGCGTTCTGCAGTTCGATCGGGAACCACAGCGTTGACAGATGCGCGACGATTCCCACGACGAAGCTGCCGACCATCGCGCCATAAGCGCTGCCGAGCCCGCCGAGGATGATTCCCGCGAACATCAGCAGCAGCAGCTTGAAGCCCATGTCCCAGGTGACGATTTGGGCGAGGCCGAACATGACCCCGCCGAGTGAGGCCAGGGCACCACCGAGAATCCACACCACGAGCACCACACGGTTGACGTTGATGCCGGATGACGAAGCGAGGTCGCGGTCATCGGAAACCGCCCGGATCGCCGTGCCGATCCTGGTCTTCTGCAGCATCAATGCCACGGCGAAGAGCATCACCACGGAGATCACGACGATGGCCAAGTCCCGTGGCGTCGCGGAGATCGGACCCAACCGGATGACCGGCTGGATGTTGTAGTCGGTGTAAGAGCCGGGCCGCGAACCGAAGAACACCAGGATCACGTGCCGCAGCAACAGCGACAGCCCGATCGAGATGATGAACAGGTTGATCCGGCCGGTTCCCCTGCCCCGCAACGGACGCCACAAGCCCCGTTCGAGTCCCCCGCCGACGAGACCGCCGATCAGGATGGCGAGAATGCCCGCCGCGATCAGGTGCATGCCGGGGCCCGCGGCGGATGCGTTGAAGAAGAACGCCGCGACCGCGCCGATAGTGACCAACTCGCCGTGGGCGAAATTGATGAGCCTGGTTGTGCCGAAGATCAGGGACAGCCCCACGGCGCTGATGGCGATGACCGCGCCGTACTGGATGCCGTTGACCAGCACCTGGGCGAGGCGCTCGAGGAAGGGCGCGCCTTCTCGCGGCAAGGGTGGCTCCTCCGTGACTTCTCCGTCGGGGGGCGGCTCCTCACCTCCGGTACCCGGGTCGGGAGCGCCTTGATCGTCCTTGTCGACCACTGGGAACAGCACAGCCTGCGCCTTGCCGGCGTTGATCTTCACTTCGGGCCTGACCGCGTCGCTCTGCCTTCTAGGTATCAGGTCTTCCGGCAGCGTATCCGGGTCGAGCCGGACCTCGTACGTACCGGGTTCGGGCAGGTCGATCTGCCATGTCCCGTCGTCGCCGGTCTCTGTGCTGCCGACCTCCTCGCCGTTCAAGTGAGCCGTAATCGTCACGCCTACGACGGGATCACCGTCGGGGCCGCGAATGGTGCCGCGGACTGCTTCGCCGTCCTGCGCGGCAGCACCGCCCACCAACGTCAGTAGCGCGATGAACGTCAGCACGAGTAGTGCCGTCAATCGCGCGAACATACTCCGGGGAGTCACACACCGTTCCCGTCTGTAGATCATCTGGACATGCCGCTACCGCGCCAGGGTAGACGCAGAGGGGTTTACTCGATGGCTGAACGTAGCCGTTGACCCGATCGTTGCCCAGCACCGTAGGTGGGGCGTTTCCACATCGTGATCGCGAGTATCGTACGTGGCGTCATCGAGCTGGCCACACCAACATCCGGGGTGTCCGGCCTGTTACGTGCCGATGCTCTCAACAACCGCTTCCGCGACCGCCTTCATGGTGGTCCGGCGATCCATGGCGGTGCGCTGGATCCAGCGGAACGCGTCGGGCTCGCTCAGCTGCTGGTTTGTCATCAGCAGGCCCTTCGCGCGGTCGATGACCTTGCGGGTTTCCAACCGATCGGTCAGGCTGGCGACTTCGGCCTCCAGCGCCTGGAGCTCGGCGAACCGGCTCACTGCCAGCTCGACCGCGGGCACGAGCTCCCGCTTCGCGAAGGGCTTGACCAGATACGCCATGGTGCCGGCGTCGCGCGCCCGCATGACCAGTTCGCGCTGGCTGAACGCCGTGAGGATGACCACGGGCGCGATCCGGTCGGCGGTGATCTTCGATGCCGCGTCGATGCCGTCCATTTTGGGCATCTTGACGTCGAGGATCACCAGGTCAGGCTTCAGTTCCGCCGCCATCGCGACGGCCTGCTCGCCGTCCGCCGCCTCGCCGACGACTTCGTATCCCTCCTCGCGAAGCATCTCCACGAGGTCGAGGCGAATCAACGCCTCGTCCTCGGCCACGAGTACTCGACGCTGAGGCGCCTCGTCGGCCTGTCCTTGCTCGACAGCCGGTTCCGTCACCGGGTCCTCCCGCGTGCTTGTTGGCTTGATGGGATGCGCTTGCTCGCGCGGCCAAGACTACCGGCCACCTGCCGATCTTGTGGCATGGTGATCGCCACAGTGACCAACGCCAATGATCAGCACCGCGAACCTGCGTTAAACCCGGTTTCGTGGGTCCCGTAAAGTTGTGGCCAGCCGCCCCCGTAGCCCAATTGGCAGAGGCAACGGATTCAAAACCCGTCCAGTGTGAGTTCGAGTCTCACCGGGGGCACCCTCTGGGGCCGCGCGATAGAGGCGCTGCTGCTTCGCCCCACAACGCCCGGCGAGTCCGGATCTGGTCGAATTGCTCCACCTAACTCATCGCCGGTCCGGAAAGCATCGGCAGTCATCACCGCCGCGCATCTACGCAGCACCGTTCGCCTCGTCACCGCCAGTCCCCGATGAAGCGGGGTCCGGTCCATCATGCGACGTTGCCGGTGAGGTCGACCGGTGGCGCATTACGTAGACGATCCCAACAGCTACAGCGATCCCCGCAGCCGCCAGCCACGGCCAGTACCTATGACTGACCCGCTGGGTCCGCCACGGCGTCCGCTGAGCCACCTTGCCGGCTTCCCGCTGGGCCTCTGCTGCCCGTGTCTCGAGCTCGGCGACCACGTTGCTCGCCGCTTCCTTGCCGATGCGCCGAAGCTCGTGGGCGACCTGCCGGGCCTCACGGGTGGCCTGCTTCGCCTCGCGTAGGAGTTCCTTGCGCGTGCGCTTGGCGTTCTTGGCCAGCCTCTTACGCGCTCGTCTGGTGCGCTTGGCGAACTCGTGTGTTGCCGCCTCCGCGTTCTCGGTGAGTGTCTCGGTCAACTGCTCCGGGCTCAATCCATGCTCGCTGAGCATCTGCTCAGCATCCTGGCCGACTGCGGCGGCTCTCTTCCGCAGCGTGTACAACCGCTCGCGGGTGTCCTTAGCCGTGCTGTTGAAAGTCTCGCTGGCTCGCACCATGACTTTCGCCTCGTCTCCATTTCAGGCCATCGCGGATGCCTGTTTTGGCCTCGCGGGATGTTCGCCAGTGTGGCCCACCGCCACCCAGTCAGTATGCCCCCAAAGCGGGAAATGCCGATTGGCCGGGCGACCTGGCGTGAGTGTTTCCAGTGAGCCGGCGGGTGAAGTTGTGGGAACTCGTTGCACTTGCGACGATTAGTTCAGATGCGGCACGTCGTTGCGCGATCGTCGGAGGCTAACATGCTGATCTTGATCATCCTCCTGCTGGTTCTGTGGTTGATTGCCACCGTCGTCGGATTCGCGTTCGAAGGCCTGATGTGGCTTGCCATCATCGGAATAATCTTGTTCGTCGGCACCGCCGCGATCGGCTTTATCCGTCGCAAGGCCCTCCGCCGCTGACCAAGAATTGAGGTTGGGCGGATGCGGCTGCCCGATGTAGTGGCGCCCCGGGCCGCGAGCACACCACGATCACGGGCGTGTGCCACTTCCTACCGGAGGATGCCAGGAAGGCACCGACAAGGCGATCATCCGGTTCATGCAGCCCACACGCAGTCTGCACGAATTACTCCAAATAGCGGATTGCGGCGAGCGACACGGTGTGTTTAGCCGCCGAGTGTCGTGCTGTTACCGTGGCACGCTCAACCCGGACGACCCTGACCCTGGGAGCCCCGCTACATGGCTGCGCCCACCGTTGGTTCGGTCGAAGCAAAGCGCTCGACCGCTGCCGTAACCGCCCCTTCGAAAAAGTACCGCGACCCGTTCATCGACAACGCCAAGTTCCTGGCGATCGCGCTGGTCGCCATCGGGCACTTCGTCGGCCCGGTGCTGAACGAGCCCCTGGGAGCGGCCACCTTCGTCACGATCTTCACCTTCCACATGCCGGCCTTCGTGTTCATCGCCGGCTACCTCTCCCGCGGGTTCAAAGGGACGCCGAAGCAGGCGCAGCGGGTGGTCACCACCATCGTTGCGCCGTACCTGGTGTTCGAGATCTCGTACGAGGTGTTCCTGTCCGCCATCCGGGGCAACTCGATCAAACTCGACGTCCTGAACCCGAGCTACGCGATGTGGTTCCTGGCCGCCCTGTTCTTCTGGCGGCTGAGCGCGCCGGTCTGGCGTGCGATGAAGCCGTCGGTGGCCATCGCCGCCGCGGTGGCGATCTCGCTGGGGTCGGCGGCGATGGATCTGCCCGGCGTCTTGGACCTGCACCGCATGCTCGGCTTCCTGCCGTTCTTCGTCGCCGGGCTGGTGCTGCCGCTGGACCGGTACTTCGCGTTCGTCCGCAGGCTGCGAACGCGGGCGCTCGGGACCGTCGGGCTGGCCGGCTTCTTCGTGGCCACCTACTTCCTGCACCCGCACACCACCGCGTGGCTCTACTACAGCAAGAGCTACTCCGAACTGGGCGTCAGCACCCTCACCGGGCTGGCCAACCGCTCGCTGATGCTGATTCTGGGCTGCGTGATGACCACCGCATTCCTCGCCGTCGTCCCACGACGTCAGCTCTGGTTCACCGCGCTTGGCGCCGGGACGCTCTACGTCTACGTGCTGCACCGCTTCATCGTGAAGGCGGGCACCGGCCCGGACGGCCTGTACGACTCGTGGGAGTGGCTGCACACCCCGCTGGGCGTCGTCGCCATCGTGGCGTTCGGCTTCGGCGTCACCGTGGTGCTCTCCAGTGCACCGGTGCGAGCGCTATTCCGGCCGCTGGTCGAACCCCGGCTGGAGTGGCTGTTCCGTCGCGAGACAGACGCCTCGAGCAGCGGCAGAGGTTGATCACGCGACAAATTGGTACCTGGGGCAACCAATTTGTCGCATGATCGACTCACCCGCAGGGACCCGGTCACCGGCTGAGCTCGGCCTCCTCATCGAGCCAGCCCAGCTTGTCCGGGTTGAGGATCGCGTAGATCCGCGTGATCCGGCCATCCTCGATAGCCAGGTTCGCGACCCCATACAGCTTGCCGTCGACGTCGAGCCGCATCGCCGGCGCCCCGTTGAGCCACATCGACGTCGCCTCGAAGTCGACCTCCAACTTGGTGAACATACCCAGCAGTGTGCTCACGCGCTCGGCGCCCTTCATCGGCCGCTTCGCCGCGGAGACCACGCCACCGCCGTCGGACACCGCGACGACATCGGGCGCGAGCACGTCCAGCAGCCCCTGCAGGTCGCCACTACTGACCGCGGCCAGGAACCGCTCCATGACCGCCTCCTGCTCGGCCCGGCTCACCTGCGCTCGCGGCCGCCGCGCGGCCACGTGCGCTCGGGCGCGATGGGTGATCTGCCGCACCGCCTCCGGCGCCTTGCCGACCGCCTCCGCGATCTCGTCGTACGGCGTCTCGAACACCTCGCGCAGCACGAACACCGCCCGCTCGGTGGGGCTCAGGGTCTCCAGCACGGTCAGCATCGCGAACGAGACGCTCTCGGCGAGCTCGACGTCCTCGGCGTCATCGGCGGAGCATCTCGTAGGCGACCGTGAACAGCAGGCTGCGGTGGGTGATGAACGGGTCGTCGGTCATGCCTGCTGCGCCACCCCGCTCGGCTGCGCCAGGGGCGCCAGGCCGCAAGCTGCCGAGAACCCCTGGGCCTCGATGCCGAGTGCGACGTTCCCACGCGCCATCTGGTTCGCCAGCGCGGCGAACGCGGTGAGCTCCACCATCGCCGGCGCCCCGAGCTGCCCGAGCAGCCCGGCGGAGAGTTCGTCGGTGACGGTCGGCGGCGTCTGCGACATCGCCTCGGCGTACTCCATCACGTCGCGCTCCAGTGGCGTGAAGACGTCTGATTCCCGCCACCGCGGCACCTCGCGCGCCTTGGCCTCGTCGAGCCCCTCGTTGTGTGCCTGGAAGTACCCCAGGTCGAGGCAGAACGAGCAGCCGATCGGTGCTGCCACCGCCATGTGGGCGTAGGACTTCAGGTCCTGGTCGCACTCCTTCCACTTGGCGGCCTTCTGACCAAAACCCATGCTGGCCTTGAGCACCGGCCGGTTGTGCCACATCACGCCGAGGGCATCGGGGACTTGGCCGAGCATCTTCCTGCTCATCTTCTTCATCACGGCACCGTAGACGCCGGTGATCTCCGCCTGGGGGACCCGAGTGTTGCCGGTCATGTCTCCTCCTCGTTCGCTGGTCTAGGCATAAGACACCGGCAGAGGCCGATCCGTGACAGCACGACAGCGGCTCTGGAGTTCTGATGATCGCGCGAACTCACGCGCCGGGGGCGTCGCCGACCCGGATGATCAGCGGCTCGAACTCCGCGTAGCTCGGCACCAGACACGGTGATTCCCAGGTGTGCTGCGCCAGCACCCGCAGTCGCTGATGAATTCCCCTCGCGATCTCGGCCGCGGTCTCCTGCTCCGGTTCGTCGTTCCACACGTGCAGCGTCGAACCGAGGTTGGCGGCTTCTGCCGGGTCGATGTCGTGGTAGGGCGCACCGACGGTGCCATCGACGTACCGCTGGCCGCGGAACCGGTGCACACGCCATTTCTCATACATGCCCGGCAGGTCGGGCCGGGGCGGCTCCGGGGCCGGCAGGTTGGTGTAGTACGTCGGATACCAGCTCGCGTTGTGAATTCTGTGCCCAGCGTCGAGCACCTGCCGCGGCGTGGGCACCGGCGCCAGCTCGGACAGCGGCGTGATGTCGGTCCACCACTCGACGTCCACACTCGGATCGACGCCGACCGCCCTTCCGCCACCTAATCCGTCGCCCCACATCCGGAGTGTCTTGCCACGGCCGCGGACCAGGTCGTTGACCTCGTTGAGCAACCCCAGCACACCGTCCTTGGCGTTCGCATCGCTGCCGTAGGTCTGCTTCGCGTACCGCTCGAGCTGCGGATACCGCGCGTAGTGCGCCGGACCCAGGAACTCGTCGGCACCGGTATGCCAAAGGTGCCCGGGAAACAGCGGCAGATACTCCTCGATCAGTTCGGTGACGAACTGCCGCGCACCATCGATCGTGTAGTCCAGTTTGCCCGGATTTGCCGTGCCCGAGGCGTCGCGGAGCTGGAATTCGGGGTGCGGTGCCAGCGCGGCTCCCATGTGCCCCGGCAGGTCGATTTCCGGCACCACCGTGATGTGGTGCCGCGCGGCCAAGGCGACCAGGTCACGTACCTGCTGCTTGCGCAGGTGCTGCTCCGCGTGGAGCGGCGGGTTCCGATCGCTCTCGATCCGCCAGCCGATGTCCTCGGTGAAGTGCAGGTGCAGCCGGTTGAGCTTCAGGTAGGCAAGCTCACGCACCCGCGCCGCGAGCCAGTCGTAATCGAAATGCTTGCGGCCGATGTCCACCATCAATCCGCGCTCGCCATAACGCGGCCAGTCGCGCGCGACGCCTGCCGGCACGGGTTCGGGCTGGGCCAGCAGCTGCAGCAAGCTCCGCGTCCCGTAGAAGACTCCGGCGGCGGTGTTCGCCGTGATCACCGCCGCCTGCCCCAGCTCAAGGCGGTAGCCCTCGGCGCCGAGGCCCGGATCAGCCGCGTCCAGCCGCAGCTGGACATCGCCGCGCGCGGGCGGTCCACCCTGGACGATCACCTCGACGTCGACACCCAGGGCTCGCAGATCGCGGGCGAACACTTCCGCCGTCTCAGACAACGTCGCAGCGAGAACGACCCGCACCGGCGATCCCGGCTCGAAACTCCCGGCCCCGGGTTGCCACTCCCGCAGAGCGGGGATCGTCACCGGCCGCACCGGACTACCGCGCACTGTGATCCTCGCGGTCGAGGTCGACCCATCCACCGCCTCGCAGCACACGCCGCACCACGAGGTCGTCGTCGAGCACGACCAGATCAGCCTGCGCGCCTGCTGCGATGACTCCGACGCCGTCCAGCCCCAGCACACGAGCCGGCGTGGCCGACGCCGCGCTCACCGCGTCCACAACGGACACACCGGCCTCGGCCACGGTGCGCCGCACGGCCTCGTCCATGGTCAGTGTGCTGCCCGCGATCGACGAGCCGCCCGCGAGTCTCGCCACGCCGTCCGCGACCAGCACCCGCTGCCCGCCCAGCTCGTATTCGCCGTCGCCCGCGCCCGCGGCGGCCATCGCGTCGGTCACCAGCGCCACCCGGCTCGCGGCGACGTGCGCGAACGCCGAACGAACCACCGCGTGATGCAGGTGGCGGCCGTCGTTGATCAGCTCGACCGTTACCCGATCGTCCTCCAGCGCGGCGGTGGCGAGCCCCGGCTCGCGGTGATGGACCGGGCGCATGCCGTTGAACAAGTGCGTGACCACCGTCGTGCCCGCGTCGAAGGCCGCCCTCCCCTGCTCGTAGGTGGCATCGGTATGTCCCGCGGCGGCCACCACGCCCGCATCGGTGAGCTGCCGGATCATGTCCAGCGCGCCGGGTAGTTCAGGCGCGAGGGTGACCTGCTGGATGCTGCCGTTGCCCGCCCGCAGCAATCCGGCGAGCTCCTGGCGATCCGGTGGTCGCACCAGCGCCGGATCGTGTGCGCCGCACCGGGTCTCGGCGAGGAACGGCCCTTCCAGGTGCAGTCCGGCCAGCGTGCCGTCAGCGACGAGTTCCGCCAACCCCGTCACCGCGTCCAGCAACTGCTCGGGCCGCGCGGTCACCAGGCTCGCCAGCGTGGTGGTCGTACCGTGGCGCAGGTGAAGCCCCGCGACGCGGCGAGCCTCGCCGGGATCGCCACTAGGGTAGGACGCACCGGCCCCGCCGTGTACATGGATGTCGACGAAGCCGGGCGCGAGCCAGGCACCCGCGAGATCAACCACAGCCTCGCCGGTGGTCGGCGACTCCCCCTCACCCACCTCGACGACCCGGTTGCCGCTCACGCGTACCCAACCCGGGGCGAGCACCTGGTCGCCCGCGATCACCCGAGCGCCGGTGAGCAGCATGGTCACACCTTCCTGCCGGCGACGATCACGATCATCCGCACAGTTAACCGCCCGAAGCGCGTCCTGCCAAAATCACCGACCGCGCCAGGTTCCGCGGGCGGTCCGGATCGAAGCCCGCCCGCTGGGCCAGCGCGACCGCGAGCCGCTGCACCCGGATGAGGTCGGCGAGCGGGTCGCACCGATGGCGCACCCACTGACCGCCGATACCGCGCACCTCATCGGCGAGCCCCGCGGGCGGCTCACCGAACGCCCACACCACGCTGCGCTCGTCGGTGACGCTCATCGGGCCGTGGCGATACTCCATCGCCGGGTAGGACTCCGCCCACGCCCGGGCCGCCTCCCGCAGCTTCAGCGCGGCTTCGTGAGCCACGCCGACCGTGACGCCCCTGCCGAGGAAGGTGAACTGGGTGCGGTCGGCCGCCCCGGCGGGCAGGTCCTCGGCGACCGCCCGCTCCCCCTGCTCGATCAGCCGCTCGATGTCGTGTCCGAGGTGAGCCCGAAGCATCGCGAGCGCGGTAGTCGCGAACCGGGTGTGGACCACGGCTCGCTCATTGGCGAAGTCCAGCACGATCGCCTCGTCGGCGACTTCGGCCACCGGCGCGTCCGCTTCAGCTGTGACCACCACCGTCGGTACCTTCCCCCGCAGCCTGGACAGCAGTTCGACGACTTCGGTCGTGGTACCGGAACGGGATAGCGCCAACACCCGGTCATACCGGCGCGACGAGAACTCCGAAGCCGGAAAGGCGTCGGTCTCACCGAAGCCCGCCGCCTCGCGATACGCCGCGTACACCTGCGTCATGTAGTGCGAGGTGCCGCAACCGACGACAGCGAGGCGCTCACCGTGACGGGGCAGTACCGGCGCACCAGCCGCAGCCACACCGATCGCACTCCGCCAGCACGCCGGCTGACTCGCGATTTCGGCTGCCACGTGGGTCATCGCCCCCGCCTTTCTGGACCGTCAACCGGCATGCCCGCTCGCGCACAGTTGCTCGATATTGCATAATACTGCCATTAATACGCACACTCGCGCAAACTGCGGGCGATTGAGAGGGAGCCCAGCCGATGAGCAAATACCATCGACTCAACGCGCTGCTGGAGCTGCTCGCCGAGCACGGTCGGCTGGGCGTCGACGACGCGGCGGCGGAGCTCGAGGTCTCGGCCGCCACCATCCGGCGCGACCTCGACACGCTGGCGAAGCAGCAGTTGCTGACCCGCACCCACGGCGGCGCCGTCCCCAACTCGACCGCTTACGACCTCCCCCTGCGCTACAAGTCGGCCAAGCGCGCCTCGGAGAAGCAGCGCATCGGTCAGGCCGCGGCCGCCCTCGTCGCGCCGGGCGCGATCGTGGCAGGCAACGGCGGCACGACGACGACCGAGGTCGCGCGCGCCCTGGCCATCCGCGGCGACCTGCCGGAAGGCGAGTCGTCGCGGATCACCTTCGTCACCAACGCACTCAACATCGCCAACGAGCTCACGGTGCGGCCGCACATGAAGATCGTGGTGACCGGCGGAGTCGCCCGCGCCCAGTCCTATGAGCTGATAGGGCCGCTGGCCACCGGCATCCTCGAGCAACTCAGCCTCGACATGGTCTTCCTCGGCGTGAACGCGCTCGATGTGGAACTCGGCGCGTGCGCCCACAACGAAGGCGAAGCCCGCATCAACACGCTGATGGTGTCGCGGGCACGTCAGGTCGTGGTGGTGGCCGACAGTTCCAAGCTGGGAAAGCACGCCTTCGCGCGCATCTGCCCCATCGACGATGTCGACGTGCTCGTCACCGACTCCGATGCTCCGGAGCCGGTGACGGCACGCTTCGAGGAGGCGGGCCTGCGGGTCATCCGGGCCTGAGCGGGCTTACCCGCGCCGGAACCGTTCGCTCAGCGTGATCCCGGGCAGCAGCATCGTCCTGGGCACGAAGCGGCCCGCGGTGGCGACCGCCTTCGGCACGACGCCGGGCACGACGGAGCGTTTTCCCTGCGCCATGCCGGTGATGCCGTCCTCGGCGACCTGCTCGGCCGAAACCGTGACCGACCCGAGCATCCACGACTGCGCGCCGGCGACCGAAGCCCACTCGGTGGGGACTGGGCCGGGGCACAGCGCGGTGCAGGAGACTCCGGTGTCACGCAGTTCCTCGATCAACGCGGCACGGTCGGCCGCGTCGCCCAGATCGCACGGCCGGACCGTGACCGCGACACCGTGATCGGCGCGCACGCTCTCGGCCAGCGCGTCCAGCCGGTCCTTGCGGCGCACGACGAGCACCAGGTTGTGGCCGCGGCGGGCGAGACCGCGTGCCAGCTCCGTACCGATACCGGAGGACGCTCCGGTGACGATGACGTCGGTCGTGGGTGAAGGTGAGGGAAGGCTCATGGGTTTTCGCTCCTTACCAGTGCACGCCGCGGGTGACTTCGACGAACGCCCGCCTACCACTGGTGAGGTGGTCGTCCTCGGTCTCGGCGACGGGTTGCGGCTCGCCCTCGGCGGCCTTTGAATCGTGGAACATCTTGAAACCCCGGTTGCGGATCAGGTCCATGATCTCCGGGCTCAGCGCGTCGGCGAACGAGGCGAAGCGCCCGAACGCCGGGCTGACCCGGCGGGGCCTGCCGGTGATCGCCTCACAGATCACATCGCCCGCCTGCTCCGGCGTCAGCGTCGGGAAGTTGTCGTAGAGCGAGGTCGGCGCGGACTTCGAAGCGATATAGGCCCCGAACCGCGCGACCTTGGTCTGCACTCCGACCGACGAGATGTTGATGACGTGGCCGAAGCCGCGCTCGCGCATACCCGGCAGCAGGCCGAGCATCAGTCGCACCGCGGCGAAGTAGTTCAGCTGCATGGTGCGCTCGAAGTCATGGAAGCGGTCGTACGACAGTTCCAGCGAGCGACGGATCGAGCGACCCGCGTTGTTGATGAGGATGTCGACGCGCCCGTGCTCGTCAAGCACGTCGGCGACCAGCTTGTCGATCGCCGCCAGGTCGGTGAGATCGCAGGGCTGGACGAACGCCCTGCC
>WHSS01000123.1 GCA_009379975.1 Actinophytocola sp.
CGAACGATGCGGGCCAGTACCGCCCGAGCCGTCGCCCGCCCGCTCACCGCGCGGAACCGGATACGCCTCGATGTCGGCTTCGATCCGGGCGACGGTGGCCAGCAGCGGCGGCAAGAGCTCGCGGCGCAGCGAGGCGACGCTTGCCCGGCTGGCGTGCGACGACAGGTTGACCGCACCGACGACGTGCCCGTCACGTGAACGCACCGGCGCGGCGAGCGCCCGCAGCCCCTCTTCCAGCTCCTGGTTGACCAGCGCCCACCCTTGCGCCCGGACTCGTGCCACTTCCTCCCGAAGCACCTCCGCGTCGACGATGGTGTGCTCGGTGAACCGGCGGAGTTCGACCCGCTTCAGGTAGTCGTCCACCTCCTCGGCAGGCAAGCCCGCCAGGAGCACCCGGCCCATCGAGGTGACGTACGCCGGGAAACGCGAACCCACGGTGATCGAGAACGCCATGAGCTGGGACGTCGACGCGCGCGAGACATAAACAGTGTCGTCGCCATCGAGCACCGACAGCGACGACGACGCCTGAACCTCGGTAGCGAGCTGCTGCAGATGCGGCTCCGCGATCTCCGGCAGGGACATCCTCGACAGGTACGGGTATCCGAGCTCCAAAACGCGCGGGCGCAGGGAGAACCCGCCGTCGCCGGAGTCGACATATCCGAGGTGCACCAGGGTCAACAGGATCCGGCGTGCGGCGGCGCGAGGCAGCCCGGTCGCGCGAGCCACCTCGCTCAACGTCAGCGTCGGGCGGCCGGCCTCGAAAGCCAGGATCACCAACAGCCCGCGGGCGAGCGACTGGACGAAGTCCGGCCCGTGCGGCGGATCGGCTGAGGTCATCGCAGGCCCCCCAAGGGACACGGTTTGCAGGTGCATGACGAGCGTATATCGAACCTTCGTACTAGGAGCGAACACCGCGCGGCCTTCGCGATCGGCACCCAAGGGTAGCGCCTGCCACCACCAAATGACGCAACACATCAAGCGGGCGTCATCGCTGCGTGTGCCCAGCACCAGCCTTCCAGTTCTGCCCGCTGCGGCTGCGGCGCCCTCAGGTCGGCCACCCTCACGCCCTTGACGCTCTCTCGCCAGGTCGCTTACGCTACCACCAGTTTCGCACCAGAGTGCGCTATACGAACAAGGAGTCGACGTGGCCAAGCGGAGCACACGCAGCACTATGCGGGCTTCGCGCATGACGTCCTCAGTGCCCCGGGTGGGCGGCGCTGGTTTCGTCTCGACACTCGCGATCTCGATGGGCATCGGACCGCTGCTGATCTACTCGCTAACCGCCACCGGGCCGCTCGTCATCTCCGACTTGGACCTGACGCGCGCACAGTTCGGGTCCTTCGCCACGGTGGCGTTCGCGGCCGCCGCGGTCAGCTCCGGGCTGTTCGGACGGCTCATCGACCGGTACAGCGAGCGCTCGACCGTGATCGTGCTGCACGTCGGTTCCGCGGTCGCACTGCTCGTAGCGGCAATCGCGCAGAGCTACCTCATCGTCATCGTGGCCGTCGCGATCTCGGGCAGCGTGCAGGCGCTGTCGAACCCGGTGACCAACCGGCTGATCTCCGCCTACGCCGAACCGAAGGCTCACGGCCTGCTGATGGGCGTGAAGCAAGCGGGCGTGCAGATGGCCCAGTTCACCGCGGGAATCGCCGTGCCGGGCATCGCGCTGGTGATGGGGTGGCGAGGCGCCCTGACAGCATCGATCGTGATCGCCGCGGCCGGGTTGCTGCTCACCTTGCGCTACATACCCCGCCCGCACGGCCGCACGGAACGCGACGCGGACGCGCCTCTCTCGGGCGCGACACCACGCGCAATCTGGTGGCTCACGGCCTACGCGCTCCTCACCGGGGCAGCCCTGCAGGCCGCGAATGTCTATCTGCCGCTGTACGGCTACGAGCGGGTGCACCTTTCGGTCACCGCGGCCGGCCTGACCGCCGCGGTCGTCGGGGGCATCGGTCTGATCGCGCGGATCGCCTGGGGACAACTGGCCGACCGGCTCGGCTCGCCCCGGATCCCGCTGATCATCCTCCCGCTCGTGGCCTGCGTGGGAACGACGTGCATCTACCTGGCCGAGGCGACCCAAACGGCAGCGTTGCTGTGGCTGGGCGCCGCGATCTTCGGCGCGACGGGCATCGCCGCCAACGTCGTACTCATGGTGGCGGTACTCCAGGGCTCACCCGCGCACCTCATCGGAAAGGTCTCCGGCCTGCTCGCCACCGGGCTCTACCTCGGTTTCGCGCTCGGACCCATCTCGTTCGGCGCCCTCGTGGACGCGACCCAGAGCTACGGCATCGGCTGGCTGACCATCTCGGCCGCCTACGCCGCCGCCCCGGTCCTCGTCCTCGCCGTCCGTAGACGAACCAGCTGACCCGAACCGACCCAGTCCCACCTCTGAGAGGAGTCCTATGCTCACGCAGGAACAGAACGAACTACTCACCCGGACCGACCCGGGCACCCCGATGGGGCAACTGTTCCGCCGCTACTGGATCCCGGCGCTGCTCGCCGAGGAGATCCCCACCCCCGACTGCCCGCCGGCCCGGATCAAACTGCTCGGCGAGCAACTCATCGCGTTCCGGGACACGCAGGGCCGGATCGGGCTGCTCGACGAGTTCTGCAGCCACCGCACCGCATCACTGTTCTTCGGTCGCAATGAGGAGTGCGGCCTGCGTTGTGCTTACCACGGCTGGAAATACGACGTCGACGGCAACTGCGTCGACATGCCCTCCGAACCCGAGCAGTCGAAGTTCAAGGAGCGCATCAAGCAAACCGCGTACCCCTGCGTGGAGCGTGCGGGCATCATCTGGACCTACATGGGTCCGCCGGAGCACACGCCCGCGCTGCCGGAACTCGAGTGGGCGATGCTCGACGATGACCAGCGGTTCGTCTCCAAACGGCTGCAGGAGTCGAACTACCTGCAGGCCATGGAAGGCGGTATCGACTCAAGTCACGTCTCCTTCGCCCACCGCTTCAATCTCGACGACGACCCGATGCACAGCGGCACCGAGGGCAACAAGTACCTGAAAGCCGATACCCGCCCGAAGTTCGAAGTCGCGGAGTCCGACGGTGGCCTCGTCATCGGGGCTCGACGCACCGCGGACGAGGAGCACTACTACTGGCGCATCACCCAGTGGATCATGCCGTGGTACACGATCATCCCGCCGTTCGGCACGCATAACCCGTTGGGCGCCCACGCCTGGGTGCCGATCGACGACGAGACCTGCTGGGCGTGGAGCATCAACTACCACCCGACCCGCGCCCTCAAGCCCGACGAGGTGCGGTCGATGCAGGACGGGCACGGCATCCACGTCAAGTACATCCCGGGCACCTACCGCACGCTGGCCAACAAGGGCAACGACTACCTCATCGACCGGCAGGCCCAGGCCGATCGCAAGACGTTCAGCGGCGTCGAAGGCATCTCGATGCAAGACGCCAGCCTGCAGGAGAGCATGGGCGTGATCTGCGACCGCACCAAGGAGCGGCTCGGCACCAGCGACGCGGGCATCATCCTGGCGCGCCGACGCCTGCTCGCCGCCCTCGAACAACTCGGTGAGGGTGACGGCGAGTTGCCCGGAGTCGACCCGGAGCACCAGCGGGTGCGATCCACGTCGGTGTTGCTGCCCACCTCGGTGCCCTTCCACGAGGGGGCCGCCGACGCGCTCAAGGCCGTTCCCGGCCAGGACTTCGTTTCCATCTGACCACCCCATCCCGAAAGAAGGCCCCACCATGACCAGCAAACACCGGCTCATCCGGCAACCCGCCATTGCCGTGCTGTCCGCCAGCGGGCTGTTGCTCACCGCGTGCGGAGGCGGCTCCGGAGGGGGCGAAGCCGCCGGATGCGATGGCACCGAGGTGAGCGTCGGCATCACCAACAGCGCCAGCGACGCCCCGTTCTACATCGGACAGAAAAAGGGATACTTCAAGGAAGAAGGCCTCACCGTCGATTTCGTACCGTTCGACTCCGCCGCGAAGATGATCCCGCCGATGGGCGGTGGGGACCTCGACGTCGGCGCGGGCGCACCCTCCGCCGGGTTCTACAACGCGGTGGCTCGAGATGTGAACCTGCGCATCGTCGCGGATAAGGGTTCGATGCCGGAGAACTACGGCTATATGCCGCTGCTGGTGCGCAAGGACCTCTACGACTCGGGCGAAATCACCGAGATTGCGGATCTGAAAGGACGCAAGGTCGCCGAGCCCGCGCAGGCCACCGCGACCTCCTCCACGCTGTCCACCATGCTCGCGAGTGCCGGCCTCGGCTACAACGACGTCAAGCACGAGTATATCGGTTTCGCTGAACACCCTGCGGCATTCGACAACGGCGCGGTCGACGCGGCGCTGACCACGGAGCCTTCCGCGACCATCGCCGAAAGCCAGGGAGCCGCGGTGCGGCTGGGTACGCCGCCCGATCACTACGACAATCAGCAGCTCGCGGTTCTGCTCTACAGCGACTCGTTCGCCGCCGAACAGACCGAGACGGCTCAGTGCTTCATGAACGCCTACATCAAGAGCGCCCGTGACTACGTGTCCGCGTTCGATGAAGGCAAGCTCACCGGCGAGGCGGGCGACGAGGTCAGCGAGATCGTGACCGAGGCGACCGGACTCGAGCCCGAGGTTTTCAAGAAGATGACGCCGAACTACATCGACCCCGACGGCGCGGTGAACATGGACAGCCTCGCCAAGGACTTCGAGTTCTTCACCAAGCAGGGCTTCCTCGAACACCCCGTGGAACTGAACGACATCGTCGACACCTCGTTCGCCGAAAAGGCCACCGCCGAGCTCGGCGAGTTCAAGCCCAACGGCTCCTAGTCTCCGAGGAGGTCTGGCTCATGGCCACGACAACCACCGCGCCGGCCGCGGGCAAGAAGCCGGTGCGCGAACGACAACGGCGAGTGGGCCTGCCCACCCGCACCCGGGATCGCCTGCTCGCGGTCAGCACCCCGATCGTGCTGCTCGCGATCTGGGAGATCCTCGCGCAACTGTCCATAATAGACACGAGGTTCTTCCCAGCGCCGTCGAGCATTCTCGAGCAGATGGTCACGCTGATGTCGACCGGGGAGCTGTGGACGCACCTGTTCGCGAGCCTGCGTCGCCTCTTCTTCGGGTTCTGGGTCGGCCTGGTGCCGGCGTTGATCCTCGGCGTGCTCATGGGGTTGAGCCGCCCGATGCGTGCGGCGGTCGGGCCGCTCGTGTCGGGGACCTACCCGATCCCGAAGAGCGCACTCCTGCCCCTGATCTTGCTCATCTTCGGCCTGGGCGAAACCTCGAAGGTGGTCATGGTGGCCATCGGCGTCTTCTACCCCGTGGTCCTCAATACCGTGGCCGGGGTCGTCCAGATCGCGCCGATGTACTACGACGTGGCGCAGAACTTCGGCGCCAAGCGGTGGCAGGTGTTCCGGACGGTCGCGATACCCGGCGCGATGCCGAACATCATGACCGGAATCGAGCTCGGCGCGGGTCTCGGCCTGATCCTCATCGCGATCGCCGAGATGGTCGGCGCGAAGTCCGGCCTTGGCTTCATGATCTGGAACGCCTGGCAGCTCTACTCGGTGGAGACGATGTATGTCGGACTCTTGGTGATCGCGCTCATCGGCTTCGCGGTTTCCGTCCTGCTGAGCGAGATCGGCCGCCTCGTCATGCCATGGCGGGCCGACCGATGAGCGACGCCGACCGCACCGCTGCCACGGAAACCGAAGTGGAGACCACGATGAGCGAGAAACCGAGTCAGGTGGCCACCCTGCCGGACGAACCGGCGACCGGCAACGAGACCAAGGTCCGGATCCGGGGCCTGACCAAGGAATTCGACGCCAGCGGCCGTACGGTCACGGCCCTGCACCAGCTCGACCTGGACATCCCGCGCGGGCAGTTCTTCATGATCGTCGGCCCGAGTGGCTGCGGGAAGACGACGCTGCTGCGAATCATGGCTCAGCTCGACACACCGTCCAGCGGCGAGCTGGAAATCATGGGTTCCGCCGAAGGCAGGCCGCAGAACTCGATGATCTTTCAGGGCGATTCCATCTTCCCCTGGATGACGGTGTGGGACAACGCGTCCTACGGGCTTGCCATGCGGGGTGTCCCCAAAGCCGAATTGCGCGACACCGTGGGGCATTATCTGGACAAGACCGGGCTCACCGAGTTCAAGGACGCCTATCCGCATCAGCTCTCCGGCGGCATGCGGCAGCGTGTGTCCATCGCGCGGGCGTTCGCGAACGACCCGGACATCCTGCTGATGGACGAGCCGTTCTCCGCGCTCGACGAGCAGAACAAGACGCTGCTGCAAGCCGAACTGCTCCGGATCTGGGACGAGACACGCAAGACCGTTGTCTTCATCACCCACAGCGTGGACGAGGCCGTCACCCTGGGCGACCGGATCATGGTGATGACGGCCAACCCCGGTACCGCGAAGGCGTTCGTGGACGTACCGTTCGAACGCCCACGCGACGTTCTCGATCTGCGACAGCGACCCGAGTACGGCGAAATCGTCTACGAGATCTGGCAGCAGCTGCGCGACGAGGTGAGCCGCAGTCAGCGCAGCGCGCGGGAAGCGACACCGACCCGGCGTCGCAGGTTCCGCCGATGAGCAGCCTCGCCAGCGTCGCCCTACCCGGTTCGGCAGCCGAAGTTCGCACCTTCGACGTTCCGGGGTGCGACGAGGAATCGGGGTGGCTGCGCGTTGCGGCCAGTGGCATCTGCGGCACGGACGTAACTCTGGCGGCGAACGGTGTGGCATCCCCGATGATCCTCGGGCATCACGCCATCGGCGAGGTGGCGGACATCGGTCCGGTCGCGGCAGGCAAGTGGGGCGTCGAGGTCGGTGATCGCATCGCGGTCGAGGAGTATCTGCCGTGCTGGTCCTGTGCCACGTGCCAGGCAGGTCGTTACCGGTTGTGCGCCGACACCGACCTCTACCGCGGCGGCCGCCGGATCGGGCTCGTGCCCGTTTCCCTGACGCCGTCCCTGTGGGGAGGCAACGCGCAGTACCTCTATCTGGCGGCGAACGCCGTCGTGCACCGGCTGCCGCCCGAGATACCGGCCGCGCTCGCGACGTGGACCCTGCCGCTGGCCAACGCCGTGGACTGGGTGCGCAGGGTGGGTGGTGCCTCAACCGGTGAGGTCGTCGTCATCCTCGGCCCCGGGTACCACGGGCTGGCCGCCGTCGCCGCGGCCCATGACGCCGGGGCGTCCCAGATTCTGATCGGGGGCCTGCCGCGAGACGCGAGCAGGCTCAAGCTGGCCGAGCAATTGGGCGCCGACAGCTTCGACGCATCCGCGGACGACGTCGGCGAGCACGTCCGTCAACTGACCGGCGGGCGCATGGCCGATCTGGTCGTGGACACCGTTGGCGCGGGGCCGGAAACCTTCGCCACCGCGATCTCACTGCTCGGCCAAGGGGGTCGCCTGGTGCTGGCGGGGATCAAGCACCCCTCGACGGCCGGCATCGACACGGCTGCCTTGGTTCGCGGCATGCACACCGTTTCGGGCGTGCGCGGCCGCGACCCGCGCAGCGTGACCGAGAGCATCGACATGCTGCGACGTGGCGGCGGCGGGCTGGCCGAGGTCCCGACCCACGAGGTCGCCCTGTCGGACGTCGGTGACATGCTCGCCCGCCTGGCCGCGGGCGAAGGCCCCGATACGCCACACGTCGTGGTGCGTCCCTGGCTCGACACGGAGGGGAGAGACAATGAATAAACTGAGGCGTTCGTACGAGGCCAGGGTGTTACTGGTCCCATTAGGACACACGGCGACGCAACTCACCGAGCAGATGGCCGGTCTCGGCCTCGACGGCATCACGATGCTCGCCACGGCGGGAAACACGGTGGACGTTCGGCCGCTCGCCTCGGCGGACATGGTCGTCCTGCTCGCCGCGGACCTCACCGAGGTATCGGAGTCCGTGTGCCTGGCGGTGAGCCGCGCGGCCGAGGCGAACGGGGTACTGACCGCGGCCCTCATCGTCGGCTCCGATCACGAGGACGCCGCGCAAGGCGGTCCCGCGATGGCCGCCCTGCGCAAAGCCGTCGACATGCTCGTCATCGTCCGGCACGTCCGGCTCGCGACCTCGTTCCTCGACGTTCTCCGCGGCGGTGCTCGCGACGATCCCGACTCCCTGGCTCAAGCCGAGCCACTCTCCCTGCCGGTGCGGAGTTGACCATGACTACGGCGTACTCCGCAGCGGCACCGGCGGCCGACGACCCTGCTGCCGTGCGGCAGCTCCTGATCCAGCAGGCCACCTGGGAGGCGGACGACGTCATCTCGCTGCGCCTGGTTGATCCCTCGGGTGCGGCACTGCCCGCGTGGACGCCGGGTGCTCACCTGGACGTCATCCTCCCCTCCGGGCTGGTGCGCCAGTATTCATTGTGCGGCGAGCAAGAGGATCGCTCGACGTACACGATCGCCGTGCTGCGCGAGCCTGCCGGCCGGGGCGGTTCCAGCGAGCTCCATCAGAGTGCTCGTCCCGGAACCAAGCTGGCCGTCCGGGGACCGCGTAACCACTTCGAGCTCGAACCCGCGGCGAGCTTCCTGTTCATCGCGGGCGGCATCGGTATCACCCCCGTGCTGCCGATGGCGCGCAGAGTCAGCCGCGACGGCGCGCCGTGGCAGCTGCTCTACGGCGGCCGCTCGTCGACTTCGATGGCGTTCCTGCGCGAGCTCGAAGCGCTCGGCGACCACATCACGATTCGGCCGGAGGACCGGCATGGCCTGCTGGACCTTGACACCGCACTGCGGGACACCGAGCCGGGCACGCACGTCTACTGCTGCGGCCCGCCTGCCCTCATCGCGGCCGTGGAGGATCGCTGCCGGGACCTGTTGCCGGAGAGCGCGCTGCACGTCGAGCGGTTCGCGCCTGCTGAACCGTCAACCGGTGGCGACCAGCAGGAAGCGCGCGGCGAGCAGAGCTTCGAGGTGGAGTTGCGGCGCACCGGCCGCACCGTGACGGTCCCGCCCGGGATGACGATCGTGGACGCGGTACGCGATGTCGTGCCTGACGTTATGACGTCGTGCGAGGAGGGATTTTGCGGCACATGCGAGACGAAGGTGCTCGAGGGCGTGCCCGAACACCACGACACCATTCTCAACGCTGCCGAACGGGCCAACGGCAAGACGATGATGATCTGCGTCGGCCGCGCGTGCTCTTCCCGGCTGGTACTCGACCTGTGAATCGTGATCCGAGTTATGGTTTGGCACGGATGGTGTGGATCGGAGGTGGCATGGAGGTGGCATTGACGCCTACAGACGGCGCTGAGCGTCCGGCGGAGTACGTGCAAGCCCTCGATCGCGGGCTGGCGGTGCTGCGCGCCTTCGATGCCTCGTCGCCCAAGCTGACGATGACCGACGTGGCCGAACGGACCGGGATGACCAAGGCGGCGGCCCGGCGCTTTCTGCTCACGCTCGTCGTGCTCGGGTACGCGCATTTCGACGGCCGCTCCTACGCGCTTCGGCCTCGGGTGCTCGAGATCGGTCGCGCCTACCTGTCCAGCCTTCAGTTACCCGACGTCGTCCTGCCGCACCTGGAGTGGGTTGCGGCGAGCGTGCGCGAGACGTCGTCCATGACAGTCCTGGAAGGCCACGACGTGGTTTACGTGGCCCGCGTCCAAGGGTTCCGGATCATGACGGTGTCGATCGAGGTAGGCACCCGCTTTCCAGCCCTGCTGACCTCAACCGGCCGCGTCTTGCTGAGCGAGTGGCCGGAGGAGTCGCTGCAGGCCCTCGTCGAAGCGTCGCCGGTGCCGAGCCGGACACGCAAGACCATCACCACCCCGCGTCGCTTGCTGCAGGAGGTCGAACGTGCCCGTAGCCAACGGTGGGCGTTGACCGATCAGGAGCTCGAGGAAGGGTTACGGTCGATCGCGGTCCCGGTACGCGACGCATCGGGCCACGCGGTGGCCGCGATCAACGTCTCGGCCCACGCCGTCCGCGCCTCCGCCGACGACCTGCGGCGTAAGGTGCTTCCCGTCTTGCAGCAGGCCGCGGCACGCGCTGAAGCCGACATCGCCACCAAGCTCACCCCGCCCTAGCGTGTCCGCGCCCCAGACCCACGCGTCCGCGCCCCAGTCACGCGCCGCCCTCGACGAGAGCGGCGAGCCTCGCTAGTGACTCGCGCCAGCCGACCTCGTTGGCGGCGACGGAAACACCGCTCGGCAGCCCGTCGTGCACCGCGACAAGCTCGGTGCCGCCGTCCGCGTCGGTGAGCGACATCGTGATCGTCATCTCGCCACGGAGATCCGGGTCATCGGTTTCGAGCTCGTCGACTTCGACGACCAGTTCGTTCGGCACGAGTTTCACGAAGCGGCCATGGTAGGTATCGGTGTGCGCGGAGGTCTTGCCTACCGCGTCCGGCTCGTCGTAGGTCAGCGAGATCCGGAACGTGCCGCCTTCGCGGCCGTCGAACGAATGCACATGACACGTCATCGTTGCCGGCACCTTCCACCGGGCGACTGCCTCAGCGTCAATAAGCGCGCGGTAGACGCTCTCGCGCGGAGCCTTCAGATGGCGACTGACCCGGGTCGTGCTCACACATCGCACACTAGCGCGGGCACCGACATCTTTGACCCTCGCAATTGCGCGCCATATCATGAATCAAGTATTTCGTTAAATAAAACGGTGCGAACGTTGCGAGGTCGACCATGCGGTTCTTGGCCAAAGTGCGCCGAACGTGGCTGACGCCGTCGCAGGGCAGACATCGGGCCGACCCCTTCATTCTGGCGGCGGCATTGTCGTTCTGGGCATTTGTCGATACGGCGCTACGGCAAGCTCGGCTGGCTGCCCGCCACCCGTTCTGGCCGGGCTGCACCGCGCCTGGCTACTCCCGGTCCTACCTCGCGGCCGTCACCGCACTGAGCTGCGTGCTGGTCGCTCAACACGTAGTTTCCAGCGAAGCAGCGGCCGATCCCGCAGCGACGGCGGGCGAGTTCGCCTTCGCGCTGGGGGCGGGCGGGCACACCATCGCGGCCTACCCGGATCCTCCGCCCGACATCGCACCAGCGAAACTCGCCAGGCTGCCTCGCGCGCAGCCCGTCGCAACTCGTTCCGGCAAACGGCAAGTACCCGTCGAGGCGGTATCGGGGATTCCCTCGACGGTGTTGTCCGCCTACCGGAAAGCGACCGAAACGCTGCGGAATTCCCAGCCACGTTGCCGGCTGGCGATGCCGTTGCTGGCCGCCATCGGCAAGGTGGAATCCGGACACGCACGCGGTGGCGACGTCGACGCGGCCGGTACCACGAGAACGCCGATCCTCGGCCCGCCGCTCAACGGCGCACCGGGTATCGCGGCGATAGGCGATACCGACGGCGGAGCCCACGACGGCGACACCACGTGGGACCGCGCCGTCGGGCCCATGCAGTTCATCCCGTCCACCTGGCGGGTCTGGGCATCGGACGGCAACCGCGACGGCATCGGCGACCCGAACAATGTCTACGACGCGACCTTGGCCGCCGGACGATACTTGTGCGCGGCAGGCAGAAATCTAGCGACCAGTGACGGGCTTCGCCGCGCGGTGCTGGCGTACAACCACTCCGAGCACTACCTGCAGGTCGTCCTGTCCTGGATGCGGGTCTACACCGGGAGCGCCGTCGCGGTACCGGACGGCATCGCGGCGACCGACCGCCCGGCAGCCAAGGCACGCACCAGCAAAGCGCCCGAACCGGAACAAGTCACCCCGCGCCGGACGTCGCCGCCACCGGAAAGCACCGGCCCAAGCTCGCCGCGCAGCGCACCAGCACCCCAGCGGCAGACGCCGCGCACCGCCGTGTCAACCGAGGCGAACCCGCCACCTCGCCCGAAGCAACGCGACGATGACGACACCCTCCCAGGAGCGCCCCTGCCTGACATCCCGCCGATCGCACCGACGGAGGTCGCGCCCCGCGAATCCATCACGCTGCCCTGACCCACCGACGATTGGCGCGCCTTCATGTCCCAGACGACCAGCACCGACGGCAACACGGCGAACTTCTCGCCCGCGATACGAGCAGGTGAGTTCGTGTTCGTGTCTGGCCAAGCATCCGTCGACGCGCGTGGCCAGATCGTGCCGGGCAGCTTCGTGGAGGAGATGGCCCGATCCATCGGCAATGTGCGGCAGATCCTGGCCGGCTACCAACTCGACCTGTCCCATGTCGTCAAGGTGAACGCCTACGTGCAGGACCCCGCGGATCTGGCGGAGTACAACCAGCTGTATCGGCGGTACTTCGAGCAGCCGCTCCCGGCGCGCACCACCATCACGAACTGCCTGACCGAGGCGATCAAGTTCGAGATCGATGTCGTCGCCTACCTGCCGAACGACTGACGCAGCGCGCACCGAAAATCAATCCACTCCGGCGTAAGAGTGAGGCCCACGACTTAGCCTGTTCCTGAAGCTGACAATGCACGGACCTGAAACGTCCGCCGGTAGGTGTCAGGGCCGACCCCAAGTCCAGCGTGCAGGCGCCGTCGAAGGTTCGCCGCGGTGCCGAGCCCGGACCGGTGCGCCACCATCTCCACCGTCAGTTCCGTCGTCTCCAGCAGCCGTTGCGCGTAGCGGACGCGCTGGCTCCGAAGCCACCGGCCCGGTGTCACGCCCACCGCGTCGCTGAACTCACGGTGGAAGGTGCGCTCGGCCATGGCCGCGTGCGCGACGAGATCTCGCACGCCGATCGGCTCACCGAGCCGGGCCATCGCCCAATCCATGGTCGCGGCCACACCTGTGCGCTGGACACGGTGCGGCACCGGCGGTTCCACATACTGGCGCTGACCCCCTTCCCGCGCCGGCGGCATGACAAGCCTGCGAGCCAGCGCCGCGGCGGCCTCGGCACCCTGCGAACGACGCACCAGGTGCAAGCACAGGTCGAGCCCACCGACGACCCCGGCCGAGGTGAGTATGTCACCATCGTCGGTGTAGAGCACGTCGCCACGCACCGTGGCATCCGGCACGACTCACTCGATCCCGGCTCACCCCTGGCTCCAGGCAAGCCCGGTAACGCCCTCAAACCGATCCTGGCCGGGACACCCGCCGATCTCATGTTCACCAAACACGTCAATTCCGCATTCCACGGAGCAGTCGACCTCGACGCCCGGCTGACCGATCGCGGCATCGCCGACGTCGTACTGGCGGGCATCCAGACGAACTGGTGCGTCGAAACGACCGCCCGAGTCGGCGGCAACCTCGGCTACCACGTGACCGTCGCACTCGACGCCACCCACACCTTCGACCTGCACGGACCCCACGGCGACTGGACCGCCGATCAGCTTTACCGGGCGACCGCGGCCAACCTCCACGGCGACGGCTTCGCGCGCATCAGCTCCACCGCCGAGGTACTCGCCGACATCGACCGCGAGACTCAACGCATGTCGTCATGAAGGGCTCGCCGGCATCGGAAAGCGGACGGTGCCCGAGGTCATCATCGACCGGCTGGCAACGCACCTGAACGCCGATCCAGATACGGATCCCGCGCTGCGGATCTGCGTGCACCACGTTGCGCTGAAAGACGCCTTCAGTCCACTGGGTGGAGTAAAAGACGCTTTCGGTCCGTTGAAGAGCCTGTTGCAAAATTGCCCCGATCGCGGACAGTGGTCGCCCGAACACGGCTGAGTTGGACGCTGGGCGCCGAACGGTCAAGCCTGAGACTGATTTGGTGCCCCGATTTCGCCATGTTTCGCTAAATCGC
>WHSS01000139.1 GCA_009379975.1 Actinophytocola sp.
CGGACAGTGGTCGCCCGAACACGGCTGAGTTGGACGCTGGGCGCCGAACGGTCAAGCCTGAGACTGATTTGGTGCCCCGATTTCGCCATGTTTCGCTAAATCGCAACAGGCTCCCAGTGGACTGAAGGCGTCTTTCAGCGCGTTCGGTTGCGGACACCTTGGGCCAGCTCGGCGGCCAGCGCGTTGACGGCCGAAGGGCCCTCGGCGGCTTTGGCGACGAAGGCCGAGCCGACGATCACCGCGTCGGCGAAGCCGGCGACCTCGGCCGCCTGCTCCCCGGAGCGCACACCGAGCCCGACCCCGATCGGCAGCTTGGTGTGCTCCCGCGTCCGCCGCACCAGCTCGGCGGCGCCTGCTCCGACCTGGTCGCGAGCGCCGGTCACGCCCATAACCGCGGTCGCGTAGACGAAGCCCGAGCTCGCCTTGACCGTGAGGTCGATCCGCTGTTCCGACGAGGACGGCGCGACCAGGAAGATCCGATCGAGCGCGTGCTCGGTGGACGCGGTCATCCACTCGGCCGCCTCGTCCGGGATGAGGTCGGGGGTGATGATGCCGAGCCCGCCTGCCGAGGCCAGGTCGCGGGCGAACGCGTCCACGCCGTAACTATGAACCGGGTTCCAGTACGTCATCACCACGGCGCGACCACCCCGCGCCGAGACCGACTCGACCAGTTCGAACAGCTGCCGCAGCCGGAAGCCACCGCGCAGGGCGGTATCGGCGGCGGCCTGGATCGTCGGGCCGTCCATCACCGGGTCGGAGTAGGGCACGCCCACTTCGACGAGGTCGCAGCCGCCGTCGATCATCGCCGCCAGCAGCTCGGTCGAGCCTGCCAACGTCGGATATCCCGCGGGCAGGTAGCCGATCAGCGCGCCGCGGTCCTCCGTGCGCGCGTCGGCGAAGAGCTCGTCAAGCCCGCTCATTGACATTCCAGCTCTGGGACCTTCGCCAAAGTGGCTCGGCTGCGGTCCCGTTGTCGGGTTACAGTGTGCGGCCGCTCAGGCGGAGCCTGGCGGCCCCACCATCGCTGGGCCGCATGGCGAAGGTCCCAACCGCTCACGACGCATCCTCCCCCTCAGGGTCCACGTACCCGAAGTACGTCGCGGCCGTGTCCATGTCTTTGTCGCCACGGCCGGAGAGGTTCACCAGGATGAGGCCATCCCGCCCGAGCTCCTCTCCCAGCTTGCGAGCACCGGCCAGCGCGTGCGCCGACTCGATCGCCGGGATGATGCCCTCGGTCCGGGCCAGCAGCTGGAAGGCTTCCATCGCCTCCGCATCGGTGACCGGCCGGTACTCGGCGCGGCCGGTGTCCTTGAGCCACGAGTGCTCCGGCCCCACGCCAGGGTAGTCCAGCCCCGCGGAGATCGAGTACGCCTCGATCGTCTGGCCGTCCTCGTCCTGCAGCAGGTAGGACATCGCGCCGTGCAGCATGCCCGGCGTGCCCTCGGAGAGCGTCGCGCCGTGCTCGCCCGACTCGATGCCGTGCCCGCCCGGCTCGAGGCCGACCAGCCGGACGTCGGCATCGTCGATGAAGCCGTGGAAGATGCCGATCGCGTTGGAGCCGCCACCAACGCACGCCGCGACCACGTCGGGCAGCCTGCCGGCCTGCGCCAGGATCTGCCCGCGCGCCTCGTCGCCGATGACGCGGTGGAAGTTGCGCACCATCACCGGGAACGGGTGCCCGCCGGCGGCGGTGCCGAGCAGGTAATGCGTGTCCTCGACGTTGGTGACCCAGTCACGCAGCGCCTCGTTGATCGCGTCCTTGAGCGTGCGTGAGCCCGTCTTCACCGGGATCACTTCGGCGCCGAGCAGCCGCATCCGCGCCACGTTGAGCGCCTGCCGCTGGGTGTCGACCTCGCCCATGTAGATCGTGCAGTCGAGGCCCATCAACGCACACGCCGTGGCGGTCGCGACGCCGTGCTGGCCGGCGCCGGTCTCGGCGATGACGCGCTTCTTGCCCATCCGCTTGGTGAGCAACGCCTGCCCGAGCACATTGTTGATCTTGTGCGATCCGGTGTGGTTGAGGTCCTCGCGCTTGAGGAAGATCCGGGCGCCGCCCGCGTACTCGGCGAACCGCGGCGCCTCCGTCAGCAGCGACGGCCTGCCCGCGTAATTCAGCAGCAGCCGGTTGAACTCGTCGATGAAGTCGGGATCCAGCCGCGCCTTGTCGTACTCGGCGCTGAGCTCCTCCAGCGCACCGATGAGCGCCTCCGGCATGAAACGACCGCCGTAGGGGCCGAAGTGGCCGCGTTCGTCCGGGTCGTGCGAGGTCCGGGAGTGCTGATCCCGCTCCTCCTCGCGCGTCTGGTCGTGCTTACTCACCGCGCGGGCCTCGGGCATGCCGGGTGCGAGCCCGCCGTCACCAGTTGCACCAGCGCGGCCTTCGGGTCATCGCTCGCCACGAGCCCTTCGCCGACCAGCACCGCGTCCGCGCCGTGGCCGGCATAGGTCATCAGGTCGCCGGGACCGCGCACGCCGGACTCGGCGATCTTGAGCACCTCCGGCGGCAACCCGGGCGCGAGACGGCTGAAGACATCTCGATCGACGTCGAGCGTGTGCAGGTTACGGGCGTTCACGCCGATGACCTGTGCGCCCGCTTCCAGCGCGCGGTCGGCCTCCTCGGCGTTGTGCACCTCGACAAGCGCCATCATACCGAGCGACTCGACCCGGTCGAGCAACGCGGTCAGCGCGTTCTGCTCGAGGGCCGCGACGATCAGCAGCACCAGGTCCGCGCCGTGCAACCGCGCCTCGTGCACCTGATACGGGCTGACGATGAAGTCCTTGCGCAGGATGGGAACGTCGACAACCGCACGCACCGCGTCGAGATCGGCGAGCGAGCCGCCGAACCGGCGCTGCTCGGTCAGCACGCTGATCACCCGGGCGCCCGCGTCGGCATAGTCTTTGGCCAGTGCGGCGGGGTCGGCGATCTGGGCGATCTCGCCCTTGGAGGGGCTGCGCCGCTTCACCTCGGCGATCACGCCGATGCCGGGCTCCTTGAGCGCGGCGATCACGTTCCGAGGCTCAGGCGCCTTCGCCGCCTTCTGCTTGAGCTCGTCGAACGGCAGTTCCGCTTGTCGTGCCGCCAGGTCTTCCCTGACGCCTTCGACGATGTCGTCCAGAACGCTCACCGGGCGTCCTCCACGACACTGGAACATGCCACCCGCCGGACCGGATACGCCCCGGTACGCACTACCGGATCGCACACCTTGCTAGCAAGATCGCTCACAAAAATTTCCCTTCCCGCCGCCAAGATGCTACCCGCGCACATAGGTCCAACCCCGCGCGGGTGCCGTAGCCGCCGTCAGCCACGTGAGGTGGGATCTTCCCCTTCCGACAGGGCGTTCCAGAGGTCTTCGTCGGTGTCGGCCGCGGGAACGGTCTCCGCCTTGGCGGCGGGGTTGTCGTAGCGCTCCCCCAGCTTGGGCAACCGGTCCGCGGCCCGCGCGCCCAGCGCCCCACCGGCCGCGACGAGCAGGCCGCCCAGCAACGCGAGGCCATGCCCAGGCTGGATACCGGAGCCATCGGCCCCGCCGCGATCACCGGCAACGGCGGCAACATCAACGCCGGTAACAACGCAGGCGGCGGCACCCGCCACCAGCAACACCAGGCACAGCACCCGCCGGGCCCAGCCCGAGGTCGCGATCAACCCGGCGATCCCCGCCACCGCCAGCAACGCCAGCGGCACCAGGGCGGGCGCACGCTCGGAGCCGAGCACGGTCTCCTCGAGGATGCCTCGCACCCCGCCGTCGAAACTCGCCCACGACCACGCCAGCTTCGACGCGCCCCACAGCGCGACGGCGCCGGCCAACTCAAGCGCGACCACCGTCCACAGCAGACGCTTTCCGGCAGCCGGTCGGTCACTCACGGGGATCCCGCATGGTCCCGGCCGCCGCCACCGCCGAAAGCACGGTGCGCGCCTTGTTCAGCGACTCGTTGTCCTCGTACTCGGGATCGGAATCCGCGACGACTCCGCCGCCTGCCTGCACGTAAGCCACCCCGTCCCGCATCAGCGCGGTGCGGATGGCGATCGCAGTGTCGGCGTCGCCCGCGAAGTCGAAGTACCCGACCACGCCGCCGTAGAGGCCGCGCCGCGTCGGCTCCAGCGCCTCGATCAACTCCATCGCCCTGACCTTCGGCGCGCCGGTCAGCGTGCCTGCCGGGAAGCACGCGGCGACCGCGTCGAACGCCGTCTTGCCCTCGGCGAGCACCCCGGTCACCGTGGAGACGATGTGCATCACGTGGCTGTAGCGCTCGACCGCGAAGAAGTCGACCACGTGGACCGAGCCCGGCTCGCACACGCGGCCGAGGTCGTTGCGGCCGAGGTCGACCAGCATCAGGTGCTCGGCCCGCTCCTTTTCGTCGGCCAGGAGGTCCTTAGCGAGCAACGCGTCCTCGTCCGGGTCGGCGCCACGCCACCGGGTGCCCGCGATCGGATGCGTAGTGGCGCGGCCGTCCCGCACGGTGACCAGCGACTCGGGGCTCGATCCGACAATGTCGAAGGCGATCCGATCCCCGTCGGTGTCCATGCCGTCGAGCCGCAGCAGGTACATGTACGGGCTGGGGTTGGAGTTGCGCAGCACGCGGTACACGTCGAGCGCGTCGGCGTCGGTGGTCATCTCGAACCGTTGCGATGGCACCACCTGAAACGCCTCGCCCGCGTGGATCGCGTCGACGGCGTCGAGCACCGCCTTGTGGTAGTCGCTACGGTCGCGACGACGGGTGAACTCCGGTTCCGTCTTCTCGAACGTCGCCGCGGTCGGCGGGGCGTGCGTGGCCAGTTCGTCGGTCATCTGGTCCAGCCTGCGCACCGCGTCGTCATAGGCGGCGTCCACCCGTTCCGGCGAGTCGTCCCAGTTCACCGCGTTGGCGATGAGCGTGACGGTGCCCTCGTGGTGATCGAGCGCGGCGAGGTCGGTGGCGAGCAGCATGATCAGCTCGGGGATCCGCAGGTCGTTCTCGGCGAGTTCGGGGAGCCGCTCGAGCCACCGCACCGCGTCGTAACCGATGTAGCCGACCATGCCGCCGGTCAGCGGCGGCATCCCCGGCAGCGGCTCGCTGTGCAACGCCTCGATGGTCTCCCGGAGCACGGTCAGCGGCATGCCCTCCGACGGGATCCCCACCGGCGGCGTGCCGAGCCACACCGCCCGGCCGTCGCGCACCGTCAGCGCCGCCGGGCTGCGCACCCCGACGAACGACCAGCGCGACCAGGACTGCCCGTTCTCAGCCGACTCGAACAGGAACGTGCCCGGCCGGTCGGCGGCCAGTTTGCGGTAGAGAGCGATGGGAGTTTCCGCGTCGGCGAGCAGCGTCCGCACCACCGGGATGACCCGGCGCGTCGACGCCAGCGAAGCGAACTCCGCGCGGCTCGGACTGACCGCACCGAGAGCGGGATTCTTACGCACCATGCGCGCAATTGTGCCGTCCGGCGAGCCCAAAGGGTCCTCGGGTGCCGCATAGGCACCGAAAGCGCCCTTGGGCCCGCAATCGTGGGCACGCAGGGCGATAATTCATGCGTTGTTGAACTTTTCGCTCATCCTCGTCATGATGACAGGGTGACATCGAAAGCGAATCAGATAGCGGCCGAGCCCAAACGGAGAGGGCGCCGGCCAGGCGGCCAGGACACCAGGGCGGCGCTGATCGCGGCGGCGCGAGAGGTCTTCGCCGAGTCGGGCTACCAGAGCGCGACCGTGCGGGGCATCGCGCGGCGAGCAGGCGTCGACGCGGCGATGGTCAACCACTGGTTCGGCAGCAAGGAAGGCTTGTTCGCCGAGGCGGTGCTCGAATTGCCGTTCGCTCCCCAGACGCTGATCGACGAGATCATCGAAGGCGATCTCGAAACCCTCGGCGAGCGGATCGTCCGGAAGTTCCTCACGGTGTGGGACGCGTTCGGTGGCGGCACCTTCGCCGCGCTGGTCCGCAGCGTGACCAGCCACGAGCAAGCCGCGGAGGTCTTGCAGGATTTCTTCGTCAAATACCTCTTCAGCGGGGTGCTCAAGACGACGGGCTCGGACAATCCGAAATTCCGGGCCTCCCTCTGCGCCTCGCAGATGGTCGGCCTCGGCATGGTCCGCTACGTGGCGCGGTTCGAGCCACTGGCTTCGGCCGATATCGAAACCGTCGTTGACGCGATCGCGCCGAACATGCAGCGCTACCTGACCGGCACGATCACCCGCAACGGCTGAGGCCTCTCGCCGAGTTGGCGGTGCGCGACGAGGAGCGTCATGCTGAGCGCGTGACGAGCGAAGCAGGCGGCCGGTCGGGCTCATCGGACTCGCTCCCCGCCATGCTGCGGCTGCCCTTCGGGACGGGCGAACTGGTCGAGAAAGTCATCTCCGGCACCGCGAGCGAGGTCGGCAAGCGCACGCTGTACCTGCTGTTGACCACGTGGGACGCGGCGGGCGGCGGGCCGTTCGCCGCGACCGCGATCGGCACCGTCGGCGTCGACAAGGCGGTGACCACGTTGCAGGAGATGTTCATGACGAAGATCTTTGACAACCTGCTCACCGCATTGGGCGCCGACCGGGTGCGACTGCGTGCCTCGCTGTGCGCATCCCAGCTGGTCGGGCTCGGCATCATGCGCTACGCCGCCAGAACCGAGCCACTGGCCTCCGCCGACGTCAACGTCGTGGTCAACGCCATGGCGCCGACGCTGCAGCGTTACCTGATCGGCGACATCGACTGAGGCGGCGCGGTGGCTTGGGTGAATGTGACGCTCGGCCCGACCTATCGGCCGAACGTCACGTTCACTCGGCCAGGAGCACCCGGTCGTCGGTGTCAACCGATCCACTGCACGAGGACGACATGAACCTCGCGCTGCCACTCTAAGATCAGATAGGTGACGGTTCCCTCTCCCTGGTCGCCAAACACCAGCTCACGCAGACCGTCGGGCTTCGCTTCGTTGTAGAAACGGCCATTCATGGGTGCGAGTTCGAGAACGCCAAACGCTTCCGCATACGCGGTCAACGCTTCAGCGGGTAGTGCCTCGAGCTGCTCCAAAGGTTCGGGGTAGGTGATGACGCGATACACCTATTCGCCGAGCCGCTTTCGGATCAAGGCCTTCACGTCCTCCGCAGAAGCGCTCCCAGATGGCGCCTCACCGGTACGGATCGCGTGTGCCACATTCTTCAGCATCCGCCGGTGCGCTTCGACGCCTTGCCGCTGAGTCAGCCACGCGATGCGGTGGTAGTCCCGGAGCACGTCCAAGACCCTGCTGAGGTCCAACGTCTCGGCGGCCTCGACCATCGCTTCCTGATAGGCACGTTCAAACTCCGCGCGTTCCTCGTCGATCAACGCATCACGAATCGCCGCCGGCGACGTGTCTGGCGGCAACATCGGCACCGGCGACTCAGAGAACGGGTTGACGGCGGCTGTCATGTCCCCAACCATAGCGCCCAAAGCTGACACGCAGATGTAACCACGGGTGATTCCACGGGTCTGGCGCCATTTGCGAGCGAAAATCATCGGCTGAAGCCGTGCGTCGGCTTCGGCGAACGTGACGTTCGGCCCGACCTATTGGCCGAACGTCACGTTCACTCGGCCAGCAGCACCCGGTCGTCGGTGTCGAAACAGGTGCGCGTGCCGGTGTGGCATGCCGGGCCGACCTGATCCACGCGCAGCAGCACGGTGTCGCCGTCGCAGTCGATACGCACCTCTCGGACGTGCTGAGTGTGCCCCGATGTCTCGCCCTTGACCCACAGCTGCTGCCTGCTGCGCGAGTAGTAGGTGGCCTTCCGTGTGGCCAGCGTCAACTCCAGCGCCTCGTCGTTCATCCACGCCATCATCAGCACGTCGCCCGACGCGTGATCGACGGCGATGGCCGCGATGAGACCGTCGGTGTTGCGCTTGAGACGCCCCGCGATAGCCGGGTCGAGGCTCACCGGACCTCCACTCCCGCCGACCGCAGCTCCGCCTTCACGTCGCCGATCTTGAGCTGCCCGAAGTGGAACACGCTCGCGGCGAGTACGGCGTCGGCGCCCGCCTCGACGGCAGGCGGGAAGTCCGCCGTCGAGCCCGCGCCGCCGCTGGCGATCACCGGAACCCGGACGGCCGCCCGCACCAGCCGGATCAGTTCGAGGTCGAAGCCGCTCTTGGTGCCGTCGGCGTCCATCGAGTTCAGCAGGATCTCCCCGACACCGAGCTCTTCGGCCCGCGCCGCCCACTCGACGGCGTCGATCCCGGTGCCCTGCCTGCCGCCGTGCGTGGTGACCTCGAAACCGGACGCGGTCGGCTCGCTACCGGCGGGCACCCGCCGCGCGTCGACCGAGAGCACGATGCACTGTGCGCCGAACCGCTGCGACAACTCGCGCAACAGCTCCGGACGAGCGATGGCGGCGGTATTGACGCTCACCTTGTCGGCGCCGGCTCGCAGCAGCCGATCGACGTCGTCGGCGCTTCGCACTCCCCCGCCGACGGTCAGCGGGATGAACACCTGCTCCGCGGTACGCCGCACGACGTCGTAGGTCGTCTCCCGGTTGCCCGACGATGCGGTCACGTCGAGGAAGGTCAGCTCGTCGGCGCCTTCGGCGTCATAGACCCGCGCGAGCTCGACGGGATCGCCCGCGTCCCGCAGGTTTTCGAAGTTGACGCCCTTGACGACCCGGCCCGCGTCGACGTCAAGACACGGGATCACCCTTACCGCGACAGCCATACCCAAAGGCTACTGTGACGCGAGCGGCCGAAGACGCGGGAGGGCGGTGGAGATGGCGAAGGCAGGACGGCGTCCGGGGCAGACCGAGACGCGGGAGCAGATCCTCGCCTCCGCCCGCGCGCTGTTCGCGGAGCAGGGCTACGAGGGCGCGACGATCAGGGGAATCGCCGCCGACGCGGGCGTCAACCCGGCGTTGATCCACCACTTCTTCGGGTCGAAGGACAAGGTCTTCGCCGCCTCGCTGGCCATCCCCGTCGACCCTTCCGTGATCGTGTCCACGGTGGCCACCGGACCCAGGGACGCCGCGGGCGAACGACTCGTCCGGATTTTCCTCACCATCTGGGGAAATCCCGACGCGCGCAGGCCGTTCCTGGCTCTGCTGCGCTCGGTGACGTCGAACGAAGCCGCCGCCCGGATGATGCGACAGTTCCTGCGCCTCGCGATCATCGACCGCATCGGGCCAGAACTCGGCGTCTCAGAGCTACGCATGACCGCCGTCGGCACGCAGCTGATGGGGCTCGCCATGATGCGCTACATCCTGCAGGTCGAACCGATGGCGTCGGCCGACGACGAGGAGATCGTCGCCATGATCGCCCCGGTCATCCAGCATCACTTCGACGCCTGAACCCGTTGCCAACCCCTTGACAGCGATTCTCAACGAGTGCAGAATTAAACGTATGACTAATTTGGCCATCGTTGTAGACGGCCTCCGCGTCAACCGCGGTGGCCGTGACGTCGTACGCGACGTCAGTTTCGAGATCGAGCGCGGCACCGTCACCGGGCTGCTCGGCCCGAGCGGATGCGGCAAGACCACGCTGATGCGCTCGATCGTCGGGGTGCAGATCGTCGCCGGTGGCACGGTCACCGTGCTTGGCGAACCGGCCGGGAGCGCGCCCCTGCGCAGGAAGATCGGCTACGCCACCCAGAACCCCGCCATCTACGCCGACCTGATGGTGACCGAGGCGCTGCGCTACTTCGCGTCGGTGTTGCGAGCGCCCGCCTCCGATGTCTCCAGGGTCATCGACGAGGTCGGGCTTTCCAGCCACGCCAACGCGATGGTCGGCCAACTCTCCGGCGGCCAGCACAGCCGGGCCAACCTGGCTGTGGCGCTGCTCGGCACGCCGGAACTGCTGGTACTCGACGAGCCAACCGTCGGCCTCGACCCGGTGCTGCGCGACGAGTTGTGGGAGCTGTTCGCGCGCCTGGCAAAGCAGGGCAGGACGCTGCTGGTGTCCAGCCACGTGATGGACGAGGCGGGTCGCTGTGAGCGCCTGTTGCTGATGCGCGAAGGCGGGCTCCTGGCCACCGACTCCCCTGACGGCCTGCGCCGCCGCACCGAGCAAACCGACCTCGAACAGGCATTCCTGCGGCTGATCAAGGAGGTGGAGGCGGCATGAGGACTGCTTGCAGGTCCGAATCATCAGACACCATGCTCGCCGACGACAAATCGCTGGCGCGGCTTGCCGCGCTCGATAAGGAGGCGGCATGAGGACGCCGTCCGCGGTGATGAACCCCGCGATCACCATGGCCACGGCGCAGCGCATCCTCACGCAGGTGCGGCACGATCACCGCACGCTCGCGCTGATGATCCTGCTGCCGTCGCTACTGCTGATCCTGCTGCGTTTCGTGTTCAACTCGGAGGAGATGTTCAGCCGGGCCGCGCCCGCCCTGCTCGCGGTGTTCCCGTTCGCGATCATGTTCATCGTCACCTCGATCACGACGCTGCGTGAACGCACGACCGGCACGCTCGAACGGCTGATGACCATGCCGATGGCGAAGCTGGACCTGCTGTTCGGTTACGCGATCGCGTTCGGCATGGTCGCGGTGCTGCAGGTGTCCGTCGCGGCGACGATCTCGCTGACCTGGCTGGGGCTGGAGATCGGCGGCTCGGTGTGGACGCTGCTGGTGATCGCCGTGCTCGACGCGTTGCTCGGCATGGCGCTCGGGCTGTTCGCGAGCGCGTTCGCCACCACCGAGTTCCAGGCGGTGCAGTTCATGCCCGCGTTCGTCATGCCGCAGGTGTTGCTGTGCGGGCTGTTCGCGCCCCGCGAGTCGATGCACGTCGTGCTGGAGTGGGCGTCGAACGTGATGCCGCTGTCGTACGCGGTCGACGCTCTCAACCATGTGACGGTTAGCAGCGACATCGACGGCACGCTGATCCGCAACCTGATCATCGTCGGCGGCTGCGGCCTGGCCGCCCTCGTACTCGGGGCCGCAACGCTGCGCCGCAGGACGCCGTAGGCCGTGCTCCGGGATAGCCTCGGGGCATGACGACCGAACTGGACCGCCTCGCCCGCGAGAAGTACTTCATGCTGACCACGTTCCGGAAGTCGGGAGAGGCGGTGTCGACGCCGCTGTGGGCGGTTCGCGACGGCGGCGAGTTGTTCGTGTGGAGCGAGCGCGACTCCGGCAAGGTCAAGCGGATCCGCAACAACGCCCGGGTCGAGGTCACCGCGTGCGACTTGCGTGGCAGGCAGACGCACGGCGCCACCGTCGCCGGCTTCGCCCGCTTGCTCGACGATGCCGAGACCGACCAGGTTCGCAAGCTGATCGGCCGGAAGTACGGCGTCGTGGGCTTCGTCAGCGTTGTCGGCTCGATACTCCGCGGTGGCAAGAAACGCACCATCGGCGTGGCGATCACGCTCGACGAGTAACAGGCCGCCGGCGTGCTGGTCGCGAGCTGAAAGACGCTTTCAGTCCACTGATTGGACTGAGTGGCCCTTTCAGCCCGTTGAACGGACTGAAAGCGTCTTTCAGCGCACCGCGGCGAGCGCCTCCGGCAGGGTGAACGCCCCCGCGTAGAGCGCCTTGCCGACGATGGCGCCTTCGACGCCTTCGCCCGCGAGCTTCGCCAGCGCCCGCAGGTCGTCGACGCTGGACACGCCGCCGGAAGCGATCACCGGCGCATCGGTGCGGGCGCAGACATCGCGAAGCAGTTCGACGTTGGGCCCGCGCAGGGTGCCGTCCTTGCTGACGTCGGTGACCACGTAGCGCTGCGCACCGTCACGGTCCAGCCGCTCGAGCGCGTCCCACAGGTCGCCGGCGTCCTGCGTCCAGCCCCGCGCCGCCAGGCGGTGGCCCGCCTCGGTGATCCGCACGTCGAGACCGATGGCGACGCGATCGCCGTACTCGGCGACCACCCGTGAGGTCCACTCCGGGTCTTCGAGCGCCGCCGTGCCGAGGTTGATCCGGCGGGCACCGGTGGCCAGCGCGGCCCGCAGCGATTCGTCGTCCCGGATACCGCCGGAGAGCTCAACCTGCACGTCCAGCTCGCCGACCACGGCAGCAAGCAGCTCCCGGTTCGATCCTTTGCCGAACGCCGCGTCCAGATCGACCAGATGGATCCACTCCGCGCCGTCACGCTGCCATGCCATCGCCGCATCGCGGGGCGTGCCATAGGTGGTCTCGGTTCCGGCTTCGCCTTGGACCAGGCGCACGGCCTGGCCATCGGCGACGTCAACAGCGGGCAGCAGAGTGAAAGTCACGAGCTCACTCTAGCGATCCTTGGTCGCTAGCGATCCTTGGTCGCTAGGACTTTAAGACGAGTCTTGAGTTTCAGGCTGCCGTTCCGAGGCGGGCGTGGGTGATGGATCCGCGGACGTGCTGGTCGATGGTGGCCAGTGCGCGGCGGAGTTCGGCGGGGGCGGGCGGCTGGTCAGCGACGATGAGAGGGCGGAGCAGGCGGTCGTGGACTTTGACG
>WHSS01000153.1 GCA_009379975.1 Actinophytocola sp.
ACGGCCGCTTTCCGAGCGAGACGAGTTTCCGCAGCAACCGTGACATGGCTGAAACCTCCTCCGTGTGCGATATGCGTCGTTGGGGTACCCGCCGGGGGCGTTCGTCACACGCGAGCTGAACGACGCCTTCAGTCCACTGGGCGGAGCGAAAGACGCTTTCAGTCCGTTGAGCGGACTGAAAGCGTCTTCAGCACACGGGGTCGCTCGCTGGTCCCACGGCGGTGGCCGCACAATGGACGGGTGCGCTGGATCAATCTTCAAGGAGCCGTCAACGTCCGTGACCTCGGCGGGCTGCCGACCGCCGATGGCAGGCGTACCGCAGAGGGCAAGCTGCTGCGGTCGGACAACCTGCAGGGGCTCTCGCCCGCCGATGTGAAAACGCTGGTCGACGAGCATCGCCTCAGTACCGTCATCGACCTCCGCAGTACCTCGGAGCTGAGTTCGGCAGGGCCGGGCCCGCTGAGCGCGGTCGGCTCGGTGCACCACGCGCACCACTCGGTACTGCCCGAGTTCGGTGACTCCACCGACGCCGGGGCGGACGCGTTGCTGACCCGCCGCGAGCGGAACCTGACCCGGTATCCGGACGACTTCATGTGCTCGATGTACCTGGGCTACCTGGAAGATCGGCCAGAAAGTGTGGTCGGTGCGCTGCGGTCGATCGGCGAGTCCGATGGCGCGGTCGTGGTGCATTGCGCGGCGGGCAAGGACCGTACCGGCGTCGTCATCGCGATGACCCTCACCGTCATCGGCGTGCGGGCCGAGGCGGTCGTGGCCGACTATGCCGCGACGGCGCAGCGGATCTCGGCGATTCTCGACCGGTTGCGCGCATCGTCGACCTATGCGGATGACATCGATCGGATCCCGGCCGAGGCACATACCCCGCGGGCGGAGACGATGGCGGCCTTCCTCGAACAGTTGCGAGTGCGGTACGGCGGCGCCCAGGAGTGGCTGGACGCGCACGGCTTCGGCGAGCCCGATGTGGTGCGGCTACGAGACCGCCTCCTGGACACCTCGGATCAGCGGACCCCCCACGAGTAGGTCTGCTTGCACAGCTTGAGGTAGACGAACGACTCGGTGCTCGTCACGCCGGGAATGCTCCGGATGCGTTTCGACAGCACGTCGAGCAGGTGCTCGTCGCTCTCGCACACCACCTCGGCGATCAGGTCGAAGCTGCCGGCGGTGATGACGACGTAGTCGACTTCGCCCATGTCGGTGAGCGCGTCGGCGATGGGCTCGAGGTCACCGGTCGCCTTGATCCCGATCATGGCCTGCCGGGCGAAGCCGACCTCCAGCGGATCGGTGACCGCGACGATCTGGATGACGCCGCTGTCGACGAGCTTCTGCACCCGCTGACGCACCGCGGCCTCGGAGAGCCCGACGGCCTTGCCGATGGTGCCGTACGCCCGGCGGCCGTCCTGCTGGAGCTGCTCGATGATCGCCTTGGAGATCTCGTCCAGCACGCCGTTGTACTCATTCCTGCTCGACCGGGATGGCATAAGACGCATCCTAGGACGGTCCTGAATAGCCCCGCCGGATGGATCCGGCGATCCAGATTTCCGCTCGCAAGGCGAAGGAAGGCCCTCGTACCGGGTCGTACTCGGGCCTTCCGACAACACAGCGAGCGGGAATCTGGGCGGCGGAGGCGCCGGCAGCGGGTTGTTCAGGGCCGTCCTGGGCAAGAACGGCCCGCCTCAGAGCCGTTGCCACGCCTGGCCCAGAACATCGCGCAGGATCTGCTCGATCTCGTCGAAGTGCGACTGGTCGCAGATGAGCGGCGGCGCGAGCTGGACCACCGGGTCGCCGCGGTCGTCGGCGCGGCAGTACAGGCCCGCGTCGAAGAGCGCCTTGGACAGGAACCCGCGCAGCAGCCGGTCGGACTCCTCGGCGTTGAACGTCTCCTTGCTCGCCTTGTCCTTGACCAGCTCGATGCCGTAGAAGAACCCGTCGCCACGCACGTCCCCGACGATCGGCAGATCGGTGAGCTTCGTCAGCGTGGCCCGGAACGCGCCCTCGGTGTCGCGGACGTGCTCGTTGATCCGCTCGCGCTCGAAGATGTCCAGGTTGGCCAGCGCGACCGCGGTCGAGACCGGGTGCCCGCCGAAGGTGTAGCCGTGCGCGAACATCGCGCCCTGGCGCAGGAACGGCTCGATCAGCCGGTCGGTGGCGATCATCGCGCCGAGCGGCGCGTAGCCCGATGTGATGCCCTTGGCGCAGGTGATCACGTCGGGCTGATAGCCGTAGCGCTCGGCGCCGAACATGTGCCCGAGCCGCCCGAACGCGCAGATGACCTCGTCGGAGACCAGCAGCACGTCGTTCTCGTCGCAGATCTCGCGCACCCGTTCGAAGTACCCGGGCGGCGGCGGGAAGCAGCCGCCGGAGTTCTGCACCGGCTCGAGGAACACCGCGGCCACCGTCTCCGCGCCTTCCTGCTCGATCGCGACGCCGATCTGATCGGCCGCCCACCGGCCGAACGCGACCGGGTCGTCGCCAAAGTGCGGCGCGCGGTAGATGTTGGTGTTGGCCGCGCGGAACGTGCTCGGCACCAGCGGCTCGAACGGGGCCTTCAACCCGGGCAGCCCGGTGATCGAAAGCGCCCCCTGCGAGGTGCCGTGGTAGGCGACCGCACGGCTGATCACCTTGTGCTTACCGGGCCTGCCGGTGAGCTTGAAGTACTGCTTGGCCAGCTTCCATGCCGACTCGACCGCCTCACCGCCGCCCGAGGTGAAGAAGACGCGGTTGAGGTCGCCGGGGGCATAGCCCGCGAGGCGTTCGGCCAGCTCGATGGCGTTCGGGTGGGCATAGGACCACAGCGGGAAGAACGCCAGCTCGCGCGCCTGCTGGGCGGCCGCCTCCGCCAATTCGGTGCGGCCGTGGCCCAGCTGGCTGACGAAGAGCCCGGCCAGCGCATCGAGATAGCGCTTGCCGTCGGCGTCGTAGACATAGGCGCCTTCGCCGCGCACGATGACAGGCATCGGCACCTCGGGCCCGTAGTCGCCCTGCTGCGTGAAGTGCAGCCACAAGTGATCCTGCGCGGACTTCTGCAGCGTCTCAGCGGGGTGATGGTCGGTCATGATCGTCCTGTTCGTTGCGGGTCAGCGTGCCGCCAGTGTGCACCGCAGATCCGATCATTGGCAAGTGAATTAGTTGAGAAAGTGTTGTGTTACTTCTAATTTCGTTGCACAGTGGTCACTGCAGTGCTTGTTTCAACGCTAGCGAGATCGGAATAGCATGATCGGTTTGCAGGCCGAGTGGGCGGTCCACGAGCGGACTTGGCTGGCGCTCCCGCCGCCGAACGAGACCTTCGGCGATGAGGGCTCGCCCTCACTGGCCGAATCGAGGGCGAGCTGGACGCAGGTCGCGAACACCATCGCGCGCTACGAGCCGGTGACGCTGGTCGCCGGCGCCGGTCAAGGCGCGGCGGCCAAAGCGCTGGCGCGGCCGGAGGTGAGCGTCGTCGAGCTGCCGCTGGACGACGCCTGGCTCCGGGACAGCGGCCCGACGTTCGTCCACGACCCGTCGAGTCCCACCGGGATGACCGCCATCGACTGGGTGTTCAACGGCTGGGGCGCTCAGCAGTGGGCGAGCTGGCGCAACGACGACCTGCTCGCGCGCCAGGTGGCCGAGCTGTCCGGGCATCGCTCGCACCGGTCGGCCCTGACCATGGAAGGCGGCGGGTTCCAGGTCGACGGTGTAGACACCGTGCTGCTCACCGAGACCGTCCAGCTCGACCCGGACCGCAATCCCGGTTGGACGGCCGAACAGGTCGAGGCCGAGGTGCACGCCCGGCTCGGCACCACGACCGCGATCTGGATCCCCCGCGGTTTGACCCGCGACTATGACGAGTTCGGCACCCGTGGCCACGTCGACCTCGTCGCGTGCTTCCTGCGCCCCGGGGTCGTCGCCGTCCACATGCAGAACGACCGCGGCCACCCCGACTACGAAGTCTCGCGTGAAGCCGCCGAGCTGCTGCGAGGCAGCACTGACGCCCGCGGTCGCCGGCTGGCCGTCGTCGAACTGCCCGCGCCGCAGGTGCTGACCGACGCCGACGGCCGGCCGGTCGACTACTCCTACATCAATCACTACGTCGGAAACGGGGTCGTGGTGCTGGGCACCTTCGACGATCCGAACGACGCCGTCGCCGCCGACGTGCTGCGCCGGGCTTACCCGGGCCGGACGATCGAAGAGATCGACGCGCGGCCCATCTTCGCTCGCGGCGGCGGCATCCACTGCATCACTCAGCAACAACCCGCATCCGTCTAGCTAGGAGCCCCCATGCAGCTGATCATCGCCGAGGTCCCCGACTCGCCCGCCAGGACCACCGAGCCCACTCGCAGGCCGGTGACGGTCGGACTCGTCCAGACCCGCTGGCACGACAACCCCGATGAGCACGCCGCGGTCCTCGCCGACGGCATCCGCACGGCGGCAGGCGCCGGTGCGAGCGTGGTGTTCCTGCCGGAGTTGACGCTCTCGCGCTACCCGGCGGACACCAGGCCGGAGGGCGACGCAACCGCCACCGCCGAGGAACTCGACGGCGGGCCAACCTACAGCTTCGCCGCGAAGGCCGCCGCCGACAGCGGGGTCGCGGTGCACGCCTCGCTGTTCGAGCGCAGTGCCGGTCCTGACGCCCCGGACGGCCTCGGGTACAACACCGCGATCCTCATCGCCCCGGACGGCAGCCTGCTCGGCCGCACCCGCAAGCTGCACATCCCGGTCTCCGCGGGCTACTACGAGGACCACTACTTCCGTGGCGGGCCTGCCGAGCCGAACCCGTACCCGGTCGTCGACCTGCCCGGCGCCGACGGCGCGACGGTGGCCCGCCTCGGCCTGCCGACCTGCTGGGATCAGTGGTTTCCCGAGGTGGCGCGGGCATATTCGCTCGGCGGCGCCGAGGTGCTGGCCTACCCCACGGCGATCGGCTCAGAACCCGATCACCCCCGCTTCGATACCCAGCCGTTGTGGCGGCAGGTCATCGTCGGCAACGGTATCGCCAACGGCACCTTCATGGTGGTCGCCAACCGGTGGGGCGACGAGGGCCTCGTGACCTTCTACGGCTCCTCGTTCATCTCCGACCCGTACGGCCGCGTGCTCGTCTCCGCACCACGAGCCGACGACGCGGTGCTGGTCGCGCCGCTCGACCTGGAGCAGCGGCAGGACTGGCTCGCGCTCTTCCCGCTACTGGCGACCCGGCGTCCCGATACCTATCGCTCACTGGCTGACGAAGCGTGAGAGCTGCTCGCAGGCCAAACAAGGAGGTTCTGACATGGACACCGCTGATTTCCGCCGGGAGCTCGACCGGCGCCTGACCATCATCGAAGACCCCGGCTACGACGACCCCGCTCAGGCGGATCTGCCCGCCAGGGACTGGATCCTGCTGCTCGTCGGCTGCCTCGTCGTGATCGGCATCGCGCTCGCCTGGGGGTACCCATGGTGAAAGGGAGCCGGCCGGACGTCACGTCGTCCACCGCGGGCGAGTTCACCGAACTGCCGGTGTTGCCGCACGAACGAATCTGGGGCTTCCGCCAGTTCACCGCGGTCAACGTCGGCCTGGCCATCGCCACCTGGGCGTTCCTCATCGGCGGCACGGTCGCGCTGTTCGCCGGGGTCACCACGGCCATCGCCGCGACGGTCATCGGCAACCTGGTGGGTGTCGTGCTGGTCGCCATCGGCACCTGCCTGCCGTCGGCGAAGTACGGCGTCGAGCAGTACACCGCGCTCCGGTCGGTGCTCGGCACCAACGGCGTACGGACGCTCATCGCGATCCTCATGCCGCTGTCGGCCGCCGGCTGGAACGCGATCCTGGCGATCATGTTCGGCCGCGCGGTCACCAACGTGCTCAACGCCGTCTTCGGCACGAGCTTCGACCCCAACGGCCCGGTGGTCATCGGCATGTCGCTGCTGGCGCTGTTCGTGTCCTGGGTGACGCTGGCCCGCGGTCCCGTATCGCTCGAGTGGATCAACAAGATCGTCGCCCCGGTGCTGGTGGTGATGACGCTGGTGATGCTCGGCGTGCTGCTGGCCAACCACTCCTGGGCCGAGCTGACCGCGGCCGAGCCCTTGGAGCCGATCGGCGACCCGCGGCTGGACTTCGCCATCGCCCTGGAGCTCAGCTTCGCGGTCGCCTTCGCCTGGTGGCCGATCACCGGCAACCTGGCCCGGCTGACCCGCACCCAGCGGGTGGCGTTCTGGCCTAACCTGATCGGTCTCTTCCTGGCGTCGGTGGTGGCCGGGCTGGTCGGCACGTTCGCCGCGCTGGCCATCGGCGACGCGGACCCCACGGCGTGGATGGTCCCGCTCGGCGGCGTCGCGCTCGGCGTGCTGGCGCTGCTGTTCGTCGCGTTCGCCAACGTCACCAGCATCGTGGCGCAGACGTACTCCGGCGGGCTCGGGTTGATCCGCGCGGGCGGCTCGGTGCTCCGGCGGATTCCGTGGCCCGCCTTCACCGCGCTGCTGTACCTGCCCGGCGCGGTGCTCGTGCTCTTCCCCGGCGTCATATACGACAACTTCTTCAAGTTCGCCGCCTGGACCGGGCTGGCGATGGCCCCGCTGACGGCGGTGTACCTGACCGACTACTTCCTGCTGCGGCGCGGGCGGCTGCACCTGCGGGAGCTGTATCTGCCCGATGGCGAGTCCCGGTATTCGTTCTGGTGGGGCTTCAATCCCGCGGCGTTGCTGGCGATCGCCGCCGGTTGCGTGACCTACGCCCTTCTGCTGGATCCATGGACGTTCGAGTCGGCGCCGCTGTTCACCTACACGACGGCATCGCTGCCCGCCTTCGTGGTCACCGCCCTGGCGCATGTCGTGCTGACGGTGGCGATGATCCGGCCCGCTGGCAAGGGCGGCTACCGCGAGGACGTCCGCGCCCCGGTCGCGCCGGTGTCCGCCGACGTCGGAGAACCGGTCGCATGAGCCCTCCGGTTCTGCTGTCGAACGGCAAGCTGTTCACCGCCGACCCGCGGCAGCCGTTGGCCGAGGCGCTGGTCATCAACGGCAGCCGCCTCGGCTACGTCGGGAGCAACGCCGCGGCCCGGGAACACGCCGGACCGGACGCCGTCGAGCTGGCTCTGGCGGGTAAGACCGTGCTGCCTGGCTTCGTCGACGGGCATGCGCACGTAGTGATGGCGGGCGAGGCGCAGCTGCGGGCCCATCTCACCGACGCGGCGGACCTCGCGGAGATCCAGCGCCGTGTCCTCCGGTGGGCGGCGGACAACCCCGCCGCGCCCCGCGTGCTCGGCCGTGGGTGGCTGTTCAGCGCGGTGCCGGACGGCAGACCGACACGGCAGATGCTCGACGACGTCGTGCCGGACCGGCCGGTCTACCTCGACGCGAACGACTACCACTCGGTCTGGGTCAACAGCGCCGCGCTGGCTGAGCTCGGCATCACCCGCGACACCCCGGACCCGGCGGGCGGCCGCATCGTGCGAGATCCGGTCACCGGTGAGCCGACCGGGCACCTCGTGGAGACCGCCGCGCTGAACCTGGTGTGGCCGTTTCTCGCCGAGGAGACCACCGACGCCGAGCGGGACCGCGCGCTGGCCGCCGCCGGGCACGGCTATCTCGCCACGGGGGTGACCTGCGCGGTGGACATGGCACTGGACGAACTGAGCCTGGCGGCGATGACCCGCGCCGAACGGGCGGGCACCCTTGGCCCGCGCGTGGTCGGCCACTGGCTCATCCACCGCGACGGCGATCACCACGCGCAGCTTCGGCGGGCCATCGAACTGGCAAAGGTGCACCGCTCCGATCGGCTGCGCGTCACCGGCGTGAAGTTCATCGTCGACGGCGTCATCGACGGCTGTACGGCGACCATGCTCAAGCCGTACGCCGATGGCAACTCCGCGGATCCGATCTGGGACGTCGACGCGCTCGCGCCTGCTGTGGCTGCTGCCGACGCAGCGGGTCTGCAGGTGGCGTTGCACGCCATCGGCGACGGCGCGGTCAGGATCGCGCTCGACGCGCTGGAACACGCGGCGACTGTGAACGGCCATCGACCGCGACGGCACCGGATCGAGCACCTCGAGTACGTCGACCCCGCCGACGTGCCGAGGCTGGCCGAGCTCGGCGTGACCGCGTCCATGCAGCCGGTGCACGCCGATCCGGCGATCAGGGACAACTGGGCGGCGATGCTCGGCGACGAGCGCGCGGAACGCGGATTCGCGTGGCAGGAGATGACCGCAGCGGGCGCGCGGCTGGCCTTCGGTACCGACGCGCCGACCGCCCCGCATCCGCCGCTGCCGAACATGTTCGTGGCCAGCACCCGCCGATCGGCGCTGGATCCGGACGTGCCCGCGCTCGACGAGCACCTCGCGTTGCCGCTGGCCGAAGCCATCGCGCACGGCACGGCCGACTCCGCGTGGGCTTGCCGGGCCGAGGGCTCCCCGGGGCATGCTCCGCGCCGGGCTACTCGCCGATGTCGTCGTGCTGGACCGGGATCCCTTCGCGGATCCGGAGACGCTGCGGGACGCGCGCGTGCTCCGCACCATCGTCGGCGGCCGCACGGTGTGGCGGGCGTGATGGCCCAGTACGACCTGGTCATCCGCAACGCACGCATCTACACCGTCGACGACGTCGTGGAACCGCACACCGCGGCGCTGCTGGAGCCGTATGTCGCCGAGCCGGACAACCGCGGCGAGACGTTCTATCCGCCCGGCGAGCTCGCCGAATGTGGTGACCCGGCTCGACGCCCGCGGCTGTCAGCTGTTCGTGCACGCCACCGGCGACCGCGGCATCCGCACGGTGCTCGACGCCGTCGAGCGGGCCAGAAAGGTCAACGGCTTACGCGACGCGCGACACCAGGTCGTGCACGTCGAATGCCTCGATCCGGCCGATGTCGCCCGCTTCGCCGAGCTAGGCGTCGTCGCCTGTATGCAGCCGCGGCACTGCGCGCCGGAGATCGCCGGTCCCGGTCACGACTGGGCGGACGCAGTGGGCGAGCAGCGGTGGCGCAAGGCGTGGCCGATGCGAAGCCTGCACGAAGCAGGCGCGACGCTCGCGTTCTCCAGCGACTGGAACGTCGCCGAGATGGACCCGCTGATCGGCGTCTACACCGCGCTGACCCGCCGCCCGCTCGGTGGCGGCCCGGCTTGGTGCCCCGAGGAAACCGTCGACCTGGCCACCGCCATCCGCGGCTACACCCTCGGCTCGGCCTACGCCAACTTCTGCGAGCACGACCGCGGCTCGATCACCGTCGGCAAGTACGCCGATCTGGTCTTGCTCTCGGCGGATCTGTTCGAGCTGGCCCCAGGCGAGATCCCGGCTGCGCGGGCGGAGCTGGTGCTGGTCGGCGGCGAAGTGCGCTGGCCACGGTGAGCGAATGTGACGCTCGGACGATAGGTCGGGCCGAACGTCACACTCACCAGCGGGTCAAGCGACGAGGCCTCGGATGAGAGTCCGGTCATGCACGGGAAGATCACGAATCCCCCGACGCACGGCGAGGGCATCGGTGATGAGTCTGCTGGCGCGAGCCGTTTCGGCCGCCAGGTGATCCACCTTGCCGACCTTCGCGGAAGCCAGCCACGCCGATACTTCCGCCCATGACCAGAGGCTGCCACGCTGCCGCTCGACCCGGGGCCGCGGGAAACCCCCCGGACCGCGGCTGCCGGCGATCCAGTAACGCACCGCCGTTGTCGTGACACCGGCGCGTTCAGCGATGTCTTCCACGTCCACGCGGTCCTCGGTGACTCCGGTGACCGTCATTCCAACGGCCTCAATATCCGAGATCGCCGAGACGATGGCTTGCACGGCGTCATCAGCCTCGCGAGAGAACATGACAACCCCGCCTCGGTCGTCGGCCTGCACTGTCGCGTCGATTTCGCCCGCGAGCCGATCCCCGAGCGCCTCGATGTGATCGTCGCTGACGGGACCGGCGACCTCGATGTCAAACCAGTACACGTTCACCTTCTGCCCTCTCCGACGTGGCCGCACCGTCTCTGCGCGCGCCGAACCTTGGCCGCCTCATGCTCGGGCACCTTCGGCGTGCCATACAGAGCCGATGGTTACTAGCCCGACCCGAAACTAGCCAAACTTGCAGGTCTGAAGGCTGTATTAGTCGGGCTAGTTTCGGCTCGACTAGCAACAGTCGACGGTGCGCAGCATGCCGAACCTCCTGGACAGTACGCCCGCGCATACGCATGAGACTGGCCGCCCGCGAGCTCGACACGCCATCCAGCCCGCTCCAGATCCCGCACGGCGGCAAGAATCTCCTTTGCCGACAAGTTGTTCCCCATTCTATAACATGTGTTGCGTTAAGAACAACAGTCTGTTGAGGCGGTGATCACCGCGCCTGAGACGATGGCAGCCGAGGTCCTGCACCTGAAGTCCGCCGTCACGGCCCTACCCGACGGCACCTTCGTGGCCCTGCCAGGCCTGATCGAGCCAGGGGTGTTCGCGGCGGTGCGTCCCGTCGCCGAAGAGGCAGGCTGCCACGTCGTACTGCTAGGCGGAGAGGACGTACTGATCAGCGCGTCGGCACCCCGCACGGCCGCCGAGATCGCCGACCTCGGTTTCGGCGTCAGAGTCGTCGACATCAGCGAGTTCGAGAAGCTGGAGGGCTGTGTGACCTGCCTGAGCGTGCTGGTTTCGTGAGCCCAACACTGGCTGGCACAGTGGCCCACCAAGGCTGTATGATAAATGTATGACAGACCAGGTGACGATTGTGCAAGCCCGGCTGACCGCACAACACGCACGTCAGGTGGACCATGACATCGCCACATTGGGCCTGCGGAATCGCTCCGAGGCGGTCCGTGAAGGGTTGAGACTGCTGCATCGCCGCGCTGCGCACGCCGCCCTCGCCCGGGAGTACGACGAGTTCTACGGGTCAACTGAGGCCCCGGTCAGTGACGTAACAAATATCGGCGATCGCGTAGCCGTTGAGGCCATACTCCCCGACCACAGCGCTGACTGACCGTGTTTCGGGGGGATGTGTGGGATGTGCAGTTTCCACGACCGATCGGTCCGCGGCCTTGCGTGGTACTCACCGTCAACGCGCTGATCCCGCGTCTTGGCGCTGTCACGGTGGCTGAGGTCACCGGCACCGCCGGCCCTGCGTCCACTCACGTCGAACTCGGCAGGGATGCCGGTCTGACCGGGCGCGATCGCTCGTTTGTCAATGCGACGGCCGTTCACACGATCCCGAAGGGCAAGCTCCGCAAGCAGCGAGGCCGGCTTGCTCCGGCAGAACTCGAACATCTTTCGCGCGCACTGCGGCTCTACCTCGACCTCGGCATCGACTGACGCTGCGAACCAGGTCAGGCACGGTTGCGGCCGCCGTTGAGTGGGTGTGGCACTCGGCCCGACCTATCGTCTC
>WHSS01000054.1 GCA_009379975.1 Actinophytocola sp.
GATCTGGACGAACGGCGCGACGAGGCCAACAGCGAACTGCGGCGTAAAAAGCTGATCGTCGGCGGTGCGGCCGCCGCGCTGTTCGGCCTCGTGCTCTGGGGGCGCAGGATAAGATCGAAGCGTAGGAAGGACAGCGACTAGGAATCCCTGGGTATCCCCGGGTAACTAGTCGTGGCACTTCGGCGACACTGAATTTACCGGTACCACTCGTCGCAGGAACACTACCGGCCATCTCCGGGTCCCACGGCCGTCGACGTCCCCCATCAGCGATGGTGCAAGATTGATCACAAATGCGTACGACTTTCTTTACTCCCACAGCAGAGCATGCCCATGACCAGGTAGGCGGTGCGTCATGACAACGTCATCGCCCGAGTCGCCCGCGCGTTCGGTACCGGATCCCTTCGAGCCTGCGCGACTGGGCGCGTTCACGGAATCCGATTTCGACGGGCTGATCACCTCGAACGGCGTCACCATGTCCTCCGTGAACGACATCGGCGCTGGGCGCGGGCCGGACTGGCTCGACGACTGGCTCGCCACGAACGCCCATGACGTGATCGCCTGGCGCAGGCATATCCACGCCAACCCGGAGCTCGCGCGCCGCGAGTACGGCACCACCGAGCTGGTGTCGAGGGTATTGCGCTCCGTCGGGCTCAAGCCGAAGGTCATGCCCGGCGGCACCGGCCTGGTCTGCGACATCGGCACTGGTGAACGCTGCGTCGCGCTCCGAGCCGACATGGACGCGCTGCCGATCACCGAGGCGACCGGGCTGCCGTATTCCTCCGCGGTCGACGGGGTCGCGCACGCCTGCGGGCACGACGCGCACACTGCGATCCTGATGGCGACCGCGGCCGCCCTAGCCGCCGCGCCCGAGCTGCCCGGCCGTGTCCGGCTCGTCTTCCAGCCCGCCGAGGAGGTCATGCCCGGTGGTGCGCTCGACGCCATCGCGGCTGGCGTGCTCGACGGCGTCGATCGGATCTTCGGGCTGCACTGCGATCCGCAGTTGCCGGTCGGGCAGGTCGGCACCCGGGTGGGTGCGATCACCTCCGCGGCCGATCTCGTCGAGCTACGGCTGACCTCGCCAGGCGGTCACACGTCGCGCCCGCACCTGACGGCCGACCTGGTGCACGCGCTCGGCAGCGTGATCACCGGGCTGCCGGCGCTGATCTCGCGGCGGGTCGATCCGCGCTCGGGCACCGTGCTGGTGTGGGGCGCCGTTCACGCGGGGGAAGCCGCCAACGCGGTGCCCGAGGACGGCACGCTGCTGGGCACGCTTCGGACCGCGGACCACGACGTGTGGCGTGATCTTGAGCCGCTGGTCGCGTCGTCGGTCGAGTCGCTGCTGGCGCCCACCGGCGTCGGGTTCTCCCTGGAGTACCGTCGCGGGGTTCCGCCGGTGGTCTGCGACCGGGAGAGCACGATGCGGATGCGGGCCGGCGTCGAAGCCGCCCTGGGTGAGGACGCCCTGTGCGGCACCGAACAGTCCTCGGGCGGCGAGGACTTCGGCTGGTACCTCGAGCACGTCGACGGCGCATTCGCGCGCCTCGGTGTGTGGCCCGGCGACGGTCCGAAGCGCGATCTGCACCAGGGCACCTTCGAGCTCGACGAGCGCGCCCTGCTCACCGGGGTGCGGGTGATGGTGCACACCGCACTGGCCTCCCGCGCTTAACCCGCGCGTGTTCGCGCTCCAGTCGCGCATCACCGGGAGCGCTGGTCGAATGCGGTGCGTAGCTCGTTCAGCACGCGGGTCGGGTCTTTGAGGTCTTCGGCTCGCGCGCGGACGGTGATCCAGCCACGCATCGCCATCCGCTTGTCCCGCTCAGCGTCGTAGTCGAGCCGTGATTCGTGCGTCGCGTAGCCGTCGTACTCGAGCGCGATCCGGCGCTTCACCCAAGCCATGTCCAGTACGTATAGCAGTTGGCCATCCACGGTCCGGATCTCGTACTGCGGCTCGGGTATAGGGAATCCCGCTTCGACGACAATGAGCCGGAACCAGCTTTCGGGGGCGAATCGGCCTTGCCTGTCGCCAATTCGGTCAACATCAGCGCCTTCGCGATGCCGCGTGGGTCGTCTCGCGCGTCCAGGCGCTCTCGTATGGTGGCCTTTATGCTTTCGGCGGCACCCGGATCGAGGCCGCGCAGGGCTTGATCGAGGCTCGCGAACGCTGCCCATTTGTCGCCGTCGCAGAGAAACTCCGCCAATGCCAGATCGTGGGCGAACACCGGCAGCCCACCGACACTGACGATGTCGCTCGGCGAGAAACGGTTCTGATGAACGATAAGTCCCGGCCGCGATCGTGCGGAACGCGAGTACGGAACCGTGACGTGGATGGCGGCGGACTCGGCCCTTTCGCCTACGGCCATCACCCCCGCCGCGGCCCGAGGCCACAGTTCGAGCATCGCATCGGCACGGACCACCACGCCACGCCACGGCTGGACGAGCACGCCGCTGTCCAGCGCCGCGTGTAATCGGCGCTTGCCCATGCACGCGGCCAGGTCCTGATATCGGGCTACTTCGGTGGAAATTTGAGGAAGTTGCATGTTCCCAGTCGAGCAATCGATGCGCTCAAACTGAAATGGCAACTTTCCCAGCCGTGGATAACCCTGTTGATAGCTCTGCTGTGGATAACTGCGGGTGCGAGCTGTGCATCTCGAGCGCGGACGCGTGGGTCTGGAGTGCGGACGCGCCCGGGTTAGGGGCCGATGCCGACGCAGGGTCGGGTGCGCAGGTCAGCGACGTAGTCCGCCGGGGCGCCGGCGGCTTCCGCGGCGTCGGCGAGCACGCCGAGGTAGCGCGCCGAGGGCAAGCCGCCCTCGTAGGCGTCGAGCACGTAGAGCCAGGCCAGCACCGGCCCTTCCAACGTCTGCACTCGTAGCCGGATCTTGTTGTGCAGGAACAACTCGCCGCCTTCCCAGCGGTCGAGTCCCTTCTCATCCGCGGCGTTCACGTCGTAGAGCACGACGAATACCCTGGCGTCGCCGTCCTCGACTATGGTGGCGAGCGCTCCCTCCCAGCCGAGGTCCTCCCCGCCGAACGTCAGCCGCCAGCCTTCGAGCCAGCCGGTTCCGGCCGTCGGCGAGTGCGGGGCGCGCGCCATCATCTGGGCGGGTTCCATGTTGGATCCGTACGCGGCGTAGAGAGGCACGTCGGAGATACTAGCGGTTAGACCATCCGCCAACCGACTGACGGGGCCGCCCGAAGGGTGGTCGCGGCGGTCGGTTCGCCGCCGGGTACTACGGTCCCGAGCGTGGCGTTCCACAGGGAGTTTCGTGGTGGACGGTCCAGAGTTCGAGGTATAGCAGCGGTGTCCGTGGCAGGCGACAGCGAGGAGGCGACCGGGTGACAAGAATCGTGATCATGGGCGGGGGACCGGCGGGCTACGAAGCCGCATTGGTCGCGGCCCAGCACGGAGCTGATGTCACCGTCGTCGAGCGGGACGGCCTCGGCGGAGCATGCGTGCTCTACGACTGCGTTCCGTCCAAGACTTTCCTCGCATCGTCCGGCGCGAGGGCCAACTTGCACGGCATGGCCGAACTGGGTGTCAACCTCGACCTCGACCAGGTTCACGTCGACAATCGCACCGTCCACGGCAGGGTCAAGGGCCTCGCGATGGCCCAATCGGCCGACATCCGGGCGCGCCTGCAACGGGAAGGTGTGCACCTGCTCACCGGCACCGCGAGGTTCTGCGACGAGGAGCCCGGGCTGGCGGTGCACCAGGTCGCGGTGACGACCTCGGCCGGTGAGAAGTCCGTGCTGACCGCGGAAGCCGTCCTGATCGCGACGGGAGGAACGCCCCGGGTGCTGCCAGGCGCGGTGCCCGACGGCGAACGCGTGCTCGACTGGCGACAGCTGTACAACCTCGCTGAGCTGCCCGAACACCTCGTCGTCGTCGGTTCCGGCGTGACCGGTGCCGAGTTCGCATCGGCCTACACGGAACTGGGTGTCAAGGTCACCGTGGTGTCCAGCCGCGACCGGATCCTGCCGCACGAGGACGCCGACGCCGCCGCGGTGCTGGAGGAGGTCTTCAGCCAGCGGGGAGCCACGCTGGCCAAGCATGCGCGTGCCGACCGGGTCGAACGCGTCGACGGCGGCGTAATAGTCCACCTGACCGACGGTCGCACGATCGAGGCAAGCCACGCGTTGATGACCGTGGGGTCGGTGCCGAACACCGAAGACATCGGGCTGGAGACGGTCGGCATCGAACCGGGTAGCGGCGGCCACATCCCGGTCGACCGGGTATCTCGGACGAAGGTCGCGGGCATCTACGCGGCGGGCGACTGCACCGGGCTGCTGCCGCTGGCCTCGGTGGCGAGCATGCAGGGCCGGATCGCCATGTGGCATGCGCTGGGCGAAGGCGTCGCGCCGATCAAGCTGAAGACCGTCGCCGCGAACGTGTTCACCCACCCGGAAATCGCCACGGTGGGCATCAGCCAGGACGCCATCGACTCCGGTGAGGTGCCCGCTCGCACGATCACCTTGCCGCTGGCCACCAACGCCCGCGCGAAGATGGAGGGGCTGCGGCGCGGGTTCGTGAAGCTGTTCTGCCGTCCGGCCACGGGCGTCGTGATCGGCGGGGTCGTCGTCGCGCCCACCGCGAGCGAGCTGATCCTGCCGATCGCGCTGGCCGTGCAGAACCAGTTGACGGTGGACAATCTGGCGCTGACGTTCTCGGTCTATCCCTCGCTGTCCGGATCGATCACCGAGGCGGGCAGGCAACTCATGCGCAGCGACGACCTGGGGTAAGCCCTATTCCTCGACCCAGCCGAACGTCTTGGTGACCGCCTTGCGCCAGCTGCGGTACTCATGCTCGCGGCGCTCCGGGTCCATCGACGGCTCCCAGCGCTTGTCCTCGGCCCAGTTGCGGCGGATGTCGTCCTCGCTCGCCCAGAAGCCGACGGCCAGCCCCGCGGCGTAGGCAGCGCCGAGCGCGGTGGTCTCGTTGACGACCGGGCGGATCACCGGGACGTCGAGGATGTCGGCCTGGAACTGCATGAGCAGTTCGTTGACGACCATGCCGCCGTCGGCCTTGAGTTCGGTGAGCGCGACGCCGGAGTCGGCGTTCATGGCGTCGATGACCTCGCGGGTCTGGAACGCGGTGGCCTCCAGCACGGCCCGCGCCAGGTGCCCCTTGTTCACGAACCGGGTCAGGCCGACGATCGCGCCGCGGGCGTCGGAGCGCCAGTACGGCGCGAACAGCCCGGAGAACGCGGGCACGAAGTACGCCCCGCCGTTGTCGTCGACGGTGCGGGCGTGTTCCTCGATCTCGGCGGCGTCGGAGATCATGCCAAGGTTGTCGCGCAGCCACTGCACCAGCGAGCCGGTGACCGCGATGGCCCCTTCCAGCGCATACACCGGGGCTGCGTCGCCGATCTGGTAACAAACCGTGGTGAGCAGGCCGTTTTGCGACAGCATCGGCTCGGTCCCGGTATTGAGCAGCACGAAGTTTCCGGTGCCGTAGGTGTTCTTGGCTTCGCCCGGCGACAGGCAGGCCTGACCGAACGTGGCGGCCTGCTGGTCGCCGAGGATGCCCGCGATGGGGACCCCAGCGAGCGGGCCTTTCGCCCGGACCACGCCGTAGACCTCGGCGGAGGAGCGGATCTGGGGCAGCATCGACATCGGCACGCCCATCTCGGCGGCGATGCCCGCGTCCCAGCGCAGCGTCTTGAGGTCCATCAGCAGGGTGCGGGATGCGTTGGTCGGGTCGGTGACGTGCACACCGCCCTCGGTGCCACCGGTCAGGTTCCACAGCACCCAGCTGTCCATGGTGCCGAACAGCAGCTCACCCGCTTCGGCGCGCTGCCGGGCGCCTTCGACGTCGGCAAGGATCCAGGCGATCTTTGGCCCGGAGAAGTAGGTGGCAAGCGGCAGCCCGGTGCGTTCGCGGTATCGCTCCTGGCCGCCGCCAAGTGCGCCCAGTTCATCGGCGATCCGGTCGGTGCGGGTGTCCTGCCAGACGATCGCGTTGTACACCGGCTCGCCGGTCGCCCGATCCCACACCACGGTCGTCTCGCGCTGATTGGTGATGCCGATGGCGACGATGTCGTTCGCGTGGATGTCGGCCTTCGCGAGCGCGCCCCCGATGACCGCCCTGGTGTTGGACCAGATCTCCACGGGGTCGTGCTCCACCCAGCCCGCCCTGGGGAAGACCTGCCGGTGCTCCCGCTGATCGACCGCGACGACGGCGCCCGCATGATCGAAGATCATGGCGCGCGTCGACGTCGTTCCTTGATCGATCGCTGCGACGTAGGAGCCCATGTTTTCCCTCGAGTGTGTGCGACGCGATACCAGCCCGTGCTGATCAGCGACGGTACCGTGACAGCATCGGGTTTGTCCGCCGTACGACGAGAGGAGGCCGATGTGGCTGGTGACGTGGCGACGATCGGCCGGCTCGGTGTCGTGGAGCGTGAGGAAGCCTGGCAGCGGCTCGGCAAGGACGAGTTCGACCTCGTCGTCATCGGCGGCGGCGTGGTGGGCGCCGGCACCGCGCTCGACGCCGCCACCAGAGGCCTGCGGGTGGCGCTGGTCGAGGCCCGTGATCTCGCGGCGGGCACATCGAGCCGGTCGAGCAAGCTCTTCCACGGCGGCCTGCGCTACCTCGAGCAGCTCGAGTTTTCGCTGGTACGCGAGGCCCTTGCCGAGCGCGAACTGATGGTGACCAGGATCGCGCCGCATCTGGTCAAACAGGTGAGCTTCCTCTACCCGCTCACCAACCGGCTCTGGGAGCGCCCCTACACCGCGGCGGGGCTGTTCCTCTACGACCGGATGGGCGGCGCGCGGTCGGTACCCGGCCAGAAGCACCTGTCGAAGGCGGGCGCGCTGCGCATGGTCCCCGCTCTCAAGCGGAGCGCGCTCATCGGCGGCATCCGTTACTTCGACGCGCAGGCCGACGACGCGCGCCACACCATGACCGTCGCCCGTACGGCCGCGCACTACGGCGCCGTGGTGCGGACGTCGACGCAGGTGGTCGATTTCCTGCATGAAGCGGATCGCGTGTCCGGAGTGCGGGTGCGCGACGTCGAGGACGGCCGTGAGCTGGAGATCCCGGCGGGCGCGGTGATCAACTGCGCCGGTGTCTGGACCGACGAACTGCAGGAGCTCTCCGGCAGCAGGGGCCGGTTCCGGGTCCGGGCCAGCAAGGGTGTGCACATCGTGGTGTCGCGGGACCGGATCCCCTCCGACTCGGGCATCGTACTGCGCACCGCGACGTCGGTGCTGTTCGTGATCCCGTGGCGCGGCCACTGGATCATCGGCACCACCGACACCGACTGGAACCTCGACCTCGCCCACCCGGCGGCGACCCAACAGGACATCGACTACCTGCTGGACCAGGTGAATTCGGTGCTGGCGACGCCGCTCAGCCGTGACGACATCGAGGGCGTCTACGCCGGGCTGCGGCCGTTGCTCGCGGGGGAAAGCGAGGAGACGTCGAAGCTCTCGCGGGAGCACGCCGTCGCGCGGCCCGCGCCGGGGCTGGTGGCGATCGCCGGCGGCAAGTACACGACGTACCGGGTGATGGCCGCCGACGCCGTCGAGGCCGCCGCGGTCGACCTGCCCGTGCGGGTGCAGCCTTCGATCACCGACAAGGTGCCGCTGCTGGGCGCCGACGGCTACCACGCGCTGGTGAACCAGATCGATCAGCTCGCGGGCAGGCACGGCTTGCACCCGTACCGGCTGCGCCACCTGCTCGACCGGTACGGCTCCCTTATCCACGAGGTGCTCGCGCTCGCCGAGGACCGTGACCTGCTGCGGCCGATTCAGCATGCCCCGGACTACCTGCGGGTCGAAGCGGTCTACGCGGCCAGTCATGAGGGTGCGCTCCACCTCGAGGATGCGCTGGCACGCCGGATGCGGATCTCCATCGAGTACCCGCACCGCGGTGCCGACTGCGCGCGCGAGGTCGCCGAGTTGATGGGCGGCGTGCTGGGCTGGTCGGCGGACATGATCGCGCGGGAGGTCGACGTCTACGTCGCTCGGGTCGCGGCCGAGCGGGACGCGCAGAACCAGCCGAACGACGAGGCCGCCGACCAGCGCCGTCGTGCCGCGCCCGATGCCCGCGCGGGGATCACCGCGCCCACGAGCTGATTCCGCGGAAGAAAAGGAAGTGAGGGTCGCCGATCCCGGCCAGGGATCGACGACCCTCACCAAGCACTGTCGTCACGTGCCGAGGCCATCGGCAGGTGACTCAACAACACGCCACACTCCTGACAACTGAGAGCCGGGTGAGGCGGCCGTCGAGTCTGAGCCGATGGGCGCGGCGTCCGCCGCGTGCCCGCCCGTTACTCCGACATTCGACAGAGCGGCTTCGCCCTGGCATCCGTTGTCGATTCGCATAGACATGCTGTAAGCACCTCCTTCGGTCTGGTTCGTTCCTTACAGCGGACAGACCGTGTCTGTCTGCATGCTTGGAGTGTGCGCGGGGCCATGTGGTTCCCGTCACTTGGGACTTTGTTGGGTCTGTACCAGGCGAACCCAGCCGGGCCGGTCGGGATGTGGCTCGTCGGTCCACCCTGACGGCCATGTGCGCTTCGTGGTGTCTGCACGCGCGACGGCGTTCTTGAGGTTGAGCCGGGCCTCCGTGAGCGCTACGCCGGTGGTGTCGTCGCCGCGACCGGAATCGCCGCCCCTTTCGCCGAAGGTGACCTTGCCTTCGAAGGTGGTGTACTGGAAGTTCCGGCCCTCCGGAGCGAACGATGCGTTGCGAAACTCCGCGATACCGAGGAACACCGCGTCGCGGAAGTCCGATCGCTGGGTGAACTCGGTGTGGAAGAACCCGGCGTCTTTGTGGAACACGGTGCGCCGGAAGACCGCTGACCGCACCCGGCAACGGCGCAGGGTGAACCGCTCCAGGGTGGCGTCGGACAGGTTCAGGTCGGTGTCCGGCCAGAAGTTGGCCGGGTCCGCGGGTTGCAGGTGGGTGAACAGCACCGTCTGGACGGCCGCGCGTACCTCACGCTCCTGACGCGCCTCGTCGTCGTCCGTACCCTCCTCCGGCGGCCGGTACGGCATGCGCAGGTACGCGCAGAGCAGGTTCACGATGGTCCGCCGGTGCTCGGGGTGATCCTGCGCCAGCCGCTCGAGGCCGTAGATGCCCGCGAGGCGCACCGGCGCCTTCTCGTCGCCTAGCTGATCGGCCGCCTTGCCGTACAGTTCGGTGACCCGCCGTTCGGTTGCGTCATGGTCCTTCTGTTCGAGATCGAGCTCGACGTAGCGCTGCCTGCGGGCGGCCAGCAGCAGGGCTGCGGCGCCGCCCGCGCCGATCACGATGCCCGCCGCGGTCCGCAGGGCGTCGAGTCGCAGGGCGTCCTCGGGCCTGCCGGTACCGAGCAACAGCCACAGCAGTGCGGCCGCCACGACAGCGATGACCCCGAGAGTGACCGACCAGATGACGATTGTTCGGGTCGACAGGGCGTGGGAGCGCCGGGCGGCTGTCCGGGTCGCTTCGTCCATGGCCGGGGATGATCTCACGTGGCGATACAGGCACACGCTGGGCTTAGGGCGCCCGTTGCCAGAGCTGCGACGGTATGCCCGCGAGCGTGGTCGTCGGCCCGACGAGGGTGAACCCGCACCTTGCCGCCAACGCCAGGGATGCGGCGTTGTCGTCGTCGCACTCGTAGTCGACCCTGTCGAGGCCGAGTGCGCCGAAGCCGAACCGGATCGCGGTGTCGACGGCGACGGTCGCGACGCCCTGGTGCCTGGCGTCCGGGTGGACCCAGACAGCCACCGCGCCGTAGTCGTGAGCTGCACCGAGGTCTTTCAGACCGACTTCGCCGAGCAGTTGACCCGTTGTCGGGTTGGCGATGGCCCAGGCACAGTGGCTGCCGTTGAGCCAGTCGGCGCTCCGATCGGCGATGTAGGCCGCCGCGAGGTCGAGGGTGTCCAACCGGTGTTGGGGAAGGTAGCGGCGCATCGCGGCGTCGGCGAAGGCATCGACGAGCGCGTGCCGATCGTCGATGCGGTCGTCAGCGCGTAGTTGTCGCAGGTAGTACGTGCCCGCGTTGATCTCAACCGGTTCCACGCGGGTCAGCGCCTGCCCGGCCGGAACGCGAACGCGGAGCCGGCGAGCAAGGCCACCGCTGCTGGGATCAGGAACACCGGCCAGAACCCGCGCAGCACGGTGAGGAACAGCACGAGGGCCAGCACTGCCGCTATCGGTACGGCGCTGCTCGCCAGCCAGCCGTCGCGGCGGCGTTCTGGCAGGCGTGCGGATGGCGGAGCCGGGAGATGCTCGCGCAGCACCTCGGGCCGAGGTTCCGGTAGATCGGTGAACAGCGAGATCAGCTCGCCACGGGTCTTGGCCAGGGTGACCTTGGCGCTGCGCTCGCCGTACTCGTCGATGTCGAGCCTGCCCGTGCGCATGTGCTCGCCGAGTGCGTCGAGGGCGTCCTGGCGATCGGAGTCACTGAGCCGGAATTCTGGCCGGTCCGGGGTCACACTTCGATCGTACGGGCTCCGAGCTGAAAGACGCTTTCAGTCCGTTGGACGGACTGAAAGCGCCCTTCACTCCGTTGAGTGGACTGAAGGCGTCTTTCAGCTCAGTCCTTGATCTCGAACAGCACGGTGCCTTGGCTGACGGTGGTGCCGACTTCGCAGGCGATGCCGGTGATCGTGCCCGCCTTATGCGCGGTGACCGGGTTCTCCATCTTCATGGCTTCCAGCACGACGACGAGCTCGCCCGCCTCGACCTGCTGGCCGTCCTCGACCGGGAGCTTGACGATGGTGCCCTGCATCGGCGCGGCCACGGCGTCGCCGGACACCGCCGCCGCCCCGCCGCCCCGCTTACGTGGCTTGGCCCGCGCGGCGCCCCCGCCGCCACCGCTGCCGAGCGCGAGGTCGCCGGGTAGCGAGACCTCGAGCCGCCGCCCGCCGACCTCGACGATGACGTTCTGCCGTGGCTCGGGCGCAGTGTCGTCGCCGGCGCCAGCTGCGTCCTGCTCGAACGGCTCGACGGTGTTGTCCCACTCGGTCTCGATCCAACGCGTGTGCACGCTGAACCCGTCAGCTCCGACGAAGGCCGGGTCGCGGACGATCAACCGGTGAAACGGCAGCACCGTGGCGAGGCCGTCGGCCGCCATCTCGTCGAGCGCGCGCCTGCTGCGCTCGAGGGCGTTCTGCCGGTCGGAGCCGGTGACGATCAGCTTCGCGAGCAGCGAGTCGAACTGCCCGCCGATGACGGTGCCGGTCTCCACGCCGGTGTCGACGCGGACACCGGGGCCGCTCGGCGCGAAGAACCGCGTGACGGTGCCGGGCGCGGGCAGGAAATTGCGCCCGGCGTCCTCGCCGTTGATGCGGAACTCGAACGAATGACCGCGCGGCTCGGGGTCCTCGGTGAAGCGGAGTACTTCGCCCGCCGCGATCCGGAACTGCTCCCGGACCAGGTCGATGCCGGTGGTCTCCTCCGACACCGGGTGCTCGACCTGCAGCCGGGTGTTGACCTCGAGGAACGAGATGGTGCCGTCCTGGCCGACCAGGTACTCCACGGTGCCGGCACCGGAGTAGCCCGCCTCCTGGCAGATGGCCTTCGCCGACTCGTGGATCTGGGCGCGCTGCGCGTCGGTCAAGAACGGTGCGGGCGCCTCCTCGACCAGCTTCTGGTGGCGGCGCTGCAGCGAGCAGTCCCGGGTGCCGACGACGACCACGTTGCCGTGCTGGTCGGCGAGCACCTGCGCTTCGACGTGGCGCGGCTTGTTCAGGTAGCGCTCTACGAAGCATTCGCCGCGGCCGAACGCGGCGACCGCCTCGCGGGTGGCCGACTCGAACAGTTCGGGGATCTCTTCGATCGTGCGGGCCACCTTGAGGCCGCGGCCGCCACCGCCGAAGGCGGCCTTGATCGCGACCGGCAACCCGTGCTCCTCGGCGAAGGCGACGATCTCGTCTGCCGAGTCGACCGGGTCCTTGGTGCCGGGCACCAGCGGCGCATTGGCGCGGGCCGCGATGTGGCGGGCGGTGACCTTGTCGCCGAGGTCGCGGATGGCCTGCGGTGACGGCCCGATCCACGTCAGGTTCGCGTCGATGACGGCCTGCGCGAAGTCGGCGTTCTCGGACAGGAAGCCGTAGCCGGGGTGGACCGCGTCGGCGCCGGCGCGCTTGGCGACGTCCAGCAGCTTGTCGGAGACCAGGTAGGACTCGGCGGCGGTGTTCCCGCCCAGCGCGAACGCCTCGTCGGCGAGACGGACGAACAACGCGTCACGATCGGGTTCGGCGTAGACCGCGACCGTGCCGAGGCAGGCATCCTTGGCCGCTCTGATGACCCGCACCGCGATCTCGCCCCGGTTCGCGATCAGGATCTTCGTCACCGAAGCGGCGGTGTTCGCCGCGGCTGTATCGGGCACGCCTTCCTCCTTCTCCGCCGGCCATGGCGATGGCCTCATGGCCTCATGCGCCTGTGCATGCGAGTGTTGGCCTTGAGGCAGTCTACGGAGCGAGACCGGGGTTGTAAGCGAGAGCCGCCTCACGTTTGGGTGCTCGGCCGCCGCACTGGTGCCGTGGATCACGCCGACGTGATAGCCATGCCGACAAGGGATTTCGACACGAAGCCGAGGCGGACGGAGGTTGTTGTGGCGGTGCGGGCACCCCGGCCGGTCGTACTGACCGTCGTCGTCGCGCTGCTGGCCACCGCGGCCGCGCTGGCCACCGTGGTCGCGCTGCGCAGCGAGCGGGACACATCGGGTGACGAGATCGCGACGGAACCGAACGCGACGTCCGCCGCGCCGCCTGCGGCGACCTGTGGCGGCTCGCCCTGCGGGGTACTGACCAGCTTGCCCGTCGGCAGCGCCACCGTCGAGTTGCTCGCCGACGAGCACGGCGAGAACAGCAGGCTGCGCATCCTCGGAACCGGGTCGGAAACGGTGTTGGAAACCGCGCTCAGTGAGATGGGCGTCCGGGTGACGCAGCGGTCGCTGGTGTGCCAGGACGGTCCGACGGCCGCTTGCCTGGTCCGTGGTGGGCGTGCCGGCGGCGTGATCGGGGAGGTGTTCGCCGACACCGACGGCAAATGGGAGCCCGCCGAGCGGCCGTATGTCTCCAACGCCGGCTTCGTGGACCTGCTGCACGTCGCGGCGGACCGGTCGCCGGAGATCGGCATCGCGCATCACCCGGACTGCGAAGGGTCCGCCGATGACTGCACGAGCGCTGTCGTCGTGGTCGAGGTGTTCGGGCTCGACGGCGTTTCGCTCGGCTGCACCCCGTGGTACGGGTCGCTGACCCAGCTGCCGGGCTGGCCCGACGTCAGCCTTACCGACGACGACCTGCGGCGGTGCTAACCGCCGGGCCGCCAGAGATCGACCACGCTGACGCCGACCTCGCCCAGCAGCCGCCTGGTGAGCGGCAGGCTGATCCCGATCACGGTGGACGGGTCGCCGTCGATGCCGGCCACGAACCAGCCGCCGAGCCCGTCGATCGTGAACCCGCCCGCGACGGCCAATGGCTCCCCGGTGGCCAGGTAGGCGTCGAGCTCGTGCTCGGTCGGGGACGCGAACCGCACCACGGTGGTTTCGGTGGCGGCGGTCTCCTTGGTGGCTGTGCCGCCGTCCAGCCGCAGCACGGCGTGGCCGGTGAGCAGTTCGCCGGTGCCGCCTGCCATCTGATGCCACCGTTCGCGGGCGACCTCGGCCGTGCCGGGTTTGCCGAGCACGTCCCCGCCGAAGGAGAGCATGGAGTCACAGCCGACGACCACGGCGTCCGGGTGCTCCGCGGCGATCTCGGCGGCCACCGCTTCCGCCTTTGCCCTGGCCAGCGCGAGGACTAGTTGTTCGGGGCTCGGGTCGTCGAGCCGCTCGGCGACGGCGTCCTCGTCCACGCCGGAAACTCGCACGATGGGATCGACGCCCGCCGCACGCAAGACGGCGAGCCGGGCGGGGGACGCGGAGGCGAGGACGAACTGCACGGCGGGGAGTCTAGAGGCTTCGCGGTGCCAGCAACGGACACTCGGCCTAGTTGCCCCAGGTGCCGTCGATCTGCTTGCGCAGGATGTCGGCATGGCCGGCGTGCCGGGCGGTCTCCTCGATCATGTGCGGGTAGATCCACCGCAGCGCTGCTCGTACTCGGCGATGAGGCCGTCGACGGTCTCGTCCGGCTCCAGACTGCGGCGGGTGTCGTGAGTGGCTATCAGTGTTCTAACCCTGATCAGCACTCACGACCCGGGTACTAGCTCCTGCGACGTCGGCGGCGCCTGCCGCGCAGGGCTCGCCGCAGCAAGGTGGACGCCGAATCGCCCTCGTCAGCGTGCTCGTCGGCATGCATCGACCGGTGCACCGTGTCCAGGGTCGTGTTCACCGTGCGCCAGATCTGCAGGAACGCACCGGCCAGCGGGCCTTGCGCCTCGAGCTTGCCGTCCTCGGTGACGGCGCGAGCGAGACGGACCGAGGCCGCGTCGCGCAGCACGACGTGCACCTCGTCCCCCTCGACGCGCAGCTCCATCTTGCTCGCCGCGGTCAGTTCCGGCGTCGCGTCGGTGGTGTCGTCGGGGTCGAGCTCGCCCATCTTCTCCGCGATGGCCTCGGGGTGCACGCCCAGTTCGGCCAGCACCCGCGCGGCCATGCTCCCGTCGGCACCCGCCAATGCCGCGAGGAGGTGATGGCTGCCGAGAGGAGCGCCCCCGGCGAGTTGCTGCGCTTCGGACAGCGCCTGCTTAGCGGCTTCGGATCGGCTGGGCGCCGGGTCGACCGTGGTGACGCCACCTTCGAGCTGGTCGACCACTGCGGTGCGGACCTGCTTCAGTTCGACGCCGAGCGCGACGAGCACCTGCGCCGCGACGCCTTCGCCCTCCCGGATCAGTCCGAGCAGGATGTGCTCGGTGCTGATGTAGTTGTGCTTGAGCTGCAGCGCCTCGCGCAAGGCGAGCTCCATGACCTTCTTGGCGCGCGGCGTGAACGGGATGTGTCCGCTCGGCGTCTGCTCGCCGCTGCCGATGATCTCCTCGATCTGGATTCGGACGCGTGCGGCGTCGATCCCGAGGGATTCGAGCACTCTGGCCGCTGCGCCGCCGTTCTCGTCGAGCAGGCCGAGGAGCAGGTGTTCGGTGCCGATGTAGTTGTGGTTGAGCATGCGCGCCTCATCCTGGGCGCGGACCACCACCGCACGAGCTCGGTCGGTGAATCGCTCAAACATGCTTCCATCATCCGATCCCTGTCAATACACTGTTAGTGATAGGGGTTCCCGCTACTAGCGAGGTGGAGCATGTCGGAGGCGTCGGAATGGGACGGCCGGCTCGCCCGGTGGCGGGACGAGCTGAGGTTGTTCGCCGAACTGGACGACGTCCGGTGGGTGCCGCTCGCGGAGGCGGAAGCCGAGATCGGAGTGTCGCGCTCGGCGCTGCGGTCCTGGTATCGCACGGGGGAGATCCGGTCACGGCTCGTCGACGGCCCGCACGGCCCGCAGCGGCTGGTGCCACTGGACGAGGTCGTGGAACGCGCGGAGCTTTCGCCGCGGATCCGGCGACGCGCCGAGCGCGAGGTCAGCCTGGAGGCTCAGGTCGCGCTGCTGCGCAACCGGGTTGATCTACTCGAACTGCGGCTGGCCGCGCTCGAAGCTGAGCGAACGTGACATCGAGGCAATAGGTTCGGCTCAGCGTCACACTCGCTCGACTACCGTGGCAGGCCGGACGCGCGCCAAGCGCCGGGCCCGTGCTGCAACGGCCTGCGCAGCCGGGCTGCGGGATCGGCCCACGGCGACCGCCGTGGCTCCGGGCTCGGCCCATCGCCCGCCGACGACGCGAGCCCGGCGACGACCGCGGTCAAAGCCGCGAGCTCGACTTCGTCCGGCGTGCCACGCACGACACTGAACAGCAGCCGTTGCGGCTCTTCCGGCGCCGTCACAGCGGAATGTTCCCGTGCTTCTTGGGTGGCAGCGTCTCGCGCTTCTCCCGCAGCACCCGCAGCGAGCGCGCGACGTAGCCACGAGTGAACGACGGCGGTATCACCGAGTCCACGTAGCCGCGTTCGGCCGCCTGGTACGGATTGCAGAGCGTGTCCTCGTAGTCCTGAATCAGCTCCTGGCGTAGCGCCTCGACATCTTTACCTTCGTCCACGGCGTTGGCCAGCGTCTTGCGATGCACGATGTTGGCCGCGCCCTGGGCGCCCATCACCGCGATCTGCGCGGTCGGCCAAGCCAGGTTGAGATCGGCGCCGAGGTGCTTCGACCCCATGACGTCGTAGGCGCCGCCGTAGGCCTTGCGGGTGATCACGGTGACCAGCGGGACGGTGGCTTCGGCGTAGGCGTAGATCAGCTTCGCGCCGCGCCGGATGATGCCGTTCCACTCCTGGTCCGTGCCGGGCAGGAAGCCCGGCACGTCGACGAAGGTCAGCACCGGCACGTTGAACGCGTCGCAGGTGCGCACGAACCGGGCGGCCTTCTCCGAAGCGTCGATGTCCAGGCAGCCCGCGAACTGAGTCGGCTGGTTGGCCACGATGCCGACCGCCTGCCCCTCGATGCGGCCGAAGCCGACCAGGATGTTCGGCGCGAACAGTGCGTGGACCTCGAGGAACTCCCCGTCGTCGACGACGCGGCGGATGACTTCGTGCATGTCGTAGGGCTGGTTCGGCGAGTCCGGGATGAGTGTGTCGAGCTCGCGATCGTCATCGGTGATGTCGTCGGCGACCGACTCGCCGGAGTGCGGCGGCGCTTCGAACACCGGCGCCTCGGAGAGGTTGTTCGCCGGCAGGAAGCTCAGCAACTCCTTGACGTAGGAGATGGCGTCTTCCTCATCGGCACCGAGGTAGTGCGCGTTGCCGGACTTGGTGTTGTGGGTCCGGCCACCACCGAGGTCTTCGAAGCTGACCTCCTCGCCGGTGACCGTCTTGATCACGTCGGGTCCGGTGATGAACATGTGGGAGGTCTGGTCGACCATCACCACGAAGTCGGTCAGCGCGGGGGAGTACACGTGCCCGCCGGCGTTGGCGCCCATGATCAGCGAGATCTGCGGGACGACGCCGGAAGCCTTGACGTTGCGCGTGAAGATCTCGCCGTAGAGGCCGAGCGAGACGACGCCTTCCTGGATACGCGCGCCGCCGCCCTCGTTGATGCCGACGATGGGGCGGCCGGTTTTGATGGCGAGATCCATGACCTTGACGATCTTCTCGCCGTATACCTCGCCCAGCGAGCCGCCGAAGACGGTGACGTCCTGGCTGAACACGCAGATCGGGCGGCCGTCGACGGTGCCGTAGCCGGTCACGACGCCGTCGCCGTACGGGCGGTTCTTCTCCTGGCCGAAGTTCGTGGAACGGTGCCTCGCCAGTTCGTCCAGTTCGACGAACGAGCCAGGGTCGAGCAGCATGTCGATGCGCTCGCGGGCGGTCATCTTGCCCTTGGCGTGCTGCTTTTCCACCGCGCGGGCGGAGCCGGCGTGCACCGCCTCGTCGTTGCGCCGGTAGAGGTCCGCGAGCTTGCCGGCCGTGGTGTGGATGTCGGCCGCCTCGCCAGGCCGGCCCCCACCCACCGCCCCGAGCGGCTCCGTTGCACTACTCATAGCTGCGAAGCCTAACCAGAATCGCGGCAATTCGAAGTGTGACGTCGGCAATGTCACCGCGACCGTCCTACGCTGTCTCAATGACCGAACTTGACAGCGCACGGCTGCGCGAAGCGCTCGTCGCCCCGGACGGCCCGTATGCCGCCCTCGACGTCGTCGCCACCACCGGCTCTACCAACGCCGACCTGCGCGAAGCCGCCGAAGCGGGCGCGGCGGACCGGACGGTGCTGATCGCCGAGGAGCAGACCGCGGGCGTCGGCAGGCAGAACCGGAACTGGGTATCGCCCGCGGGTGCGGGGCTGTATTTGAGCGTGCTGTTGCGCCCCGGCGACGTCCCGGTGAGCGGTGTCGGTTCGCTGGCCCTGGTGGCGGGACTCGCGCTCACCGATGCTTGCGATGACGTCGACGTGGACGCCGTGCTGAAATGGCCGAACGACCTGCTGGCCGCCGGCGGGAAGCTGGCAGGCGTGCTCGCCGAACTGGTCTCGCCCGGCGTGGTGGTTCTGGGGATCGGGCTCAACGTGCTGCCGCTCTGCGATGTGCCACCCGGCCCTGGCGGCTTGCCCGCGACCTCGCTCGGCGAGAACGGCGCGAGCACGACGGACCGGAGCGAGATCGCCGCCGCGCTGCTGCGTTCGCTCGCCGAACGGGAAGCGGCATGGCGTGCCGCCGGTGGCGACCTCGGTGCCGCCGGGCTGCTCGACGAATACCGAAGCCGCTGCTCGACGCTCGATACGCGCGTCGAGGTGTCGGTACCGGAAGGGGCGCCCATCACCGGCCGGGCCGCCGATGTCGATGCCGCGGGCAGGCTGGTCGTCGAGACAGACGGGGGCGAGCGCACCACGGTCTTCGCCGGTGACGTGGTTCATCTGCGCTGAGCGCAAGGGCGAGTAAGTTCTAAGGCAAGTGATGGCAGGCAAGACACAGGAGCGTGGCGAGGTGGGTTACCCGAAGGGGTTACTGAGCGAGGGTGAGCAGATCATCCTGCACAAGCATCCGCACTTCAAGATGCTGATCTGGCCCGTGCTGGCCGGGCTCATCATCCTGGGTGCCGGCGGCTGGTTCGCGATGCTCGCGTCGGACGTCGAACCGCCCTGGGACATGGTGCTGCTCATCGCCATCGGCGCGGTGGGGCTGGTGTTGCTCATATGGCTGGTGTTCGCCCCGTTCGTCCGCTGGCGCACCACGCACTTCATCGTCACCACCGACCGGGTGATCGCCCGCGAAGGCGTCGTGAAACGGACCGGGATCGACATCCCGATGCGCCGGATCAACAGCGTGCGCTTCGAACACAATCTGCTCGATCGCATCTTCGGCACCGGCACGTTGATCATCGAGTCCGCTGCCGAGGAGCCGCTGCAGTTCGACGACATTCCCGGCGTCGAAAAGGTGCACACGTGGATCTACCGGCAGCTCAACGACAATCCCTACGACGACTTCGGCGTTGACGAGGGTGATTACCAGGGCGGCCAGGGCCCGCACGGCACCAAGGGCATCCAGCAGCTGCCGCACGACCCGCGCCAGGGTCGGTAGCCGATGGCCGCACGAGAGCGAGGCCTGCCCGCGACCTTCCCCAGCGCAGGACTCCCCGAACGAGTGACGATCTGGGAGGTCGGCGCGCGTGACGGCTTGCAGAACGAGCAGGCCGTCGTCGACGTCGACGTCAAGATCGAGTTTCTCGACCGGCTCGCCGACGCCGGGCTCCGCACCATCGAGGCGACGAGCTTCGTCCATCCGAAGTGGGTACCGCAGCTTGCCGACGCTGAGCGCTTGCTCGCGGGACTCACCCCGCGCGACGGCGTGAGCTACCCGGTGCTGGTGCCCAACCAGCGCGGGCTCGACCGGGCGCTCGATGCCGGGGTGCGCCATATCGCGGTGTTCGCCAGCGCGACCGAATCCTTCGCCAACCGCAACCTCAACAGCGGCCTCGACGAGCAGTTCGCCATGTTCGAACCGGTCGTCTCTCGCGCGCGGGCCGAGGGCATCGACGTGCGCGGCTACATCTCGATGTGCTGGGGTGATCCGTGGGAGGGCGCGGTCGATCCCGCCCAGGTGGCCCGCGTCGGTGCGCGGCTGTCCGAGATGGGCTGCTCGCAGCTCTCGCTCGGTGACACGATCGGCGTCGCCACCCCCGGCCACGTTGAGCGGCTCATCGCCGAGGTGCTCGGGGCCGGAGCAGCGCTGGACGAGGTCGCCGTGCATTTTCACGACACCTACGGTCAGGCGCTGGCCAACACCCTCACCGCGCTGCGCGCCGGCGTGACCTGCGTCGATTCCTCGGCGGGCGGGCTCGGCGGCTGCCCGTACGCGGAATCGGCCACCGGCAACCTGGCGACCGAGGATCTGGTGTGGATGCTGGACGGACTCGGTATCGAGCATGGTGTGGATCTCGACGCGCTCGCGGTGACCAGCGTGTGGCTGGCGGAACGGCTCGGCAGGCCCGCGCCTTCGCGCGTGGTCAGGGCGTTGGCGGGCTGACCCGCCGGGAACTTTCGCACAAGACACAGGGAACCGCTGCCGGTGAACTAGCGTCTAACCCGACTGCTGTGCCAGCCGCCGTCGCAACGGGAGGACGCCGTGACCGATCATCGCGCGCGGGTCGGCGATCTCCTCGCCGAGTACCGCAGGAGCCGGGAGCAGCTGGCCACGGTGCACCAGTGCCTTGGCGAGATCAGCGCGTCGGCGAGTAACGCGGACACCTCGATCACCGTCACGGTCGGCCCGCGGGGGAGCGTGACCGGGTTGAGCATTTCCGATGAAGCTGTTCGCCGCTATCGGCCATCGGAGCTCGCCGAGGAGATCGTCCGGCTGGCGGCCTCGGCGAGTGATCGTGCCCTGGTCGATGCGGGCAATGTCCTCGCATCCGCGCTGCCCGCGGGCACCGATCCGCGAGCATTGTTACGAGGCACGGCCGATCTCGCGCCCGCGGAGCTGGCGCCGACCGCCAACGAGCGCGCGACTGCGGCCGAGTCCGAAGAGGACGACGACTTCGAGTCGACCAACTGGGTAGCGGAAGGGCGGCGTTGCAAGCCATGACCGACGGATTCTTCGCCGATGCGGAACGCATAGCCGGGCGGTCGAAGGATTTCGATGCGTTCGCCGAGCGGGCAGGCAAAGTCGCCGACGCGTTGCGCACCACGCTCGAGTCGACGGGCAAGGCCTGGGGCGACGACGCGGTGGGCGAGAGCTTCGAAGCGGTGCACGGTGACGCGGCACGATCGGTGCTGGATGCGGTGGCCGGGCTGCGGGGTGAGTTGACCGAGGTGGGCGCGAAGTTCGCCGATGCGGCGGCCGCGTACCGCGAGGCGGAGTACGGTGGCCAGACCGACATCGGTGGCGTGGCCCGCACGCTCGAGGAGGGCTAGCCTGCCATGGGCATCGAACTTCCGGCCGAGTTGGCCGACGTCGCCGAGCGCACGGGTACACGTTGGCCGGCGGCCGACGAGGACGCGATGCGCGAGCAGGCAGCGGCCTGGCGTGACGCGGCCAAGCAGTTGGACAACCTCGCCGCCGACGCCGACACCGCCGCGGGCGGCGCGCTCGAGGCGATGGCGGGCGAGGCGGGCGATGCGGCGCGGGCGCACTGGTCCGGTTTCGTCGATCCCGACAGCGGCAAGCTGACCTCGGCCGCCCGTGGTGCGGGCCAGGCCGCCGATCGGCTCGACCATGCCGCGCGGCAGATCGGCGAGGCCAAGGTCGAGATCGTGCGCCAGCTCGTCGATGCCGCCCGCAACGTCGACGCCGCCAACGCGGCCGCGCAAGGGGGGCACCCGGACGCCCTACTCGGGTTGGACACGCTGATCGGTGGCGTCGCGAGCAACGTGGCCTCGGTGAACGACTCGCTGGTCACCGCGGTCAGCGATACCGCGCGCGAGGTCGGTGTCGACGGAGTGGTCGATCCACGTCCCGGCGGGCGTGGCGCTGGCGGACATGCCCTGCTCGACACGGTCACCGGCCTCGGCGACGAGGGGCTTGACGACGTTAGGGAGGCTGGGGTGCCGATTGCCGAGCGAGCCGAGCAAGTCGCCGAGTCGGCGGGCCGGCCGTGGGCGGCCGTCGCGCCGGTCGCTGAGCCGGTTGCCGAGCGGGTAGCTGACACAGCCGATACCGCGGACGCCGGTCCCCTCGCGGATGCCGCCCGGCAACGCGTCGACGATGCTCGCGAGCAGGTGTCGGCGACTGCTGTCACGCCGCCGTCAGGAGTGCCGGTCGGCGGCCACAGCGGTTCGTTCGCCGAGGCTCCGACACCGCCTGCGGGCGTGGGCGCCGGGTACGGCGATGCGGCGGGCGCGGCCCGGTCCGGGCAATCGCCGCAGGTCAGCGGGGCCATTCACAGCCAGACCTCGGTTGCGGGGTACGCCGACGCGCCGATCGCGGCGTCCCCATCGCAGCCGCCTGCGGCCGGAGCCCCGGCCGCCGGAGCCGCGCCCGGAGTGGTTTCGCCTGGTCCTCCGCCGCAGGCAGGCGGCGCGGCGGGTGCCGCACCGTTCGGCGGCCAGCAGGCGGCGGCCGCCCGGCAGGCCGCACCGGCACCGATCCCACCGGCGCAACCGACCCAGCAGGCTCAGCAGCCCGCAGCCCGGCAGTTCGCGCCTCAGCAACCTCAGCAACCTGCGCCCCAGCAGCCCGTGGCCCAGCAGCCGGCGGCTGCGACGGGGACGCCGCGGGCGGGCCGGCAGAGCGTGGTCGCGCTGTTCCTGGTGCACATGTTCCCGATCGGTCATCTGCCGGTCGCGTCGAGCACACCCGCGCGGCAGCTCCCGGCGCCGCCCGCCGAGACCGACTTCGCCGCGGGTTTGCGGTTCGAACCGCACGACCACCCGGAGTCGGACTGCTTCCACACCGCCACCGCGCCCGGCCCTGTCGACCCTGCCGAAGGCGCCGACGGTCCCGCCATGCCCCGCTCCGATGGCCTGCCCGCCGATCACCCCGCGGTGACGGCCCTGCTCGACGGCTATGACCCGATCGCCGATATGCACGAGCGAGACTGGGACCGCCGTTACGTCGTCACCTACGACCGGGCGACCCCGGAGTTCGCATGGCCGCCCGGCGAGCTTTATCCGGAAGGCGGCTACGAAGACGGGGAGCCGGTGATGCTCGCCGTGGGAACCGAGATCGACCGGTTCGGCGACCAACACGGCCGGGTGTTCGCCGCCGACGGGACGTCGTTTCGCCGGCGCTCGTTGCCGCCACCGCGGTTCGATGCCGGCTATCACCGCTACCGGGTGCTGCGGGAGCTGCCGATGTGGCGCGCGATCTCGGCGAGCTGGTTCGGGCAACCGGGCGGCGGCGACCGGTACCGCGCGGTGTATCCGGTGGGGGATCTGCTCGCGATGGGTTATCTGGCGGAGATCACCGGCGAGGCCGTGGCGGCGGCCGCCGAGGAAGAACCGGACAACAACGAGGCGGGAGGCGAGGCGTGAACGCCAAGTCCATTACCGGCTGGCTGGCGGCGATCGGGGTGCCGAACGAGGTGGTCTCCGTCGGGAGCGAGGCGGACAACACCTGGTGCCTGCTGCGCACCGAACAGGTCAGGCCCGCGTCGGCTACGGACGCTGAAGCGGATGCGCGGGGCGCGGAGGACGATGACACCGCCACCGAGACCGTCCTCGCCTGGGAGGTGTTCTGGCGCGAGCAGGGCAACCGCTACGACTGGGCCAGCTTCACCAACGAAGTAGTGGCTTGCCATTACCTGTTCGGCAGGCTCGCGTGGTCGCAGGTGGCCCGCGGCGCGGTCGGCTTGCTGCCCGAAGCACAGCCCGCACCCCCCGCCTCGTGAGTGAAAGTCGTTGCTCCAGCAACGTTAATCACGCACGAGGCGGGGGCTGCCC
>WHSS01000199.1 GCA_009379975.1 Actinophytocola sp.
CTTCGACGCCATCTACTCAAGGTAGGAGCCCAGTGCGGTAATCCCGCACGCTGGGATCTGTGCGGGGGGCCGCCCGCAAGGGCGGTCCCTACCGCGATTGACGTTGAGACGATAGGTCGGGCCGAGTGTCACACCCACCCACGGACGGCACGACAGCGGGGAGCCGAAGGCGCCCTCGGGCGCCGTATACGCACCCCATGGCGCCTTGGTGCTGCCGTAAAGCTACGCAAATCCACCTCCTCATACGCCGCGGGGGTCGCGGTAGGGTGCCGCCATGGTGCAGGCATTGATCGCCCGGGGCGTCGACTCCGGCCTGGAAGTGTGCGAAGTCGAGTTGCCGCCGACCGGTCCGGGCGAAGTCCGGGTACGGGTCCGGGGAGCAGGGGTATGTCACTCGGACCTCTCCATGATCAACGGAGTGCTCGCGCCGTCGTTTCCGCTGATCCTCGGGCATGAGGCAGCCGGCGTCGTGACCGAGGTCGGCGAAGGCACGACTCGGGCCGCCGTCGGTGACCACGTGGTGCTCAACTGGACCCCACCATGCCGCGCGTGCTGGTTCTGCGATCGCGGCGAACCCTGGCTGTGCACCGCGACCGAGGGCATCGCGTCGCTGCCCCGAGGCACGCTCGCCGACGGCACGCCGACACATGTCACGCTCGGCGTCGGTGCGCTCGCAGAGGAGGTCGTGATCGGCGAGAACGCGGTGATCGGCCTGTCCAAGGAACTGCCGCTGGCCGAGTCGGCGCTGCTCGGATGCGCGGTGATCACCGGCGTCGGCGCGGTGCGCAACAACGCGAAGGTGCAAGCCGGGGAGTCGGTCGCGGTCGTCGGGCTCGGCGGTGTCGGGCTCTCGGCGATCCTGGGAGCCAAGCTCGCCGGCGCGGCACCGATCGTCGCCGTCGACGTCTCCGAGTCCAAAAAGGACATGGCGATCGCCGCGGGTGCGACGGATTTCGTGGTCGCGGACCGGGGCACGGCCAAGGCCATCCGTGGCCTGACCGAGGGTCGTGGCGTCGACGTCGCCTTCGAATGTGTCGGCAAGTCGGCGGCGATCCGCACCGCGTGGGGGAGTTCGCGCCGGGGAGGTCGGGTGGTCACGCTCGGCGTCGGCGCCAAGGACGACCCGGTGACCTTCAGCGGGCTCGAGATCTATCACTTCGCCAGGACGCTCAGCGCATCGGTCTACGGCTCCGCCGATCCCGACGTCGACGTGCCCGCCATCGCCGCGTCGGTGCTCGACGGCTCGCTCGACCTGGAAGCGCTGATCTCGCACCGGATTTCCCTCGCCGATGTGCCCGCCGCGTTCGACCGCATGCGCCAGGGCGAAGGTGCGCGCTCGCTGGTCGTTTTCGACTGACCCTTTCCTGAACCTCACGGCACTTTGCCGCCGGAGCCCCCGTCAACGGGTGGGCCTTCGGCGGCGAAGTGCGTTGTGGCGCGCGCGGTTGTCGCCGCGATGGCCATCGTTCGCGTCGTTTACATATCACTCTCGCGTGTCCAAGTGTTGACACCAAGGCAACTAGTGTCTACCGTCGTGTCATAACTGGTCGAGATGTAAGTAACCCTCGTCATACCGAGGCGAGTTGGCCGGACGCGCAAGGAGGCGTTGTCATGACATCGATTGCCGCGGGACAGGGCGCTCACGTGGAAGTCAGCTGGCGTGACGGTAAGCGTTACGCATGGCTGCTCGGCTTGGTGGTGCCGTCCATTCCGTTCATCATCTGGGGTGTCTACGAAGGCCTCGAGGGCACCAGCTCGCAGTGGTTGCTCCACGGCGTGTGGTGGCTGGCGCTGCTGATCGTCTACGGGCTGATTCCGCTGCTGGACCTGCTGATCGGCGACGACGCCGAGAACCCGCCGGATGACCTGATCGAGTGGCTCGAGGACGATCGCTACTACCGCTGGATCCTGTATCTGTACCTGCCGATCCAGTACGCTGGCCTGATCTTGGCCTGCTGGATGTGGACGACGTTCGAAATGGCGCTGATCGACAAGATCGGCCTGGCGGTGTCCGTGGGTGTCGTCGCCGGTATCGGCATCAACACCGCGCACGAACTCGGCCACAAGAAGGAGAAGCACGAGCGCTGGCTGTCCAAGGTCGCGCTGGCGCAGACCTTCTACGGGCACTTCTTCATCGAGCACAACCGCGGCCACCACGTGCGGGTCGCCACGCCCGAGGACCCGGCGAGCTCGCGGTTCGGTGAGACGTTCTGGCGGTTCCTGCCGCGCTCCGTGGCGGGCAGCCTGAAGTCCGCGTGGGGGCTGGAGCGCAAGCGTCTCGCCCGGATGGACAAGGGCCCATGGACGCTTCGCAACGACGTGCTCAACGCTTGGGCGATGTCTGCCGTGCTCTTCGCCGCGCTCACCGTGGCGTTCGGCTGGAGCGTGCTGCCGTTCCTGGTGATCCAGGGGGTGTACGGCTTCTCGATGCTCGAGGTCGTGAACTACTTGGAGCACTACGGATTGCGCCGGAAGCGGACCGAGAGCGGCCGCTACGAGCGCGCTGCCGCACGGCACAGCTGGAACAGCAACAACGTGGTGACCAACGTGTTCCTGTATCACTTGCAGCGGCACAGCGACCATCACGCGAACCCGACCCGGCGCTACCAGGCGCTGCGGGACTTCGACGAGGCGCCGCAGTTGCCCGCGGGTTACGCCACGATGATCCTGGCCGCCTACATTCCGCCGCTGTGGCGTTCGGTGATGGACAAGCGGGTGCTCGACCACTACGACGGCGACATCACGCAGGCCAACATCCAGCCGAGCAAGCGCGAGAAGGTGCTCGCCCGCTACGGCGCCACCGGCTGAGGTGACGGCGATGAGCGCTTACCAGTGCCCGGTCTGTGACTACGTCTTCGACGAAGCGAAGGGCGATCCGCACGAGGGCTTTCCCGCCGGAACTAGCTGGAACGAGGTTCCTGACGACTGGTGCTGCCCCGACTGCGGAGTCAGGGAAAAGATCGACTTCAACCCCGTCGGCGACCAAGAGAAGGAGCAAACGCGATGACGGACTACCGGATCTACCGCTGTATGGTCTGCGGCTTCGAGTACGACGAATCGCAGGGCTGGCCCGAAGAAGGCATCGAGGCTGGCACCCGCTGGGAAGACATCCCGGACGACTGGGCGTGCCCCGATTGCGGTGCCGCGAAGGCGGACTTCGAGATGATGGAGGTCTCGCGCTCATGACGGCCGAGGAGCGGACCGTGGTGGTCGTCGGGACCGGCGTGGCAGGAGCCACCGCGGCGCTCACGTTGCGCAGTGAGGGCTTCGACGGCCAGGTCGTGCTCATCGGGGACGAGCCGGACGAGCCGTATCGCCGTCCGCCGTTGTCGAAGGATGTGCTGCGCGGCACGACGCCGCACGAGCGCACCAGGCTGCGGCCCTCGCAGACCTGGCAACAGCAGGACATCGAGCTGCGGACCTCGTCGTCCGTGTCCCGGCTCGACACCGGCGCCAAGGTGCTGGGCCTTGCCGATGGCGAGGAACTCGGCTACGACATGCTGCTGCTCGCCACCGGCGGCCGGCCGCGCGAGCTTCCCTGCACCGCCGGGATGACGGACGTGCACACGCTGCGGACGCTGACCGACGTGCCCGCGCTGCGTGAACGGCTCGCGCCCGAAACGAGCGTGCTGGTCATCGGTGCCGGCCTCATCGGCGCGGAGGTCGCGGCCAGCGCGCGGGCGATGGGCTGCGGCGTCATCATGCTGGAATCGGCGCCGGCGCCGCTGCCGCGGCTGTTGCCGCCGGCGATCGCCGAGGTTTACTCCCGGCTGCACCGGGATCAGGGCGTCGACCTGCACACCGGGGTGGACGTGACGCAGCTCGAACGGATCGATCTCGGGTTGCTCGCCACCGATGCGAACGAGCGTCACTGGCTCGCCGACACCGTGGTCGTCGCGATCGGCATGGTGCCGCGAACGGAGCTGGCCGAACAGGCGGGGATCGACGTCGACAACGGCATCGTGGTCGACGAGTACTTCCGGACATCGGCGCCCGGTGTTTTCGCGGCCGGTGACGTCGCGAATCAGCCCAATCCGGTGCTCGGCGGGCGGCATCGCGTCGAGCATTGGCAGAGCGCGCAGGAGCAGGGCGCCGCCGCGGCAAAGAGCATGCTCGGCGATCGGACGCCCTACGAACGGGTGCCGTGGTGCTGGTCGGATCAGTACGGGGTGAACCTGCAGTTCACCGGCTGGCCAGCGGCGGGCGACGACGTGATCGTGAGGGGTGAGCTCGAGCAGCGCGAATTCACCGCGATCTTCCGCAGGGACGGCAGGCTGGTCGGCGCGGTCGGGGTCAACCGGGCCGCCGAGATCCGGGCCCTGCGTAAGCTGATCATCGAGGCGCCGTTTCTCGATCCGGCGTTGCTGGCGGACGAGTCGGTCAACCTCGCCACGGTCCATTCGGCGGAGCTGTCCACGGTGGCGACATGAACCGCCGCACACCGAGCTTGGTGCAGGCCGTGTCCACCTTGTTGACACCGGCCACGACCGCTGCCAGTGTCGACGGCATGCCGGCACCACGGATGCGCGTGCGCTTCGCCGAGGCCGCGCGAGCGTTGCTCAGGGAGACGCTGTTCGACGCCGCCAGCGACCAGCTCACCGAGCGGGCCTGGGCCGAGATCAGGATGGCCGACATCGCCAAGGCCGCCGGGGTGAGCAGGCAGACGCTGTACAAGGAGTTCGGCTCGCGGCAGGGCTTCGCGCAGGCGTACATCCTGCATGAGGCGGAGCGGTTCCTCGCCGGAGTCGAGCAGGCGGTTTCCGAGCACCTCGACGACCCGCGGGCCGCGTTGGCCGCTGCGATCGAAGTGTTCTTGAACTTGGCCGCCAAGGAGCCGCTGATCGTCGCGATCGTGAGTGGCGAAGCCGGTGACGGCCTGCTGCCCCTGGTGACCAACCGGGCGGGCCCGGTGCTCGGGTTCGCGACCGAACGGCTGGCGGGTTTCCTCGGCGACGCGTGGCCAGGTGTGCCGGAGCGTTCGGTGCGGTTGATCGCCGAAAACATGATCCGGTTGGCGATAAGCCACGCGGCGTCGGCGACCGCCTCGGTCGAGGAGACGGCGGCCAACATGGCGGAGCTCTTCGGCCCGTATCTCGAAGGGGTTCTCGAAGCGTCGACGGAGGACTGACAGCGCCCCGGGTGGCGAGCCGCCATCGTGGTCGTGCGTGAAAGTCCTTGCTCCAGCACGCATGAGCACTCACGACTCCGGCACGGTGGGTCGTGAGTGCTGAAGCGTGCCCATGCAAGGATTTTCACGCACGAGGGTGGGGGCCTACTGATCCTCGAGGTCGCCTTCGAGGTGGAGGTAAACCTCCCGCATCTGGGCGAGCAGTTCCGGATCCGGCTCCGCCCACAGGCCGCGCTGGGCCGCCTCGTCGAGGCGTTCGACGATGCCGCGCAACGCCCACGGGTTGGACTTGGTGAGGAACTCCTGGTTCTCGGCGTCCAGCACGTAGGTCTCGGCCAGCTTCTCGTACATCCAGTCGTCGACCACACCTGCGGTGGCGTCGAATCCGAACAGGTAGTCCACGGTCGCGGCGAGCTCGAAGGCGCCCTTGTAGCCGTGCTTGCGCATGGCGGTCAGCCAGCGCGGATTCACCACGCGGGCGCGGAACACCCGCGCGGTCTCCTCCGATAGCGTCCGGGTGCGGACCGCGTCGGGCGTCGTCGAATCGCCGATGTAGGACGCGGGCGCCGACCCGGTGAGCGCGCGGACCGTGGCGATCATGCCGCCGTGGTACTGGAAGTAGTCGTCGGAATCGGCGATGTCGTGCTCGCGGGTGTCGGTGTTCTTCGCCGCGATCTGGATACGCCGGTAGGAGCTCTCCATGTCCTCGCGGGCGGCGGCACCGTCCAGTCCACGGCCGTAGGCGTAGCCGCCCCAGACCGCGTACACCTCGGCTAGGTCGGCGTCGTCGCGCCAGTTCCCGGTGTCCATCAGTGGCAGCAGGCCGGCGCCGTAGGAACCCGGCTTGGAGCCGAACACCCTGGTCGTGGCGCGGCGTTCGTCGCCGTGGGCGGCCAGATCCGCCTTGACGTGGGCGCGGACGAAGTTCTGCGATTCGGGCTCGTCCAGCTTCGCGACCAGGTTCACCGCGTCGTCGAGCATGTCCACCACGTGCGGGAAGGCATCGCGGAAGAACCCGGAGATGCGCACCGTCACGTCGATCCGCGGCCTGCCGAGTTCGCTCAGCGGGATGGGTTCGATGCCGCTGACCCGCCGGGAGGCCTCGTCCCAGACCGGTTGCACACCGAGCAGGGCGAGCACCTCGGCCGCGTCGTCGCCCGAGGTGCGCATCGCCGATGTGCCCCACACCGACAGCCCGACCGACCGCGGCCAGTCACCCCGGGGGGCGGGTTGCGCGGGGTGGCTGGCGGGAGCCGACACCGAGAGGGGGGTGGGAACGGCACTGTCCTCGCGGTAGCGGCGCAGCAGCGAGTCGGCCAGCGCCTGCCCGGTCTCCCACGCGAGTCTCGACGGGATGGCCTTCGGGTCGACGGTGTAGAAGTTGCGGCCGGTCGGCAGCACATTGATCAAGCCGCGCAACGGTGATCCGCTCGGCCCGGCGGGGATGTAGCCGCCGTCAAGGGCATGCAACACGCCGTGGAGCTCCTTATCCGTGCCCGCCAGCCGGGGCACGATCTCGGTGGCGGCGAACGTCAGCACCTGGGCCGCCTCCGGCGCATTCGCGCAGACCCCGGCCACCGCGGCCGGATCCCAGTCTCGGGCCTCCATCGCGCTCACCAGGGAGTGCGCGCGCGCCTCGATCCGGTCCACCTCGGCGGCGGGCGCGTCCGAATTCTCCTTGAGCCCCAACGCGGCGCGCAGGCCTGGCACCGCGCCCGCCGTCCCGCCCCACATCTGCTGTGCGCGCAGCATCGCCAGCACCAGGTTGACCCTCGCCTCGCCGGTGGGCGCCTCGCCGAGGATGTGCAACCCGTCGCGGATCTGCGCGTCCTTGACCTCGCACAGCCAGCCGTCGATGTGCAGCAGGAAGTCGTCGAACTCCGCGTCGTGCGGCCGCTCGTCGACGCCGAGGTCGTGGTCGAGCTTGGCGGCCTGGATCAGCGTCCAGATCTGCGCCCGGATCGCAGGCAGCTTCGCCGGGTCCATCGCGGAGATGTTGGCGTACTCGTCGAGCAGTTGCTCCAGCCGCGCGAGATCGCCGTAGCTTTCCGCGCGCGCCATCGGCGGGATGAGGTGATCGACGATGGTGGCGTGCGCGCGCCGCTTGGCCTGCGCGCCCTCACCGGGGTCGTTGATCAGGAACGGGTAGATCATCGGCAGGCTGCCCAGCACGGCGTCCGGCCCGCAGGACGCCGACAGCCCGGCGGTCTTGCCCGGCAGCCACTCCAGCGAACCGTGCTTGCCCAGGTGCACCACGGCGTGAGCGCCGAACGAGTTCTCCAGCCACCGGTAGGCGGCGAGGTAGTGGTGGCTCGGCGGCAGGTCGGGGTTGTGATAGATCGCCACCGGGTTCTCGCCGAAGCCGCGCGGGGGCTGGATCATGATGAGCACGTTGCCCGCGCGCAGCGACGCCAGCACGATGTCGCCCTCGGGATTGGCCGACTTGTCGACGAAGAGCTCACCGGGCGGGGGGCCCCAGTGATCTTCGACCGCGTCTCGCAGGTCAGGGGGCAGCTCGGCGAACCAGCCGCGGTAGTCGGCGGCGGGGACGCGGATCGGGTTACCCGCGAGCTTCTCTTCGGTCAGCCACTCCGGGTCCTGGCCGCCGGCCTCGATGAGCGCGTGGATGAACGCGTCGCCGTCGGGCTGTTCGCCACCGGCGGGGTCCACGCCGGGTACCGGGTCTGGGCCGAGGTCGTAGCCGCGCTCCCGCATCAGGCGCAGCAGGCTGACCGCGCTGGCCGGGGTGTCGAGCCCGACCGCGTTGCCCACCCGGGAGTGCTTGGTCGGGTATGCGGAGAGCATGAGCACGATCTTGCGCTCGGCGGGCGGGATGTGGCGCAGCCGGGCGTGACCCGCGGCGATGGTGGCCACGCGGCGCGCGCGCTCGGGGTCGGGCACATAGCGGGGGAGGCCGTCGGCGTCGGTTTCCTTGAAGGAGAACGGAACGGTGATGATGCGGCCGTCGAACTCCGGCACCGCCACCTGCGAAGCCGCGTCCATCGGGGAAAGGCCTTCGTCGCTGTCCGCCCAGGTATCCCGGTCGCTGGTCAGGCACAGCGCCTGCAGCGTCGGGATGTCCAGCTCGGCGAGCTCGGCGATGTCCCATGCCTCGTCGTCGCCGCCCGCGCCCGCTTCCGATGGCCGGGTGCCGCCCGCGGCGAGCACGGTGACCAGCAACGCGTCGGCCTTGCGGAGCTCTTCGATCATCTCCGGGTCCCGGTTGCGCAGCGTGGCGCAGTAGACCGGCAGCGGCCGGCAACCTGCGTCCTCGATGGCCCGGCACAGCGCCTCGATGAACGCGGTGTTGCCCGCGAAGTGGTGCGCGCGGTAGTAGAGGATCGCGAC
>WHSS01000268.1 GCA_009379975.1 Actinophytocola sp.
CACCGCGCTCATCGTCTTGCCCCCTCCTCGATGGTGTCCGCGTGCTTGCCACGGACGGTTTCGGACAGCTGGTTGATCCGGGCCTCGGTCAGCTCGAGCCACCGCAGGTCGGCTTCCAGATGGAACAAAGCGTGATCACAGATCAGCTGGTCGATCAGGTCTCCCCCGGACTTGCGCCGGGTCAGCTCCCGCATGTGCTTGAGGTGCTCCGCGCGCTGAGCGTCGAGCACCCGACTGGCGTTGCGGCCCGACAGCAGGGCCAGCACGACCTTCGCGTAGAGCGTGTTCTGCAGGTAGGTCTCGGGCTGCTCGGGCGTGGCGAGCCAGGACTCGACGTCGGTGACCCCGGCATCGGTGATGGCGTAACGCTTGCGGTCCGGCCCGTCACCTGCTTCCACCCCGGCGGACTCGACCAGCCCGTTCCGGAGCAGCCGCGCGAGCGTCGAATACACCTGGCCGTAGTGCAGCGGCTTATCGGCGCCGAGATGGGTGTCGTAGGCACGCTTGAGGTCGTAGCCGTGACGTGGTCCCGATTCCAGCAGTGCCAGCAGGGTGCGCGCGATGGACATGGCGAGACTATACATGCCGCGTATAGAGCGGGTGTATAACTGTCTCCGAAGTTCCCCGGCCCGCGCCAAATCCACCGGAGAGCTTGCGGCCGTCTACCGAACCGCCCCGACGACCGCCCAGCGGCCGGAGCGCAGCCGGCCGAGTACCGCGACGAGCCGCAGCACCATGAACGCGGCGAGCCCCGACCAGACCCCGACCAGACCCCGACCAGACCCCAGTCGAAGGCCAGCGACGCCCACACCAGCGGCAAGAAACTGAGCGCCGCGCTGGCCAGCGTCGAGGTCCGCAGATACTTCGCGTCGCCGGCGCCGAGCAGGACACCGTCCAGCGCGAAGACCACCCCGGCGATCGGTTGCAGCGCCACGAAGAACCACCACGCCCCCGGCACCTCCGCCAGTACGCCCGCGTCCGAAGTGAACGCATGCGGCAGCACACCGGATAACGCCGCGAAAACCGCGCACAGCACGCAGCCGAACGCGAGGCCATAGCCGGTGACTTTGCGCGCGACCACGCGGGCCAGCTCCGCCGAGCGCGATCCCAATGCCGCGCCAACCAGTGCCTGCGCGGCGATCGCGATGGAGTCCAGCACCAGAGAGAGGAACACCCACAGTTGCAGCACGATCTGGTGAGCCCCGACCGCTTCCGCCGAGGTACGGGCCGCGACGGCCGCGGCGGAGAGGAAGCACGCCTGGAACGCGAGGCTGCGTAGCACCAGGTCGCGTCCGAGCAGCAGTTGCGCGCGCATCACGGCAGGCTGCGGCCGCAACGGCACTCGCTCGCTGATCAACGCACGGAAGAACATCCCGGCCGAGATCGTCTGTGCCAGCACGTTCGCCACCGCGGAGCCCTCGAGGCCCCATCCGGCGCCATAGACCAGGACCGGGCACAGCACGGCCGAGATGCCGTTTCCCGCCAGCACGTAGCGCAGCGGGCGCATACCGTCCTGCACGCCGCGCATCCAGCCGTTGCCCGCCATCGTCACCAGGATCAGCGGCGCGCCGAACAGCGCGATCCGGAGCCAGGACACCGCCCCTGCGGCGATCCGGTCGTCGCCGGCCAGCGCGTGCGCGATCGGCGAGGCGAGCGCCTGCCCGGCGAGCAGCACGACCATGCCTACCGCCAGCGCGAGCCAGGTGGCTTGCACCCCTTCGGCGACCGCGTCGGAGCGCCTGCCCGCGCCGTGCAGCCGGGCGGTGCGGGCGGTCGTGCCGTAGGACAGGAACGTGAGCTGGGCGGAAACCTGGGCCAGCACCACACCGCCGACGGCCAGCCCTGCCAGCGGCAACGCGCCGAGGTGCCCGACGACGGCGGTGTCGACCAGCACGTAGAGAGGTTCGGCCGCGAGCACGCCGAGCGCTGGCAGGGCGAGCGAGAACACCCGGCGCGCGGTGGGCGCCGGGGCGGGCCCGGCCGTCACAGCAGCGGTGCTTCGGCCAGCGCCGACCTGAGCCGGTCCAGCACCTGCTCCGGGCTACCTTCGACGGTGCACCCGGCCGCGAGCAGGTGCCCGCCGCCGCCGAGCACACTGGCCGCGGCGGAGACGTCGATCGCGCTCCTGGCTCGCAGCGACACCGTCCAGCGCCGCTCCTCGGTGACCGGCGCCGCCTCCTTGAGCACCACCGCGACCTCGGCCTCCTCCGTGGCGCGCAGCACGTCGATCACGCTCTCCACTTCCTCGAACCGCACCGACGCCGCCGCTTCCGCCGTCACGACGGCGTGCACCAGCCCGAGCCCCTGAGCGCCGTCCGGCTCCAGTTCCGCGGTGCCGAGGACGCCTGCCAGCATCGGCAGCCAGGCGAACGGGTGCGCGTCCATCAGCTCGTAACCGAGCTTCTGCGGGTTCACCCCGGCATCGACCAGCCGCGCCGCCATCCGGTGAGTCTCGGCGCTGCCCCTGCGGAACGAGCTGGTGTCGGTGACAAGGCCGGCGTAGATGCAGTTGGCGATCGGCTCGTCGATCGGATGAGGTAGCTCGTCCAGGATTCGCAGCACGAGCACGGCGCTCGCTTCCGCCGAAGTGTCGACGAGGTTGTGCGTCCCGTAGTGGGCGTTGGAGGCATGGTGATCGACGACCAGCACCGAACCGCCCGATCGCACCGTCTCCGCTACCCGCCCGCCCAGGGAGCCGAGCCTGGCAGGCGTCGGCGTGTCGACGGCGACGAGCAGCGACTCCGACGGCGGCAGCTGCGGTGGCGTTACCAGCAGGCCTTCGGTGTCGAACACACGCAGCGGCGCGGGAACCTCGCCAGGTTCGGCGAAGCTCACCCGCACGTCGGCGCCCCGTTGCCGCAGCGCGAGCCCGAGCGCGAGGGCGCTGCCCAGCGCGTCGGCATCGGGATTGACATGTCCAAGCAGGGTGACGTCTCGCGCGTCTCGGAGCAGCGCGGCGACGTCGGCAAGAGAAGTGTCCACACGCGCAAAGTACGCGGGCCGACCGACAGCGCGCACACGAGATAAGGTTTAGCGCACGGCATCTCCGGCAGCACAGCTGCCGCTCCACCACGAACGGCGGTCATGAGCGGTTGGGAGCTTCGCCATGCGGCCCAACGATGGCGGGGCCGCCAGGCCCCACCTGAGTGGCCGCACACCGTAACCCGACAACAGGACCGCAGCCGAGCCACCCCGGCGAAGGTCCCAGAGCTGGAAATGTCATGAGCGAGTACGCGATCCTGGTGTTTCCCGCGGCCAACCGCGTCTATGCCGAGTCGTCCCGACGCCTGCTGTGCGCGGAACTCGCCGCATTCAGCGAGGCGCTCGACGTGTCCCTCGACGACATCACCGAGATCCAGCTCGCCGGGGTCGATTACGTCGGCTTCAGCACGGCGGAGCCGCTGGGCGAGGACGACATCGCGCTGTTGTCTGCGGCTTCCTCGCTGTACGCGCTGTTCGAGGTCGTCGATGGCCCGCTGGACGGCACCTTGCTACGGCCGGTCCCGCTGACCCGGCCCGACCGGTTCGACTCCGACCTGCTCACCATCCAGAAGTATCAGGGCAAGACCAATGAGCTGTTCACCACGATGCTGGTGAACCTGACCTGCCTCGCCCTCGCCGAACCACGTGCGATGCTGCGACGGCCGCTGCGGCTACTCGACCCGCTGTGTGGCCGGGGCACGACCCTCAACCAGGCCATGATGTACGGCTTCGACGCGGCGGGTGTGGACATCGACGGCAAGGATTTCGAAGCCTACGAGCGGTTCATCAAGACCTGGCTGCGAACGAAACGGCTCAAACACGCCGCGGAGTCCGGACAGTTGCGCAAGAACAAGGTCCGACTCGGCCGCAGGCTGGAGATCTCCTATGCGGCCTCCAAGGCCGACCACAAGGCGGGCAATGTCCGGACGCTGACCTATCTCGGGACCGACACGCTCAAGACCGACGAGTTGTTCCCGGCACGCTCCTTCGACCTGATCGTGGCGGATGCGCCGTACGGAGTGGCGCACGGCAGCCGCCGGGAAGCCGAGGTTTCCCGCAGCCCGCACGATCTGCTCGCGGCGGCGGTGCCGGTGTGGCAGCGCGTGCTGCGGCCGGGTGGTGCGCTGGGGATCTCCTGGAACACCATGGTGCTGCCCCGGCGAGAACTGGTCGGCATCCTCCGCGCCGCCGGGCTCGACGTGCGCGAAGGCGGCCCGTTCGAGGAGTTCGGTCACCGCGTCGACCAGGCCATTTACCGCGATCTCGTCATCGCGACGAAAAGCCAGGACTAACCATGCGCTGAAAGACGCTTTCAGCACTAGTGGCTGCGCGACCCCGGTGGGAGGCGTGGTGGCGGGAGCCGAAGGCGGCCTTGGGCGCCAAATAGGCACCCAAGGCCGCCTTGGGCTCCGCCCAAAAACTACGGTGCGGCTAACATACGGCTTTCAGCGCGCGGGGCTAATCTTCGGTTTCGGCCTCTTCGGGTTTGCGGTACGGGTCGGACTCCCCCGCGTGTCTCGCGCCGGTCGCTCGCCGGGCTACCTCGGCGTCGGCCTCCCGCGCCCTGGCGAGTAGCTCATCGATCTTGCGGGCATCGTCCGGCATGGTGTCCGCGACGAAGGTCAGCGTCGGAGTGAAGCGCACACCGGTGCCCGCACCGACCTTGCTCCGCAGCACTCCTTTGGCGGATTCCAGCGCGGCCGCCGCGCCCGCGAGGTCGGGTTCGGCGTCGATGCTCTCGCCCAGCACCGTGTAGAACACCGTGGCGTCCCGCAGATCACCGGTGATCTTGGTGTCGGTGATCGTCACGTTCCCGAGCCGGGGATCCTTGATCTCGTGCTCGATCGCGGCCGCGACGATCTGCCCGATCCGTTTGGACAATCTGCGCGCGCGAGCCTTGTCCACCACGGCGCACCTCCTCTAAGTCTTCGAACATTAATCGTCGTCAGGACCCAGCCAGCGACGGCGGGCGGACAACAGTTCCAGCTCGGGCCGACCCGCGACGAGCCGCTCACACGCGTCCATGACGTCCCGCACGTGCCCGGCATCCTCCGCGACGGCGGAAATCCCGATCAACGCCCGGCGGTGCAGGTCGAGATGACCCGACTCGGCGACGGCGACCTCGAATCGCCTGCGCAGTTCCGCGATCACCGGACGCACCGCGGAACGTTTCTGCTTGAGCGAGTGGACGTCACCGAGTAGCACGTCCAACTCCAGCGCACCCACATACATGCGGTGGTCACCTTTCGTGAGTGTTTGCGGCCAACTTCCACCCGGGTGGTAGTCGC
>WHSS01000108.1 GCA_009379975.1 Actinophytocola sp.
CCCGGCTTTGTCAGCGCTGCTTTCCACCCTCCCCGGCGTCTCCCGGATCAGGCTGCGCTCTGCTTCCACCGGACTGCTGCGACAGCCCAGCAGGAAGGTCTCTCACCTCCCTCGATTCCGCGCGCCTCACGGCGCACCAGCACCTCGTGGCGCACGCGTTCGGTACCTATGCGGTACTCAACGGCACATTCGGCTCGCCGCTGTCAGCTCCGCGCGCAACTCCCGATGCTCGGCCAGGATCCGGCGCCAGGCGGCATGAACGTGGTCGCGCCCGGTCAACGGAGCGCCGATCGCCATCCGCAGCAGCATGCGCCCACCGACTCGCGTGTGGCTGAGGTAGAGGTCACCGGAATCGTTGAGCCGCTGCAACATCGCACCCGTCGCTTCATCAGCCACGTCGTCCGATAATCCCCGCCACAGCGGACGGAAGCAGACGAGCCCGAACGGATGATGCGGCAGCAGCGTGAACTCCTCATCGGCGCGCACCATCGCGGCGAACTCCGCGGCGAGCGCCACCCCGTCGCGAATGTGCTCCCGCAGCCCGGCGGCGCCATACCAGCGGAGTACCGCCCACAGCTTCAGTGCCCGGAACCGCCTGCCGAGGGGAATCTGCCAGTCGCGATAGTCGATCACCTCACCGGTCTCGCTCGCCGCGTTGCGCAGGTACTCCGGCACCACAGACAGTGCTTCGATCAGTGGCGCGCGGTCGGCAACCCACAACACAGTGCAGTCGAAGTTGGTGAGCAGCCACTTGTGCGGGTCGGTGACGTAGGAGTCGGCATACTCCGCCACGCCGTCATTGATCCAGCGCAGTTCGTCGCATACCGCGGCTACTCCGGCGTAGGCGGCGTCGACGTGCAGCCAGACCCCGAACTCGCGGCAGATCTCGCCGATCCGCCGGACCGGGTCGATCGCGGTGGTGGACGTGGTGCCGATGGTCGCGCACACCATCGACGGCGTGGCACCATCGGCGCTGTCCTGCGCGAGCAGCGCTTCGAGGTGTTCCGGCCGCATCGCCAGCGTCGCTGGGTCCACATCGACAGCTCGGACGCCTTCGGCGGAGATACCCGCGATCTTGGCGGCTTTCTCGAGCGAGGAGTGCGTCTGCGACGACACGTACACCGTGTTCCGATCGCCTCGACCGGCACGGTGCAGCGCGGCGAGCAGCGCGGCGAGGCTACCGCTCGACGCGGAGTCCTCGATGACGCCGCCGCCACGCGCGTCGGTCCGCCACTGCTCGGGCAACCCGAGTAGTTCGGCGAGCCAATCCACGACGACGGTTTCCAGTTCGGTGCACGCGGGGCTGGTCGCCCAGAGCATGCCCTGGACGCCGAGCCCCGCCGAGAGCAGATCACCGAGGATGGCCGGGCCGCTGGCGTTGGCCGGGAAGTAGGCGAAGAAGTTCGGGTGCTGCCAGTGCGTGACCCCGGGCAGCAGCACCCGGTCGAGGTCGGCCAGCACGTTATCGAACGGCTCGCCGCGTTCGGGCGGGCTTGGCGGCAGTGCCGCTCTGACTTGACCCGGCTTCAGCTGGGACCGCACCGGGTGCGACTCGATTCCGGCGAGATAGTCCGCGATCCAGTCGATCACCCGCTTGCCGTGCTCGCGGAACTCCTCCGGCGACATGTGAGAAGACACGAGATCGAGCTTAGGCCGTGCGCGGACGTGGCGAGTCAGCGCGTCAGTGCGCGACACCCCGGGACTCGACCCGACGCTTGAGGCCTGCCAGTGCCCGCTCGACCATGACCTGCTCCGCTCGACGCTTCAGCACCCCAAGCATCGGGGTCTTCAAACTCACGGCAAGCTGGTAAGTCGCGACGGTGCCCGCGTCCGCCGCGGGAGCGAGGTCATACGTTCCGTGCAGACTGTTCAGCACTCGTGACTTGTCCAGCGACCAGCGCACCGAGCGCTGCCCATGCCATTCGTAGCTGTGCAACTGCTCGTCACTGGTCGGGCCGCCGTCGATGCGGAGCCCGACCTTACTGGGACGCCCTTGCGCATCCCATTCATGTACTTCGGCCCGGGAAACTTCTCGGACCCAGTCGGGATAGGCGTCGAAATCGGCGATCGCGTCCATCACCGCGTCGGGTGTGGCGTTGATCGTGATACTGGACCGGGTTTGCTCAGCAGTCGTGAACAAGCACTCTCCTCAGGGGTTGCCTCAAGACTACCGTAGGTAACCTCAAGATCACCTTTCGCGAGCGAAATTGTGGCGACCATTACGACGACGGCTCAGGAAAGTCGCACTCGATCTTGGGATTCACACCGACGTAGTTCAACGGGCCCGCCACGACCGCCACCGTGATCGTTCCCAGATGAGCGCAGTTCGTCTCGTCGCTGGAGAAGTATCCGCGCTGGATGACCGCGACCAAACCGATGATCAGCCACACGACGGCGATAGCCGCTCCGACCCGCATGACAACCTCCCTCCCACGTTGCTCACCGGGATTACCCTCAAAGCCCGCCGCCAAACCGTCGGCGACGCGCCCCGCCGCGCGACGCGGCCAGCGTGACACCCGGCCAGACCTACCGACCGAACGTCACACTCACACGACGGCGAACGTCCGGAGTGGCTGACACACTCAGTGCGTGAACGTCGGGTACGTGTTCGCCGTGCTGGCGGCGCTGGCCTCCGGCAGCGGATCGATCCTGGAATCGATCGGCGTACGGCGGGCCGGCGCATTCGGCGGCACGTCGATGGACCTGGTGGGCCTCCGCCGCCAATGGATCTACTTCGCCGGGCTCGGCGCCGACCTGACGGGATTCGTCTGCGCGGCAGCCGCCCTACGCCAACTGCCGCTGTTCCTGGTCCAGTCGGTGCTCGCATTCAGCGTCGGAGTCACCGCCACCATCGCCACCTTCCTGGGAACACGGCTCTCGCCTGCCGGTTGGCTCACGTTGGGCGTCGGCGCGACCGGGCTGGTGCTGCTCGGCCTGTCCGCCGAACCGAGCCCCGCGGCCGCCATCGAGTCAGGCTGGCGCTGGCTGCTGGTCGGCATGGCGATCCCGGTGGCCACGATCGCGTGGCGGGCCAAACGCCGCACCGGCCCGTGGGCGGCCTCCGCCCTGGCATTCAGCACCGGCCTCGGTTTCAGCATCGTCGGCGTGTCGGCACGAACCCTGCAACTCCCGGACTCGGCATGGCGGCTGATCCTGGAACCGTCGGCCTGGGCGATCGCGGTCAACGGTGTAGTCGCGGCGGTAGTGTTCGCGATGGCGTTGCAGAAGGGCCGCCCCACCGGTGTCACCGCGATCATGTTCACCACGAACACGTCGCTGGCCTCGCTGATCGGGCTGATCTACCTCGACGACCGGGTACGAGCCGGCTTCGACGTCGCAGCGGCGACCGGATTCGTGTGCGCGGTCGCCGGGGCGATCGGCGTCGCGCACTTCGCCGCCATCGCCCGGCAGCGTTCCGGCGCATGGTAGAAAACACATCTGAACCAGCCCACGCGCCCTGACCTGCGGTTATCTCAGCGCCGCAGCCACGATCCGGGCCGCGCGGTGCGCGCTTGATCGCCTCGGACGTCCGGTTCCCGATGGCGTCCCGTAGACTCGGTGACGCGGTCCGCTCAGTTCTGCCTCGGGCCGTTTCTCATGTCGACCCCCAAGCGCCGCGACCACTGTGCTCGCGCCGGGCAGGACGACCCTTCCACGTTCGGAGAATCCATGGCGGCCAGCCGCCCCCTCAGCACGCTCTCAAACCCCGCAACAACCGCCGATGACGTTACTTTCGCCGGACTCGGCGTGCCGGCAGGCCTAGCCGCCGCACTCGCCGCGCAAGGCATCATGACGCCGTTCCCGATCCAGGCGGCGACCCTGCCGCACTCCCTGGCCGGGCGCGACGTGCTCGGCCGCGGCCGCACCGGTTCGGGCAAGACCTACGCCTTCGCGCTGCCGGTTCTCGCCCGTCTGGCCGCCAGCCGGACTCCTCGGCGTCCCGGCCGCCCCCGTGCCCTGATCCTCGCCCCGACCCGCGAACTCGCCACCCAGATCGACGCTTCGATCGCGCCGCTCGCGGCCGCGCTGAAGCTACGGACACTGACCGTGTTCGGCGGCGTGAGCCCGGCCTCCCAGATCCGCGGCCTGCGCGACGGTGTCGACATCGTCGTCGCCTGCCCCGGCAGGCTCGCCGATCACATCAGCACCGGTAAGGCGAATCTCGACGCCGTTGAGATCACCGTGCTGGACGAGGCCGACCACATGGCCGACCTCGGGTTCCTGCCCGCGGTCCGCAAACTGCTCGACCAGACCCCGCGCGACGGCCAGCGGATGCTGTTCTCCGCCACTCTCGACGCGGGCGTCGACGTGCTGGTGAAGCGCTACCTCAGTGACCCGGTAAGCCACAGCGTCGACTCGGCACAGTCACCCGTCGCGGAGATGTCGCACCACGTGCTGCACGTCCGCAACGACAACCGGCTCGCCGTGCTGGTCGATCTGACCGCGGCACCGGGCCGCACGCTGGTGTTCACCCGGACCAAGCGTCGCGCCAAGACGCTGACCAGGCAGCTGAACTCCGCCGGCGTGCCCGCGGTGGAACTGCACGGCAACCTCGGCCAGAACGCCAGGACCCGTAATCTCGCGGCGTTCTCGGACGGCACCGCGCGCACGCTCGTCGCCACCGACATCGCCGCCCGCGGTATCCACGTCGACGACGTGGCCCGGGTGGTCCACGCGGACCCGCCGACCGAGCACAAGGCGTACCTGCACCGTTCCGGCCGCACTGCCCGCGCAGGCGCCGAGGGCACCGTGGTTACGCTGATGACCGACGATCAGGTCGCCGAAGTGCGCGCGCTGACCAAGAAGGCCGACATCCGGCCGACCACTACGCGGCTGGGCCCTGGCGATGCGGTGCTGACGCAACTCGCGCCAGGCAAGCGGTCCTTCGTCGCTCCCGTCACGATGGCTCCCGTCGAAGAAGAGCCAACACGCCGTCGCTCACGCCCCGCCGCGGCCAAGCAACCCCGCGGAGCAAGGAAGCCCGGCGCGGCCAGGAACGAAACGCCGGCCAGGAAGTCCAGCGCGGCCGACTTCTCGTCCCACTCCCGCGCCGGTGGCCGGCGCGGCAGGCGCTGAGGTGGCCAACCGCACCCTCGGCGTCCTGTCCGGCACCCGCAAAGAGAACGAACGACGGCTGGCCATCCACCCGCGGCACCTCGAGCACATCGCGCCCGAACTCCGCGAGCGGATCTATCTCGAGCACGGCTACGGCGAGCGTTTCGGCATAGCCGACGGGCAGCTGGCACCCCAGGTCGGCGGGCTCGCTACCCGCGAAGACCTCATCGCCGACTGCGACATCATCCTGCTGCCCAAACCGTTGCCGGATGACGTGGCGGAGCTCCGGGACGGGCAGACCCTCTGGGGCTGGCCGCACTGCGTCCAGGACGACAAGATCACTCAGCTCGCGGTCGATCACAAGCTGACGCTCATCGCTTTCGAAGCGATGAGCCACTGGGCGCGTGACGGCGGGTTCGGGCTGCATGTGTTCCACAAGAACAACGAGCTCGCCGGCTACAGCTCAGTGCTGCACGCCCTCGCGCTCACCGGCAGGACCGGCGATTACGGGCAACGCCTGCGGGCAGTCGTCATCGGGTTCGGCGCGACCGCCCGCGGCGCGGTCACCGCGCTCAACGCCCACGGCGTGCACGACATCGACATCCTCACCAACCGGGGCATCACCGCGGTGGCGTCGCCGATCCACTCGGCTCGCATGGTGCATTTCGAGCATGACGTGAACAACCCGGACGACCCCCGCCGGAGCTACGCACTGACCGACGACGGCAGGGTGCCCCTTGCGGGTTTCCTCGCCGAGCACGACATCGTGGTCAACTGCGTGCTGCAAGACACCGAGGAGCCGCTCATCTTCCTCCTCGAAGAAGATCTCGCCGCGTTCGAGCCGGGCGGCCTCATCGTCGATGTGTCTTGCGACGACGGCATGGGCTTCAGCTGGGCACGGCCGACCACCTTCGACGAGCCGACCTTCCTCGTCGGCGACAACATCACCTACTACGGCGTCGACCACAGCCCCTCGTACCTGTGGAACTCCGCGACCTGGGAGATCAGCGAGGCGCTGCTCCCCTACCTGCCGACGGTGCTCGGTGGCCCGTCGGCGTGGGATGCCGACGAGACGATCCGGCGCTCCATCGAGATTCGCGAAGGCGTTATCCAGAACCCCAAGGTCCTGTCGTTCCAGGGCCGAGCGCCTGAGTACCCGCACGCGCGGATGTGAACGACCGCCGCCCTCACTCCGGTGAGCGTGGCGTCACGCAGAACGGCAGCCCTGCCGGGTCAGTGAGCACCGTCCACGGATGACTCGCGTCCACCAGTTCCGCTCCCAGCGCGCGAACTCGTTCGACCTCGGCCGGAATGTCGTCGGTGCCGATGTCGAGGTGCAGGCGGGCAGGCCCGGACTCGTTCGAGCCGAGCCGCTGCAGCAGAAAGAACATCGGGCACTCCGACGGCGGCCGCAGCCGGTGGTACTCGCTCCGGCTGGAACCCTGTGACGGCCAGCCGGTGGCCGCCTGCCAGAACGCCACCTCGCGGTCGAAATCCGCCTCCGGGATGTCGATACACACCTGAGCCACCCGGCTGCGATGCCCGGCTGGCCATCGAGTGCCAGGAGGCCGCGCGCGCTCCTCGTGTTCGGTCACCAGGCAGTACGGCAGTCCTCCGGGTGATGCCATGACCTGCCACCACTCGTAACGCCGGACCGCGCTCGCGCCCAGCGCCAGGTGGGCATCCCGATCGGCGTCGACGTCGCGGCTCATCAGATCCAGATGCACCCGATGCGGACCGTCGATCCGTTGAATGTGCAGGTAAGCGGAGCCGTGGGCGGGCTCGAGGCTGCGGAACTCCGGATGATCCGGCCACGTCGTCCCCACCGGCCAGCCCGTCACCGCGCTCCAGAATGCGGATGTCCGTTCGCTCGCATCCGCGCCGACATCGATGAAGGCATGCATCCAGCTCATCACACGGCCGACTGTAGAGATTCCGGAAGCCCGGCGCAGCGGGCTTACCGGCATCGGCGATCCGGTAGAAGTATGTTGATGCGGTGTCAGACGACGTATTGAAACTCGCGTACGAAGCGGCTTGTTCCGCGTTGCGCGAGCAGGACGCCACCCTCACCAGCCTGCGCAACCGCGCGACAGGGCTGCTCTCCGCGGCGGCCGTCGTCACGTCGTTGGCCACGGCGATCGGTGTCGTCGACACCGGAACTGGCCAGGGGGCGATGTTGCCGGTGTGGGCCGGATGGACTCTCCTGGCCTTGGTATGCCTGATCGGAGTCAGTTCGATGTTCGCGGTGTGGCCCGCCGCGAACTGGAACTTCGGGCCGGACCCCGCGAAGCTCTTGGCCAGCGCGGGTACCGACGTGGATGAAGTTCGCCGTAGCGCAACAACGGCCCTGGTCTCGGCGATAACCATCAATGACGCCTCGATCGCCGCCCGTGGCAAGGCGTACCGTGTAGGTGCCGCACTGCTTCTCGCGGAAATGATCGTGCTCGTGGCCGCCGCACTGACGGGCGGAGGATGAGGACCGGGATGTCCAGCGACAAGGAAGAAGACTCAGCTTGGGTCCGGCGCGGGCTGAACACCGGGCCCAGCGCACCCCAAGGGCCACCGGCGCAGGCACCTCAGGCTCCCCCACCTCAGTACGGTCAGCCCCCAGCGTCGGTCGGCAAGCCGCCGCTGGACGCGCCGGCGAGCCTTGGCCCGCGCCGGCTCGTCACCGTCGCGGCGGTGCTCGTGCTGATCGCCGTCATGGTGGCGGTCGTACTCATCCTGGTGTGAGCCGGAGACACCGTTCGCTACTCCATCCGTGTCTACTCGGCTGCGATGCGTAACCCCAGGTAGAGGCGGGCACGAAGTCCGGTTGGCGTTGCCGCCCGAAAGCCCGTCCCGTCGTACCCCGGGGTCCGCTCTCCCGTGACGCGCGACGCCTGGTCGCAAGCCCTTGCGGCCACGACATCGGGAAGGAGAAGCCAAATGTCTGACACCAGAGCGCTGGACAACCCGCACGAGTCGGTAGCAAGTGAGCCGCCCGAGCTGGACAAGCCAGTCGAAGCGGGCCCGTCAGAAGAACCCTCTACCGGCGAAGCCGGCGAGGTCGAAGTCAGCACGGGCGAAGTCGAGGCGGTCGAGGGGCTCCGCAGCCTCGACAGCGTGATCGCGGAAACGGCGCCGGATACTTCGGGACTGGAGGACATCGGGGTCGCGTCGTTCGGAGCGACCGCCGAGTCGATCATCCAGGCCGATGACCGGGTCCAGATCCACAACACCAGTGCGTACCCGTGGCGCGCCCACGCGTCCTTGCTCATCACCGCGGCAGACGGATCCTCCTGGATCGGGACCGGCTGGTTCATCAGCCCCCGCACGCTGATAACGGCGGGCCACTGCGTGTTCATCAAGAACAGCGGTGTTCCTGGCCGCGACGGCTGGGTCCGCAGCATCCGCGTCATGCCAGGCCGCAACGGCTCCACGCTCCCCTACGGCAGCTCGACCAGTACGAGCTTCCGATCGGTGACCGGCTGGACCGGCAGCGGTAACCACAACTATGACTACGGCGCGATCATCCTGCCGACGACCTTGGGCAGTACCGTCGGCTGGTTCGGCTACAGCGTCGCCTCGGACAGCCAGCTCAACGGCTCTGTCGTCAACATCTCCGGCTATCCTGGCGACAAGCCCGCGGGCACGCAGTGGTATCACTCGAACCGCGTGACCTCGGTTAATTCGACCAAGGTGTACTACTCGGTCGACACCATGGGCGGGCAGAGCGGCAGTGCCGTCTATCACCTCAGGGACGGGAGCCGCTACGCCGTCGCGGTGCATGCCTATGGCGGAGCGACCGCGAACTCGGGAACGCGCGTCAACCGGGAGGTGTTCGATAACCTCAGCCGATGGAAGGCGTGACGGCGAAACGGTGCCCATGGTGATCAACGGGATCGTGCGCGATCGGTCAGGACGACCGGTCGCGCAGGCACGTGTCTACTTCCTGAGCGGACCCGTGCCACTCCCCGACATCGCGCTGCTGACGGGCGCGGACGGCACGTTTCGCCTTGCCGCGCCCGTAGCGGGTAGTTACTCCCTCGGCTGCACCACACCGGATGGCGAGAGCGTGAGCCGCGCGGTCGAAGTGACCGGCGAAGCCGATGCGTCGGTGAGCTTCGAAATACCGTATTGAAGCGCTCCGACGCACCAGCCGCCGGAGGGCTATTCATAAGTCGGTCGGCGGGGCCGCCCGGAGGGTGGCTCGCGACGGCCGACTCCAGGTGAGGGCCGATACTCAGGCGCGACACCAGATGAATAGCCCGACCTTTTAATAGGACACCCGGTATCAACTCGACACGGTCTCCCGCTCCGACTCGGCAGCGGGCTCCTGCTCGCGGCCGTGACGCAGTGAAAGCAGGAACCCGAGTCCGACGGTGATGATCACACCGATCGCGGTGTACCAGGTGAACCCGATGAGCTCCGGCTGGAACCAGAACAGGTACGCCATCGTCACCACGGCGGCGCCGAACGCGATGGTGGCATCCAGCTGCCGTGCGTTGCGCACCCACAGGCCGAGGAAAAACGCGCCGAGCAACCCACCGTAGGTGATCCCGGCGACCGACAGGCCGAGTTCGACGACCGGGTTGTCGGTGCCGGTGAACAGGGCGGCCGCGCCGATGAACACCAGGCCCCAGCCCAGGGTGAACAGCCGGGCGAGCTTGAGGCCTTCGACCTCGGACAACTTCCGGTGTGTGAACCGCTGGTACAGATCGCTCATCGTCGACGAGGACAGCGCGGCCAATGACGAGGACAGCGTGCTCATCGCCGAAGCCATGATCCCGGCGAGGAGCAGCCCTGACAGTCCTGCGGGCAACTCCCGCACGATGTAGGTCGGGAAGATCTCGTCCCCGCTGACTCCGAGCTCATCCGGCGACGCCCCGCCGTAGTAGGCGAACAGCGCGAGGCCGACGGTGAGGAACAGCGCGAACTGGCAGAACACGATGATGGCACTGCCGATCACGGCCTTCTGCGCGTCGCGCAGGCTGCGGCACCCGAGCAGCCGCTGCACGATGATCTGGTCCGCGCCGTGCGAAGCCGTCGACAGCAGCGCACCGCCGAGGATCGCGGTGATGAACGCGTAGGGCTCCGAGATCGGGTCGGAGCTGAAGTCGAAGAACTGCGTCTTGTCCGCATCCGCCGCCATGGACAGGAAGTTGCCGTCGACGGCGTTCGAGATGAAGATCAAGGCGATCACCCCGCCGACGACGTACAGGCCCATCTGCAGCACGTCGACCCACACCACGGCGCGGATACCGCCGATGAAGGTGTAGATGACGGTCGCGCCGCCCAGCACCGCGATGATCGCGAAGTAGGAGACGTTCAGCCCGTAGGCGTCCAGGATCACCTTCATCGGGATCGCCGCGGCGAACAGCCGCACACCGTCGGCGAGCAGCCGGGTGAACAGGAACGCGATCGAAGCCGTCCCCTGCATGCCGCGTCCGAACCGTTCGCCGAGGTACGAATACGCGGTCGTCATCTCGCCGCGGTAGTAGCGCGGCAGCAGTACGAACGCCACCACCACCCTGCCGAGCAGATACCCGATCGCGACCTGCAGGAAGCTGAGGTTGCCGGCGTAGGCGATCGCCGGGACGCTGATCACCGTCAGCGCACTGGTCTCGGTGGCGACGACCGACAGGCACACCGCCCACCACGGCAGCTGCCTGCTGCCGATGAAGTAGTCCTTCACGTTGCGTTGTTTCCCGGACAGCTTGAGACCGAGCCAGACTGAGCACAGCAGGTAGAGCACGATGACGACCAGATCGAGTGGTTTCACAGCGTTCCTCCAGCGTGGTGAGAGCGGTCAGTTGCGTAACGCGTCGCTGGGTGAGCCGACGCGAGCGGTGGGATGCGCGGTGACGCGCATGCGGGTTGGCGCCGTGGCCGCGGGCTCGGGCATCCGCAGCGGCGAGGCGCCGGGGGTGATGCGGCCCGCGATCGGCGGCCGGCTCGCGCCGGTGCAGCTCGGCAAGCTGCCGGGCAGACCATGCCAGGTGAGGTAGCCGATCAGCGCGAAGAGGTAGGCCTCCTTGGCGTCGCCGTCGATGCCGAGGCCCTCGACCGGCCGCACCGGCGTTGGCGCGAGCAGTTCGGCCAGCCTGCGCATCAGCACCGGGTGATGAGTACCGCCGCCGGACGCGATCAGCTCGCTCACCCGGTACGGCCGCACAGCGGCCGCGACGGTCACCGCGGTGAGTTCGGTGAGGGTGGCCAGGATGTCCTCGCCCGCGAGCTCGCCGACCTTGGCAAGTGCGCGGTCGAGGTAACCGGCGGCGAAGAGTTCCTTGCCGGTCGATTTGGGCGGGTCAAGCCGGTAGTACGGCTCATCGAGCAGCACCGTCAGCAGCGACTCGTCGACGATGCCACGGGCCGCCAGCTTCCCGTCGGTGTCGACGTCCTGCCTGCCGCCGGTGATCCGTCGTATGGCGGCGTCGAGCAGTGCGTTCGCCGGGCCGGTGTCGAAGGCCAGTGCCGGCGCGCCGGGCAGCAGCACGGTGACATTCGCGATGCCGCCGAGGTTCAGCGCGGCGGCGGGCAGGGGGCGATCGGCGAGAAGCAAGGCGTCGAACAGCCCGGCGAGCGGCGCACCGTGCCCGCCCGCCGCCACGTCGTTGGCGCGGACGTCGGAGACCACGGGCAGCCCGGTGGCTTCCGCGATCCACGCGGGCTGGCCGAGCTGCAGGGTCCCGCGCGGGACACCGTGGTCGATCCAGTGGAAGAAGGTCTGGCCGTGCGAAACCACCAGTTCCGCCTTCCCATCGGCCAGTTCAACGGCGGCCTTCCTCGCCACGTCGGCGAACTCCTGCCCGATGGCGGTGTCGAGCCGGCAGACCTGTTCGGCCGTAATGAGCGCGGGCGGCGCGGCGGCGATGATCGCCTCACGTAGTCGCGGCGAGTACGGGTACACGGTATGGCCGAGCGGGCGCAGCAGCATGGCGTCGCCGTCACGCGAGAAGTCTGCGACCGCGACGTCGATACCGTCGGCCGATGTTCCTGAGGACAGCGCGATCACGATCATGACGGTTCCTTGCCCGCCAGCAGGGCGGTGATCGCCGACTTCGCGTGGCCGCCCGCACGGTCGAGGGCGGCGGTGGCCGTGTTGTCATCGACACCGGTCGCCGCGACGACAATGCGGAGTGCCCTGGCCCGTAGCTTCACGTTCGTCGCGCGGACGTCCACCATGAGGTTTCCGTGGGTCTTTCCCAGCCGGATCATCGTTGCCGTCGACAGGGTGTTGAGCACGAGTTTCTGCGCGGTGCCCGCCTTCATCCGGGTGGATCCGGCGATGACCTCGGGTCCGGTGACGACCTCGATGGCGATGTCGACCCGCTCGGAGAGCTGCGTACGCCGGTTGTTCGACACGCCGATGGTGACCGCGCCTGCCTCGCTCGCCGCCGCCATCGCCGCCAACACATACGGCGTGCGGCCGGACGCCGTGATCCCCACGACGGCGTCACCTGCGGACACCCCTACGGCCCGCAGATCCGCCGCCGCGGCGACCACGTCGTCCTCCGCTCCCTCCACCGCTGTGGTAACCGCGTCGGAGCCGCCCGCTACTACGGCCAGCACCATGCCGGGATCGATGCCGAAGGTCGGCACGCACTCGGACGCGTCCACCACGGCCAATCTGCCGGGTGTGCCCGCGCCGACGTAGATCAGCCGTCCGCCTGCCCGCATCCGTTCAGTGATCGCGTCGACGGCGGCGGCGATGCGCGGGGCCTCGTCGGCGACAGCCGGCGCGACGGTCGCGTCGTCGGCGGCGATCTGCGCGACGACGCCTGCGGTCGACCAGCGGTCCAGGTCGGCGAGGTCGGGTCGGATGCCTTCGGTTTCCAGCCGCTCGAGCTCCGCGTTGATGTGGTTCATGTCGACGTCGTTCCTGTTCATGACGCACCCACCGGCGGCCGGAGCACCAATTGCTCATGCGGCAGGTCGTCGCGCAGAGCTAGCTGGAGGGCACCGTCGCAGGCGTCGCCCGCAGCGGGCTGGGCCTCGATGGGCCGTAGCTCCTCGGCGAACGCGGTCGCGACGCACTCCCCTGCCTCCCAGAGCCCGCCGGTGATCGTCACGGGCCCGTTCATCCCGAGCCGCTTCGCAGCCGCCTCAGCCATGCGCGCGAGCTCCCGCCCTGCCTCGGCGCAGATCCGGCCCGCCGCCGAATCGCCTTCGTCGGCCAGTGCGCACACGTCGAGCGAGAACGACGCGATTCGCTGCGCGGGGTTGGGTGATCCGCGCAGTTCGGCGGGCAGCCCGGTCAGCCGCCCGAACCGCCGTTCGGCACGGTCGGCCAGGGCGGCCGAGCCCGCCCTGCCGTCGTGGCACCGCAGCGCCGCATCCAGACCCGCGCGGCCGATCGCGTACCCGCCGCCGACGTCGCCGAGCAGGTAGCCGTAGCCGTCGACGGTCACCGCGACGCCACCGGAAAGGCCGAGAGCGACCGAGCCGGTGCCCGCGACGACCACGACGCCTGCCGCTCCGCCCAGCGCGCCGGCGTGTGCGGTCACCACGTCGCTCGCGAGCGCGATCCGCCGCGTCCGGTGGCGGGCAGCGAGGACCTTCGCGATCACGTCGGCTTCGCCCGGGATGGCGCCCAGCCCGGCCAGCCCGGCGCCCACCGCGTCGACCCGCTCGGCGCCCGCTGTCTGTGCCGCTTTGGCCATGACGTCCAGCGCGGCTGCCGCGCCGCCGGGCTCAGCGACACCGGGCGCTCCGCCGCATCGAGCCTCGGTGGTCAGGGTGCCGTCGGTGAAGACGGCCGCCCGGCAGGAGGTCTTGCCGACGTCGAAGGCGAGCACGGTCGTCATGGCGCACCCGCTTCCTGCGGCTGCGCCGGGGTGCCGGTGCGGATCTCCGCCACGATGCGGTACCGGTCGCCGCGGTAGATCGACCGGACGAACTCGATGACGGTGCCGTCCTCGCTCCGGCTGGCGCGCTCGAACAGGAACGCGGGCGAGTGCATCGGGACGCCCAGCAGTTCGGACTCCTCTGGATCGGTCACGGTCGGTTCGAGTACCTGGATCCCGCTGGAGATCCGCACGCCGTAACGCTGCTGGAGCAGTTCGTAGAAGGAGTGGTCGACCAGGTCCTCGCCGGTGAGCCCCGGCACGATCGCCGTCGGGACGTGCAGTTCCTCGATGGCCATGGGCTGATCGTCGGCGAGGCGAAGACGGCGTACTCGCAGCACCTCGTCGCCTGGGGAGACCTCGAGCCGGCGTCCGATGACTGCACCGGCAGGCCCGGTCCGTGCCGAGACCGTGCGCGCGCCTGGCACGTGTCCCCTGGCCAGCATGTCTTCGGTGAACGACGTGGCGGTAAGGGGCTGCGCCAGCTTCGGTCCCGCGACGAAGGTGCCCATGCCGCGCCTGCGAACCACCCGGCCGGCCGCGACCAGTTCATCAACGGCCTTGCGCAGTGTCATGCGAGATACGCCGACCCGGCTCGCCAGCTCACGTTCGGCGGGCAGCGGGTCGCCCTGCGCCAGGTCGTCGATGAGGTCCAGGAGGACATCACGCACGTCCGCTCGTCGCAAAGTAGACCTCCGGTCTAGTTGAATAGACCATCGGTACAGTTCCAGCCCGCAGGTGTCAAGACCCGGCGGGCGCAGATTTGCTGAATCAGATAATATGATCGCATGAAGGAGATCAGTGCCACGGAAGCCGCGCGTAGCTTCACGCGCGTGCTCGACGAAGCCGAGGCCGGGGAAACGTTCATTGTCACCAGGAAGGGAGAGCGGGTCGCGCGCATCGTTCCCGCGCCTCGCGCCAACGGTGGAGCGCTCAACGATCTGACCCGCAAGTGGGCGGGCAAAATCGGCCTCGACGCGGAGTTCGTCGACGCCGTCGAGTCGATCGATGATTACGCCCGCGCCGATGAGGACAGCGACCCGTGGCAAAGCTGATTTTCGACACTGGGGTCCTTGTCGCGATCGACCGGGGCAAACTTGACCTGCCCAGCGTGCTTGACGACACCGACGATGTAGCCCTTCCTGCCGTCGTGATCGCCGAATACCTGACGGGCGTCGCCGCCCAAACCAATCCCGCCCAGCAGGCCAGCGCCCGGAGCTTCCTCTCGCAATTGCGTGACATCGCACCGGTTATCGACTACGACTCCGGCGTCGCCGAGCATCATGCCGAGCTTCTCACCTACGTTCGTGCACAGGGTGAGCCGCGCGGCGCCCACGACCTGATCATCGCTGCCACCGGCCGCGCAACGGGACGCACCGTTCTGACCACCGATAAACAGGCCCGCTTCGGCGAACTCCCCGGAGTGACCGCTCGCTTGCTCAACTGAACGGACTTGCGCGACTCACGCCAGTATCCGCACAGGGAATCCCGCG